>NZ_CP147012.1:4688750-5005000 GCF_037126285.1 Bernardetia sp. MNP-M8
AAAACCTGTGGCAATAAGGGAGCTTATAAAATCCCCTTCTTGTCCTTGATTGAGTGAATCTGCAATAACGGCACTTGAAGCTCCTCCATCTTCTCCTACTCTTGAATAATATCCTGTAAAGTCAAATTGTCCGTTAGAATAAGTTGCTGCTGCTCCACGTTGAAAAGCTGTTTCTAAAACGGATGTGTATGGTCTAATTCCTTGTGTACTTCTACGAACTGTATTGATAGTTTCAGAGCCTTTTCCTGCTGCAAAACCTGCTCCCATAATTAATCCTTGTCCAAATTGAAGTTGATAATCGCCTATTGCAATCGCTTTAAATTTTCCTTGATTATACAAAACAGCATGCGCTGAAAGAAAATCAAAACCATATCTATTTGTTTTTGAATCCCAAATAAACTGTTCACCTGCATCTTTTTCAAGTGTAAAACCGATACTAAAGTCATTGAGATGCGAAATACGCATACGTGTATAAATTCTGTCTGGTGAACCCAAATAACGAGTTGCGCCTGTTGTATCACTAGTATAACCTCGTTGAGTTTCTAAAGTACGGCTATAACGAACCAAGAGAGTTTTGTTTTTTTCTGCCAAAATTCGATCAAAAAGACTTCGTGTATCTTGCTGGATGGTGCTTTCTGTAATAGTAATAAATGGCAAAACTCTTTCGATAGTATTGGCATCCCACGATGGAATAGACTGAATTTCATAAATGCTGAGCAGTTTTCCATAATTTTCTCTGTGCTTCAAAAAATCTTCAATTTGTCGTTCAGAAAGTAAAAATGTACTTATCAAATCATTTCGGGTGGCTTGGTTCAAATCCAAAGGCTGAATAAAAAATTGAAATAATGATTCGTATAAATCACTATAATCTAGATCATCTTCTGGAACTGGAAAAAGTTCTTGTACTAAAAGGTCAAAATCAGCTTTCTCTGAACTATATCTTTTCGGAACTTCAAAATCTAATGGTTTATTTATTGGAGGAGCATTGCTAATTGTTGTGTCTTGTGCAGTGGTGTTATTATCTATATTATTTTGAGCAAAAACAGTATTGCCAAAAAGATTAAAAACTAATATAAGCAAGACAATTACAAAAAGAGCCACTCGTATCCAAATTCCTAGTGAAATTTTTGTTGATTGTTCTTCTTTATATTTAGAGATAAACTGTTCGTTGTAGCCATGAAAGCGACTAAAATGATCATCTTGAAAACGCACTTTTTTTCTTTGTTCTGCTTGTCTTTCGCCTGAAATAGAATGGGGTGCAGAGCTTAAATCTTTACGTGGTTGTCCTGCTTGTTCGCTCATTTTGTTTCTATAAAATTGAATCTAAAACTAATACTAAAATCTAAGATAGAATAAATTAAGCTAATTTTTGAAAAACAAAAACAAGAATATTCATTTTGAGCTAATTTTTATTAAATTATTTTTTAAATTAATCTTAATTGATTTTTTTACGTTCAATATTTTATACAGTCATTACTTCAACTAACATTTTACTTATTTTTATACTTCAAATTTTTTAAATTATGGGACTTCTTTGGTCAATTATTATCGGTATTTTGGCTGGCTTTATTGCTGGTAAACTCATGCGTGGAAAGGGCTTAGGTTTGATTGTCAATCTGATTGTCGGAATTATAGGAGCTTCTATTGGAGGGTGGCTTTTTACAAAACTCAATATTATGGTAGAAGCAGGATTTGTAGGAAGTCTTATTACTTCAACAGTAGGTGCAATAGTCTTACTTTTTATAATCGGAATTTTTACTGGAGGAAATAAAAAAAGATAGTTTTACTATTCATAAATTATATTCTCAAAAGCCTTTGTATGGATTTACAAAGGCTTTTTTTAGTAACTTAGAACACTGTTTCATAAAGTGGGTAAGTTTAAAACGAGCTATTTTAGCTTTAGCTCAAATCTATTTATATTTTAAGTAAATAGTTGGACATAATTAGCGAGTGATTTATATGATAATTACAGGATAATACAATAAAAATTAAATATGTGTTAAATAACAATTACTTGTATTTAGCTTCACTGACTTTCAACATTTATTAACCAAAGCTAGGTGAAGCCAACTATGAAGTACTCAGCGAAGCTAAATCACTCGCTAATCAATTATATGAATTATTAATTTTGTATAGGTACTTAAGTGAGCAAAATAAAACATATCTAAGAAAAGAATTAGATTTAAACTGTCAAGACACCTTTGAGGTGTCAGACAGATTCCATTTGCATATAAATGATTTTGCTCAGTTACTTAGTTAATACCTTGTAACAAAAGTAATTTAATGTTTGTTTTGTGTGTTCAACTCCTCAGAGTTGAATATAATGCGTCCTCAGAAGTGTTTCGTTCGTTTTTGAAAACACGAACATACATCATTTTATAATTTCCTTAAATTGTCGGAAGAGCCATAGTTTTTATAAGAAAACCCTAGGGTAATTAGAGTTTTTCTTGTTCTCCATGTGGTTTTATTTTAGAAAGATTTTCTCCAATAGATTCCAAATTTAATGGTCTGTCTAAAAACTCTTCCATAGCTGTCATGGTAGATAAAGATTTTTTTGGCAATTTGTCTTCATCAATAGAATTGACAAAATCAACCAAATTTTTCATTTCTTTTTTCGCATTAATCCACCAGTTTGTAGTCCAGATACGATAGTAATGAATTTTCATTCTTTCAGTAATAATTTTTCCTCTATATATATCATGAATATACGCTTCTTCAGTATTATGATGCATAGCTCCATCACATTCAATAGCTAAAATAGGTTTTCCTGCTTTATGGGCTTTTATTACAAAATCTAATTTCAAACTTCCAAATTGATATTCAGCTTCGACACATTCTTCTCCAAACTGTTCGGAAAGACGATGATATAACTCTTCTTTAAATGGAGAAAACTGGTTTTGTACTTTATCAAAACGTTCTCCTTCCAAGCAGTATTTTTCTAGAAGCTCCAAAATAGCTCTTCTTTTTTTAGATTCATTTTCTTCTATTGCTTGTGCATAAGCTAAGTAAGCATATAAAATAGCTCTTCCTGTATTTCCTCTAAGTGCAAGTTCTTTTGCATAACGATTATAATAAGAAGAAGGAATAGAAGTACAGACATACACCTGATATTTTGCTCTAGTAACCAGAACATTAAGTAATTTGTATCCTTTTGACAGATTTAGAGGTCCAAAATATTGTTTAAATACTCCTTCTTCATTTTTACCAAATGTTGTAGAAATTAAAATAATATCTCGTTCATCGCCTTGCATATTCTCTAAATTTTTGACAAAAAATCCATCTTCTTTTATTTTTTCATAACGTTTGAGAAGTTCTTTATTTCCTTGACAAGTTTTTTGAATTAATTCTATAATCAAATTACGTTGTTCTATATTAAAAGTAGCTATTCCTATTGTTGGACAATCTCCATAGCTATTCTCACAAATATGTCCAAACAGAATATCTACAATCATTTTGGCTTCTGTCATATTGGTTCTGTTTTTATCATAAATACCATCAGCTTGCAGAAAACGGATAGGCTTATACGCAAAACGTTCAGGCATAAGCATAAGCCTTGAACCATAGAAAGCAGAGTTTGAAAACTCAATTAGGAACGGATGACGAGAACGATAATGAAAATCTAAATAAGATTTCTCATAGCCTGCATCTAAAGCAAATTGTAACAATGATTCTTTATCAGCCAATTCTCTTGAGTCAGGTTTTATTACTAAAGGAGCTTCTTCGTGTGTTTCTTTGTCTTCTAAATCAATATCTAATAAAATATCTCTTCCAAAATAATTGGTAGGAGGAGTTTGATGTACATCTCCTGAAATAATTCTATAATTTCCACGCAAATAAGATGAAAAAGTATCTTCTAATCTCAACTGACTCGCTTCATCAAAGATAACAACTTCAAAGAGTCCTTCTTTCATTGGCAGAATCGAACTAGCTACTGTAGGACTAACTAAAATTACAGGGAAGAAACTACTAAATAACTGAAAATCAGTATGGATTATCTTACGAAGTGAATTTTTGCGTTTGTTTTGTTTGTTTTTTTTATAATTATAAAGTGTATTTATATTTCCTCCCTTTAACTTAAATTTTTCTAAAGCCGTTTTTTGTATACTAAGCCAGTGTGCAATTATCTTATCGACTTGCATCTTTTTTAGCTTTTCAGTTAATTGGTTAAGTTCTTCTATTAAATGGTCATCTTGTTGGAAAGGACCTATTTCTTGTTCGTATTTAAAGAGAACATTATCCAAATACCAGCTCTCAAAGGTATTTGCCCAATCATTGGATTTTGCTTTTATGAGCGCAGTAAAAACATTTCTTTGTGGTGTTTTTAATGAAATAAAAAAATGTTTCCACTTATAATACTCTTGAAAATCATCTATTCCTACCAAAATAGATTTCATTTTTTCTTGGTAAGCAAGTATAGATTTGTAAAGTGTTTCAAAATTTTCTACACCTTCTTTATTTGGAAACTCTACATCAAAATATTTTATTTCTTGTTGCTTATCTACAAACTCTTGATATTGTTTGAGAAATTCTTGTTTGAAGTTTTTGACTTTATCATGTTTGCGAGAAACAAAAGAAAAAATCATGATAGAATTATTTCTAAATACTCTATTGTCTTTAAATTCTTCTCCATAAATAGTTTTATGAGTAGTATAGGTATCAATAACTTCTTGAGACTCTCTAATTACACGATTTAAACTTTCTTCTATTTCTATGCGCTGTGTATGCAAAAATGTTCCTTGAAATAGTTGGTCATTTAACTGCTCTAAAGGATGATTTTCGGCAGCAACTTGTTTAAAGAGATAATATCCTTCTTTTATTTTTTTTGTATATAATTCAAACTCTTCATAATCGAATGAATATTCGCTTCTATCTAACAAATGTTTTAAAGAAATATTTTCTCCTATACGTTGGCTGTGCATGTATTTTCCTACAACATCTTTCCAACAATCATCTCCAAATATCTTCTTTAAAACAGCTTTATGTCTTCTATTAATATCTCTTTTGAGTTGATTATAATTATTGAGTGCAATTTCATACTCTTTTTCTCTAAAATTATGACGATATTCTTCTATTTGCTCAGCTGCATTTCTGACCTTTGCAATAACTGTTCGTCTATCTTTAGTAGTATCTTCAATAGAAATACAAAACTCTCCACAGCCTAAATCTTCTAAATTTTGACGAATAACATCCAATGCTGTTTTTTTCTCACAGACAACCAAACACTTAGCACCACTTTCAATGGTATTGGTAATAATGGCTGTCAGTGCCTGACTTTTTCCTGTTCCAGGAGGACCTTGTATGACACGAACAGTTTTTTTTGCAAGCGAATGTAATATTTTTTCTTGGCTAGGGTCAGTAGCTATACTAGATAAAGTAGAAGTCTGATAAGGGTCTGGAATTAGATTTTCGAATCTAAAATTATTAAAATGTGACATCACATAGTCTACATCTTGTATAATTCCTTCTTTCTGAATTCTATAAAGTCCAAAAACACCTGACCAAATTATTTTTGGAAAATGTGTAAAAGCATCTTCATCAATAGTAGGAATAGCATCAATATGTGGCTCTTGAAAATCTTCTACATTTTCAAGATTGAAACGTTCCATTATTGTATTACAAATATTTTTTAGTTGTGTAAAAGTGAGAATGTCTTCATTTAGATATTCTTCTACTGCAGCTTTAAAAACTATCTTTTCCTCTTGTTCCAAATGATTGATTAGAACTTCGTTGAGCAAAATAGGGTCTTCTTCTGTACGAACTATTTTCCATTCATTAATCTGATGAATAGATTTTTCTAAATACATACGCCAAATAATAAGAGGAGCTTTTATTACTTTATTTGGATTATGTTTACTTCTACGAATAACAAGAGGATAACCAAAACCAAATGTACGTACACCATATTCTTGATAATCATCATTGTTTTGATGATTTATGGTATCTAACCTTTTAGCTATCTTATCAAAATTAGATTTTATTTCTGAAGAAGAGTCATCTTGCAAAGAAGTAAGCGAAAGGGTAAATCGCATCCCTTGTTTTTCAAACAACTCTTGTATAAATTTATCTGCCAAACCTTCCTCTATTTGATTAAATTGATAAGCATCAAGACGAGTAGCATGATTTTTAGGTAACGCATTTAGATGAATATATTCTAAATTGCCTGTTTTTAGTTTACGATTAACGTAGCTGAGAAAATTTGGAGTAATCATAGGATTGCAGAAAAACACATGTTTGAATACACTTTTACGCTGCAATTAATCTAGATTTGAATCAAAAAACAACCACTTATCGATAGGTTTGAATGAATACTAGATAAATATAAGTTATTGATAGATAAAGAAATAAATTATTAAAATTTCATTTCTTTATTTATTCATATTTTCTTACTAATTTTAGTTTTTCTTAATTTTATCCTCTTGAATATCAATATATTTTATAAACTATAAAATAAAATTTGAAAGAATCTAAAAAAACACTAACTTTTCGTATGCAATTTTTTGTTAAAAAGCATCGTAGTATTAACAAAGAAGTGAAATAAGATTTTCTACTACTAATTTACCTAAATCATAGCCGTTGTTGATGTCTTACCAACAACATTATACACCAAATTTATGAATCCATCATTTAACAAATCCTACAAATCTATTCTTCCAATAATGGGAATAGTTTTTCTGCTTTGGCTTGTTTCCTGTGCCACAACAGAAAAATTACAAGTAATTGACCAAAATTTTGGAGAGCAAATCGCACTTCAACAAAACCTTACTTTTACATTCAATCAAGCTATTGCAAAACCTGAGCAATTAGATGTTTGGCAAGAAATTGAATATTTGGATATTAATCCGAAAGTAAAAGGGAAATTCAAATGGACAAGTCCTACAATGCTTATTTTTTCTCCTGATGAAGGATTTGCTCCAAATACAAAATATCAAGTTAAGCTCACTCAAAATATAATTGCCGAACTGACAAAAAAGAATATTGAGATTGATAAAGACAAAAAGTTTGAATTTCATACTCCTTATCTTGACCTTTCGACAGCACAAGCCTATTGGAGTGCAGATGCAAATGGTTCACCAGAGCTTCTTCTGAATTTACTTTTCAACTACGACATCAATCCTAGTGCTTTAAATAGCTTACTTTCACTTTCTACTTTAGGAGTTTCTGAAACAGGAAATGGAACAGTAGCAAATTATACATTGAAAAGTAATGAAGTAGGAAAAAATGTTCGTTTGGTTATAAAACCAAATACAAGCGACAGCAAAGAACTAGCAGGAAAAACAATTTCTATCAACATTAAAGAAGGCTTGAAAATGACAAAAGGGGATGGAATTGCTCCTCAAATGTCATTCAAAACAGATATTCCAGATCCACAGACTTTCGAAGTAACCCAAGTAACTTCATATAAAATGAATGGCAAAACGATTGTTAGAGTTTTGACGAATCAAAGTGTGACACAGAATGAAGCACAGATTAAAGACCTTATTTCTATTAATCCACAGTTACGTACAGAAATAGAAAAAACCGATGCAGGATTCTTAGTAAAAGCAGACTTTAAAGACGAAACAAATTATCAACTTACTATCGATCAAGAGTTAAAAGGTGTTTTTGGTACAAAACTAACAGCCGAATATCAACATGTTTTACTTTTTGGAGGAGCAGAAAAAACAATTTCTTTTTCAGATGGAAAAGCAGCTTATCTGACTTCAAAAGGAGAGCGAAATATTGGTGTAAATATTTATGGTTTTGAGAAGGTAGAACTAGAAGTATATAAAATCTATGAAAATAATATTCAACATTTTTTGAGAGAGATGGTCGGATCATATAATTACGACCAAATGGATGAGTATTATTATGGAAATGGAGAAAACGATTATGGAGATGTTATTTTGAAAAAAGAAATGAAAATGACTGATTTCAAAAAAGCAGGAAGTAGTTATGCAATTGATATGCGTGAGATAGTAGCTGCTGATAACCGTCCGTTTGAAGGAATTTATTATGTGGTTGTGCGCTCGCCTGATGACCGTTGGATAAAAGACCGTCAGATTGTTTGTGTATCTGATTTGGGTTTTATTGTTCGTAGAAGTGAAGATGAAATTATGGTTTTTGCTAATTCAATTATGAATGCAACAGCAGAAGAAGGAACTCAAATTCGTTTAATCAGTACAAGTAATCAAACTATTCAAACTACAAGAACTGATGCAAACGGAGTTGCAAGACTAACAGGATTGAAGAAGTTAGGCGAAAAATATAATTTTCAATTTATCACAGCACAAAAAAATGATGATTTTAGTTATATTCATTTAGCTCAAAATGGAATTTCTACCTACGGTTTTGATACAGATGGAATTTATCCAACAGCAGGAAATTATCAATCCTTTATCTATCCTGAAAGAAATTTATATCGTCCAGATGAGAAAATCAGCTTTAAAGCCATTATCAGAAATTGGGAAGACTGGCAAAGTGTCGGACAAATTCCTGTAAAATGGAAAATCATTATGCCAAATGGTAGAAGTTTGGTAGAAAAACAAAATCGTCTTTCAGAAGAAGGAACTTTTGCAGCTACGATTCCACTTCCTAGCACAAGTGTAACGGGAAGTTATACAATTGAAGTTTATACCTCAAATGATGTTTTGTTAGCTTCAAGAAATATAAATGTAGAAGAGTTTATGCCACAGCGCATAAAAGTAGAATCCAAACTAAATGAAGAATCTGTAAAAAGTGGACAAGCTATCAACTTAGAAGCAACGGCAACAAATCTTTTTGGTCCTCCAGCAGCAGACCGAAATTATGAAGTGCGTTTGACGTATGATAAAAAAGCCTTTCAATCTAAAGATGCTAAATATCAAGATTATAATTTCTTCTTAAACATTGGAGATAATCAAATGCCATCTTATGAAGATTATGAAAATACTGGTGAAACTGATTTACAAGGAAAAATAAGTGAAAGTGTAAAAGTTCCAGAAACTTTCCAAAATATTGGATTGATGCAAGGAACATTTTACACAACTGTTTTCGATGAAACAGGTCGCCCTGTTGGCTCTAGAAAAAGTTTTGATATTATTACGCAGCCTTACTTCTTAGGTGTAAAAGGCTTAGATTATTATTGGATTGGTCTAAACCAACCTCTTAATTTTCCTTTGATTGCTCTTGATTATGATGGAAAAGCTATTCCTGCAAATGCCAAAGTACAAGTGATTCGTTACCAATGGTATACAGCTTTAGAGAGAAGATACGACGACCATTATAGCTATGTTTCGAAGTATAAAGAAATAGTTGAGTATGATAATGAAATGAAAATCAATCCTTCTGGCACTTCTATAACTTTTACTCCAAAACATTCGGCTCGTTATGAAGTGCGTGTTTCTCTTCCAAATGCTGAAACTTATGTTTCTACTAGTTTTTATGCTTATTATTATGGTTCTACTTCAAACTCTTCTTTCCAAGTTGATAAAGCAGGACAAATTGATATTACACTTAATAAGAAAAAATACAATGCAGGAGAAACAGCAAAAGTGCTTTTCAAAGCTCCTTTTTCAGGTAGAATGTTAGTTACTTTAGAAAAAGACAATGTAATTACTCACAAATATATTGATGTTCAAAACCGTTCGGCTTCAATGGACATTCCAATTACAGACGAGCATTTGCCAAATGTTTATGTTAGTGCGACACTGATTCGTCCACTTACTAATAATGATGTTCCTCTGACAGTTGCTCACGGTTACATTCCTATTGCAGTAGAAAATGAATCAAAACACAAAATTGAGTTAGAAATTACTGCGCCTGAGCGTATTCGTTCTTCTCAAAAACAAATGATTACGGTCAAGACAGGAAAGCCAATGCAAGATGTAGAAGTTACGATTGCAGCCGTTGATGAAGGAATTTTATTAATTAAAAACTTCCAAACTCCTGACCCTTACAATTATTTCTTCCAAAAAAGAGCATTAGGTGTACAGGCATTTGATATGTACGAACGTTTGTATCCAGAATTTAAAGCAAATATTCAGAACTTTGGTGCAGATGGTTATGATTTGGCAAACCGTACTAATCCGATGGCAAACAAACGAGTAAAACCTGTTTCTTTTTGGTCTGGAACATTAAAAACCAACTCAAAAGGTGAAGTCAATTATGAAATTGATGTACCTCAATTTTCAGGAGATTTGAGAATTATGGCTGTCGCTGTACAAGGTTCAAAATTTGGTTCTGCAACAGCAAATATGAAAGTGGCTGACCCAATTGTAATTTCGGCAGGTTTACCAAGGTTTTTGAGTCCAAAAGATAAAATTACAATGCCTGTTACGATGAGCAACACGACCGATAAAGTAGCACAAGCAACTGTTACTCTCAAAACAAAGGGAGCAGTTTCACCAAACGGAAATACTACACAAACCGTTACTATTCAACCAAACAGTGAAGCAAAGGTAAACTTCAAAATCAATGCAATTGAAGCAGTAGGTACAGCAGAAATTGATGTAGAGGTAGCAGCTTTAGGCGAAAAATTCAATCAAACTACAGATATTACTGTTCGTCCATTTACGTCTCTCTTGAAAGAATCAGATGCAGGAAGTGTAGAAGGTGGAAAAAGCAAAACACTTAGTTTCAAACACGAATATGTACCAACTTCGGCAGATGCAAAATTGGTCGTTAGTAAATCTCCGATGGTTCAATTTGTTAAGTCTTTGGATTATTTGGTGCGTTATCCGTATGGTTGTGTTGAGCAAACGACTTCTAGTGCATTCCCTCAACTTTATGTAAAAGATGTGGCTGAATCTATAGGAAAATCTCTTAGTTACGACCTTAAGCCTGAAGAAAATATCCGTTTTGCGATTGCAAAATTACAGTCTATGCAACTTTATGAAGGAGGCTTAAGCTACTGGCAAGGTGGACATGAAGCAAGTTGGTGGGGAACTGTCTATGCTGTTCATTTCTTGACAGAAGCCAAAAAAGCAGGTTATGAAGTAAGTGATGATGTTTTAGATAAGGCTTATGATTATCTAATGACAAAAATCAAAAGTAAGGATACTGAGCGTCTGTATTATTATAATATAAACGGACAGCTCACTTCAAGACCAATTGCCAACAAATCTATTTTCTATTCTATGTATATTTTGGCTTCGGCAGGAAAACAAGATGTAGCAACAATGAATTATTACAAAGCAAATAAGCATTTATTAGCGATTGATTCTCGTTATTTGTTAGCTTCTACCTATAAATTATTGGGTGATAAGGCGAGTTATGATGCTGTTTTGCCTCCCTCTTTTTCGGGTGAAAAATCACAACAATCTCTAGGTGGAAATTTCTATTCGTATATACGTGACCAAGCTATTTCTTTGAATGTTATGTTAGAACAAGACCCAAAAAACCCACAAATTGGGACACTTGCCAAACAGCTTTCAGAACAGTATAGAGCTGCAAAATACTTAAATACACAAGAACATGCATTTACATTTTTAGCTTTAGGAAAATTAGCACGTAAAGCAAATAATAGTAATATTACAGCACAAATTTCGGCTGGTGGTTCGAATCTTTCTGCTTATGAAAATGGTACAGTTATTCTTACTAAGAATCAGGTTTTGAATAAAGAAATTACTATTCAAACTTCTGGAGAAGGTGATCTGTATTATTTCTGGGAAAAAGAAGGAATCAGCCTAAAAGGCGACTATATACAAGAAGATAAAAATATTCGTGTTCGTCGTACTTATTTGGATAAAAAAGGAAATGAAATTACTGGAAAAGTTAAGCAAAATCAACTTGTTGTTGTTCGTATTGAAGTAATTTCTACTTCGGTAGATGTTATCGAAAATGTAGTTATTACAGATATGCTTCCTGCTGGTTTGGAAATTGAAAATCCAAGATTAGGAGGAGCACAACAATTTGATTGGATAAAAAATGCTTCTTCACCAGAACATTTTGATTTCAGAGATGATAGAGTAAATATTTTTACTGATGTTAGAAAGAAGAAAACGCAATACTATTATTATCAAACTCGTGCCGTTTCGGAAGGAACATATAAAGTCGGTTTAATCAGTGCTGATGCAATGTATGATGCTTCTTATCATTCGTATCATGGAGTTGGTACTTTGGTAGTAGAGTAGATTATATCGGTGTTGGGACTCAACCAACAGTAATTTATTGATTTTATTCGAAGTTTGAATATTGATGATCATCGTTGAGACACCAACAAAGGCTATAACCTGCCGTTGTTGGTGTCCCCAACGACATCACGTTTTTCTAAATACCCTATGTATTCTGTGTCACAATCACAATTATTAACTTTAATTCCTTGAGTATATTCCTTTCCTATCAAAGAAGGTTCGTTTTGAAAAACCTTTCTTAAACTTCTCCAATTATCATAAGCCAATTTTGACCATTTTATATCCTTTTGCTTCATTATTTGTATGATATTCTTGCTGTTTTGGCATTTCTTTTACCAAATACCCAAGCCACAATTTCCCCAGTTTCTCTATGATAAACATAGATAAGTCATAACTTATTAGATTTTTTACTTATAAAAGTCCAAAATTCATCTATCTCTAAACAGCCATAATAAATCTGTTTACAACTTAAAATGGTACAATAATTTAATAAAATGGACAGTATTAAAAAAAACTAATTTCTCCTAATACTGCTATGTCATAAACTTCCAAACCAAGAACGAACATGTTTTATTACATGTTGATTAATAGAAAAATGGTAACCTCTATAATCTAAGCAATAATCACTAATAAATTGACTATAGCAGTATTTAAAAAGATAATTTTGCTTACTTTTATACGTTTTCTTGCCATTTTTCACCAAAAAACTCTCTATCTGCCACAAGTGAAGACATAGATAAATTAGAAAATTGAGTTAATAAAGAGGAATGACAACTCTTTTACATACTACTGAAAGAAGTAAACTATTGATATGTTTACTTTGCTTTTGCCATAATTGAGAAAATTTTGTAAGAGGACTGAACTGATATTCATACTAGATAAAAATTCTTTTTTTTTATAAAAAAGCATGTGTTTCCATAAATAAAAATGTACCTTTGTGTCTACAAATCACCTCTATTATTATTTATTCTATTTCTACACAGAATTATTCAGAATTTATAAATTACATTCTCACTCCCAAGAAAGGTAGTTTTTAATTTTATAATTCGCAATTGAATTTCTTTGATGACAAAATCATATTCTACTTTTAGAAACCAAATCAAAACTATACTATTTGGTTTTTCTCTGCTTTTTACATTATTCTTTTTTAGTACAACAACAGCAAATGCACAGGCTTTTCGTACCACATGGATACCTATTGATGGTACAATCACTATTCCTACAAAGTCCTCTAGTGGAACATATAATTATGATATTACTTGGACAAATCTTACCAATACAGGTAATGGTAATGGCTCAATTACAGGACAAACAGGAAATTATACTATTACAGGTTTACAAAATGGTAGTACTTATGAGATAGCTATTACTGGAATTTTTCCTCACTTTTATATGAATGATGGTAACCAAAAACGAAGACTTCAAAGCATAGAAGCGTGGGGTAGCATTGCTTGGACGAGTATGGAAAGTGCTTTTTTTGGTTGCTATAATCTTACCGACAATGCTATTGATGTGCCAAACCTTTCTGGGGTTAATAGTATGAGTAATATGTTTAGAAATTGTGATGTTTTTAACGGAAACATCGGAAGTTGGAATACTATAAATGTAACAGATATGAGTTATATGTTTTATCTTGCTTTTTCTTTCAATCAACCTATTGGGAATTGGGATGTTAGTAATGTTACAAATATGCGTGCTATGTTTAGTAGTGCTCCTTATTTTAATCAACCTATTGGGAATTGGGATGTTAGTAATGTTACAGATATGCGTGCTATGTTTAGTAGTGCTTCTTCTTTTAATCAACCTATTGGAAATTGGGATGTTAGTAATGTTACAAATATGAGTTATATGTTTTATGTTGCTTTTTCTTTCAATCAACCTATTGGGAATTGGGATGTTAGTAATGTTACAACTATGAGTAACATGTTTAGTTATGCAACTTCTTTTAATCAAGATATTGGAAATTGGAATACAGCTTCTGTAACAAGTATGGGGGGGATGTTTAATTCTGCTACCTCCTTTAATCAAGATATTCGAAACTGGGATGTTAACAATGTTACAAATATGCGTAGCATGTTTAGTTCTGCAACTTCTTTTAATCAAGATATTAGAAATTGGAACACAGCTTCTGTAACAAGTATGCGTAACATGTTTAATTCTGCTACCTCTTTCAATCAAAATATCGGAGATTGGGATATAAGTAATGTTAATAACTGTAGTTACGCAGGAATATATTTTTGTTTGAGTTTTTGCACATTGTCAAAAGCTACTTTTATAGCCTTGATATAAATTTTTTGTTTTAGAGCTGTTTGATTTGTTTTGATGGTTTTAGCAATACATTCCCATTCATAAAACGCAAATAAGCACATAATACAATGATTTTGTTGTGTGTTAGCTTTATGAGCAGGAGATTTTGCATAATTCAAATTAGATTTTATAGAACGATGATGCTCCTCTACTTTCCACCTTCTTTTGTAGATTGTAGTGATTTGAGAAAAATCAAGCCCTTCTTTACTACATACTAGATATAAACAACCTTCACTTTCATCTTTGTTTTTAAAGACTTGTTTCACTAAAGAGAGTGGAAAATCTACTCCTTTTAGATACACCGTTTGGGTAGTCTTATCTTCTATAATGAGTTCAGATAAGGCTTGATAATGACCTTTTTGCTTCTCTGCTAGGCTTAAAGCTACTTTTCTATTTTTTTTGATAGCAAATATGAAATTCTTTTTGTGGGTCTGTTTTACCCACTTCATATTTTCAGCAGAACAAAACCAAGAATCGGCTAATACAAACTCAAAGTTGATTTGATTATACATCGCTTGACTTACCAACTTACGAAACTTAGAATTTTTATTCTCTGGACTTCTTCTTTTTACTACGCCTTTATTTTCATAATATTCTGTTTTGTGAACAAAATCAAATCCTACTGGAATAGAAAAACCACCACATTCAAATAAGACACTTAGCTGATTAATCCCTTTTACACTACGTTTTAAACTATGATCATAATGCCAGCTAATCAAAGCGTTTTCTTGCATATACTGTTTTTCTTCAATGTGGTCATCTAAAATCAGAACACCGTCTGAATGACAAGTGGACAAAGAACGAACAGTAGGTTTTACCTTTAACCAAAGCTCATGAGAGCCGATAGAATCATTTAAAAAACGAGTAAACTCGTCATGACTAATTTCATTATCTAAAATAGACGATAAACCTGTACAAGTAATCTGACCACTACTAGCTAATAAATAGCTACTATACAAATTGCCTAAATAGTTGTTCATAACGTTTTTTTTGCTAATTTAAACCTAATTAGACAAAACAAAAAATAGCTGCGTAACTCCAGTTAATAATATGGAATATATGCTTGATAGTTCTAGAATGGATGTATCTAGATATGATTCTACACTGATAGGTTGGGCATTACAAAATGTCCAACCAAACATATCTTTAGGAGCTAGTGGATTAAATTATTGTAGTAGCGAATTCGCACGAAATATCCTTACTTCAGCTCCTAATAACTGGATTATTACAGGAGACACATTTGGAGGAGCATCAATAAATAACATTACTTCAACACAAAATCAATATGACTTATGCCCAAATGCACAAACTACTCTTGAGGTAAATGGTAATGGAGTTGTTTCATGGTATGATTCTCCTACAAGTAATACAGCTATTCATATAGGAACTAGTTTTACTACTCCAAATCTAACAGCAGACTCTACTTATTTTTATGCTCAAAATTCAGTTGCTGGTTGTGGAGTTAGTAATAGATTAGCCATATTGGTTACTACTTCATCCATGGAAAATATTACTCCACCTCAAAATCAGTTTGGAGTGTGTCTGAATGATACTACCGTTTTAGAAGTTAGTGGAAACGGAACAGTTTATTGGTACGATTCGCCTACAAATACGACACCTGTACACATAGGAAATATTTTTACAACCCCAATTCTTACACAAGATTCTACTTATTTCTATGCTTTTGATTCTATTGCAGGTTGTAATAATGAGAGGGTAGAAATGTTAGTAACTACTTCTCAAATTCTTAGTGCAATAAGCAAAACTAATTATATTGCTTATTTAGATAATACAGGACAAATTGAGGTAGATGCAGTTCTACTAGATAGTGCTAGTTCAGCAGGTTGTGGTAATACGATTGCTTCTTATCTTTTTGATGATACAGGACTTTCTACTCGTTCTTTTTCGTGTGCTAATATAGGAATAAATCAGAATGTAGTTTTAAGAGTTACAGATAACAATGGAAATGTAGAAATTTCTCCTACCATTATTCATCTAAGAGATACAATTAATCCAGTTGTAGTAACAAGAACACTTCCTGTACTTTTTAATTATACTAACCAAGCGAATATTTTAGCAAGAGATTTTATCACTTCTTTGAGTGATAATTGTACAGATTCAGTAGATATAAATGTAGTATTTAATCATACAGGATTAGATAGCTTGCGACTTTATTGTGGGAATAGTTTTACAAGAAACTTTAATTTGCGAATTACAGACCAAGCAGGAAATCAAACTATTCAGCCAGTAATTATCAACCCTTCGGCTACAAACTATGATTTTAATGTAAATATAATTGGTGGAATATTTCGTCCTGCAATACCTACAACGATTACAGTCTTAGCAAATAATTATTCTTGCGCCCCTAAATCTGGCGAGCTAAAAGTTACTTTACCTTCTACCGTAACTTATAATTCTGCTTCCATTGCACCAGATAGAATTGTAGGAAATGATTTATTTTGGAATGTAGTCGATTTGAGTTATGATAGAAATTTTGTAGTTAGAATTAATGTAACCCCAAATATTAGTTTAAATATTGGAGATGAAGTTTGTTTTACAGGACATATTACACCTGAAACAAATGATATTTCTCGTTTGAATAACCAAAAGTTTTATTGCTTCCCAGTAGTAAACTCCTACGACCCGAACGACAAACAAGTCTATCCACAAGGAATCTGTGATGATAAATTCACAAAGCGTTCAGATTTGCCTTTGACTTATACGATTCGCTTCCAAAATACAGGAAATGCACCTGCTTTGAATGTAAATATTGTGGATTCATTGAGTAATTTATTAGATAGAAGCTCTTTGAGAATTGTTGGAAGTAGCCATCCGATGGTGGTTGATACGACAGCAAATAATAATAATATTAATTTTGTTTTCAGTAACATAAATTTACCTGATAGCACTTCTAGCCCAGAACTTAGTCAAGGGTATGTTATTTTTGAACTTGATGAAATTGCAGCACATACAGATACTTCAAGAATTGAAAATAAATCCTACATTTATTTTGATACGAATGCTCCGATTATCACAAATACAGTCAAAAATACAATTTTGGATGTCTTGCCAAACTGTGATCCTGCTGGTGGTTCAAATCCACCAATTGCAGATTGTCAGTTGCCAACGAATTTGACAGCAGAAGCACTTTCTGCAACAAGAGTAAAATTATCTTGGGCAACTCCAACAAATTCAAATGCTATCAATTATGAAATTTGGAGAAATAATCAGTTATTAGAAACAGTTGTTTCCTCTCAATTATCATTTATTGATTCATTAGTTAGTTCAAGCACACAATATACTTATTCTATAAAAGCAATTTGTGGAAATAATACAGCAACTTCAAACTTTGTTCAAGTACGTACAATTCCATCAACGCCAACTTTATTCTCTTTAGAAGCTGCTTGTAAAGGAGAAAGTGGTACGATTGAAGTTCGCAGCAATGGAGCTGTTTATCGTGTTTATGCTTCTCAAAATGCTGCAAGTCCACTTTTTGAAACATCTAATGCAACTATCCAAACGCCTGCTCTGAATAATACAACTACTTTTTATATTTCTGTTATTATAAATAACCTAGAAAGTGAACGATTAGAAGTTGTTGTTCCAATAAAAGAAGTTTTTGAGGCAATTGTTGAGCAAGGAAGTTTGTTCGAATCGTGTACCAATACCTTTACACTTTCAGCCAACGAAGTAGAAAATGCTTCTTATCTTTGGTTTAGAGATAATATTCAGGTAGGAAATACAAGAGCATTAGTTGTTTCTTTTGAAGGAAATTATACTGTAAGAATTTCAAAAGAAGGTTGTTTTGCTGTTTCTGAAGCTACAAAAGTGGTTTTTGTAGATGCTCCAACTGCCAAAATTGAACAAGGAAGTGAAGTTACTTTCTGTGGAAATGGAATGCTAAATGCTCAAGATACAAGCTCAAACGTAATATATACTTGGTCTTTAAATGGAACAGATGTAGGAACAGGAACATCAATTTCAGTTTCAGAATCTGGAAATTATACTCTAACAGCAAGTCAGCCTTCGTGTTTGGATAGCGTGAGTATTGCTGTTACAATTATAGATTTGCCTGTTGTGGTTCTTTCTGCTGATAAAACAGAAATTTGTTCAAGTGAAGAAACAACGCTATCTGTAACAACTGGCACAGGTTTTACTTACAAGTGGTTTAGAAATGATACAGCAATTTCAAATGATTCATCTACTTTAGTTACTTCTGAAATTGGAACTTACAAAGTAGAAATTACAACAACAGAAGGTTGTCAAGTAGAAACAAATGACGTAGAAATCACAGAAACACAAGCTACAAATGCAGTGATTACTATAAACAAAGAGAATTCTTTTGACAAAACAATTACTGTTTCGTCTTCTGATTCTATTGTTTCAGTAGTTTGGTTTAAAGATGGAACTGAAGTAGCTAGTTTCAATAATCAAAAAACGATTGAACCAACTGAGAGTGGAAGCTACAAAGCAAAAGTAACTTACCTTTCAGGCTGTGAATTTGAAACCGAAGAAAAAGTATTTACTTTCGATATAGAAACTGGAATTGAAGAAGAATCTGCAAAAATCTTTACGGTTTATCCAAATCCAAATACTGGGACGTTTAAAGTAGAATTTGCTACCACAACAAATCAAAAGACAAATCTTGTTGTAGTGGATGCACTAGGTAGAACAATTTACAGTAAAGAAATTTCTAGAAACGAAAAAACTACTACCATTACACTTCCAAGAATAAGTGCAGGCGTTTATGTTGTTCAGATTGTTTCGCAAGGAAAAGTATATACAAAACAACTGATTATTCAATAAAAAAGAGTTGTCTAATCCTGAAAAAAGAAAAATCAGGCAATCTATAAGACTGCCTGATTTTTCTTTTTTAGAGATTCTTGAATGTTTTCTTAAAAATATTGGTTCTTCCAACTTTTTAGCGACACATCATATGTTCAGTTTAGCTTCGCTGAGGACTGCGTCGTTCTCAGAACTGAAAAGAACGCTTCTGAGGAAGCATTTCGTTTGTTTTTGAAAAGACGAAAACACAACATTTTATAATTTCACTAAATTGTCGGAAGAGCCAATATTTTTTAGTTTTTTCAATTCTAGTGGCTGTATAAAATTAATCAAGAAAATGAATATTCCCTGGTGTGTAGGGAGCTCCAAACTCTTTTAACTTTTTGCGAAACGCATTAAACTCATTATTAATCAAATCCTTCACCTGCTCATACACAGGATCAAACTCTTCTTTTGCTATAGAAAGCGTACTTTTGTGCGTTTCTGTTGGAGTGCCTGTAGAATGTGATTGCTCATACATCAAATAACCTACACGATTTGCAATTGACGGTGAGGTTTCTTGATCCAATTGATTGGCAATTTGGTCGCCATTTAGTTTGATTCGGATAGCTTCCATCTCTTTCTCTAATCCTTTCAATTCTTTCATCAAATCTACATGTTTGATGGGCGTACGTTTTATAGCTTCTTTCATGTAACGCAATTCATTAGAGAGTTCTGAAAGGGAATTTTGTACACTACTCACTTTTCCAGATAAGTCATTTACTTCTTGCTGAAATTTGGCTAAAGCTTGACGATCATCTGCTGGCATCACAGCATTATTTAATGGGATTACTTCAAATGAAACTGGCTCTGATAATTGTGTTTCTTCATAGTTCACTAGCTTAGAAAGCGTTACTGTATACTTTCCTGACGCAACAAATGCACCTAAACTTTCGCCTCCAAATGGATTGTAAAACGCTGGCTCACGGAAACTAATTGGTTCTCGTGAAGCATAACGTAAATCCCAGTGCATACGATGCAAACCATCTGTTGGAGAACTGAACAGTTTACGAACAATTTTGCCTTGGTTGTTGGTAATAGTAAATACCAATTGTGGACTCATCTCTTCAGCTTCTTCTTTTAGTGTTTTATACGATGGATACGGATTGTTTTTTCCTTCGTCTGTTAACTTTTTTGCAGTGGCTTTGCGTTGCTCTTCTCTACTTTCGATATCTTCTTTTAAATACCAAGTAAAAATTGCTTCAGAGCCTAAGTTATCACCAATATAGAAATTATCACCTTGAAAAGATTTACCTGGTAGACCCAACGGATAGGAAGTTTCGAATTGAAGAGCATCCCGTACACTGAACAAAGTTGCTTCTTTATCTAATTTTTGACTAAAATTTCTCAAGCTTGAATAATCATCCAACACATAAACACCTCTTCCAAAAGTTCCTAAAACTAAGTCATTGTGTTCTTCTTGAATGGCAATATCACGCACTGCAATTGTAGGTAAACCACCTTTTAACTGCTTCCACTCTTTTCCTTGAGTATCTGAGAAGAACACACCAAATTCAGTTCCTATAAATAGTAAATTTTTATCGACATGATCTTCTTCAATCGCATATACCGAACCTCTTTTAGGTAAGTTCCCACTGATTGAAGCCCATGTAACACCCTTATCTCGGCTGATGTACACATAGGGTTTAAAATCTCCGTATTTATGATGATTAAAACAGGCATAAACTATGTTTTCATCGTGCTTAGAAGCAAAAATTGCATTTACATAGGTTCGGTCAGGAACACCTGAAAAGTTTGCGGCTTTGCGCCAGTTTTTACCACCATCTTCTGTAATTTGAATCAATCCGTCATCGGTACCTACATACAATAAATTTTCATTTTTTGGCGATTCTGAAAAAGCTACAATTGTTCCATAGGGCGAAGTTGATTGATTTTTCATTACTGCATCAATTCCCCAAATTCTACCCATCACTGGTAATTCATTTCGATTCAAGTTACGTGTAAGTTCTTCGCTAATTACTTCCCAACTGTTACCTCGGTCATCACTTTTAAATAGTTTATTGGCAGCAAAATATATACGTGTTGATTTATGTCGGCTTACAGCCAAGGGAGCATCCCAGTTCCAACGGTAAGTGTCTTCTCCTTTTCTTTCTTTTGGTTGTATTCCTTTTTCTTCACCACTTATTTTGTCATAACGAACCAGATTTCCATACTGTGATTGTGCATACACAATATTTGGATTCTTTGGATCGACTTGTGATTCGAAGCCATCCCCCCCATGTGTAATAAACCAATCAAAGTTATTCGGTCCATTTCCACTTATAGTACGAGAAGGCCCTCCTAAACTGAAGTTATCTTGTGTTCCACCATAAATATTATAAAATGGCTTTGCATTATCGACAGCCACTTTATAAAATTGAGTAACAGGTAAATTAGGTTTGAAAGTCCAGTGTTTTCCACTATCCCAAGACTCATATACTCCTCCATCATTTCCAGAGATAAGATGTTTGTTATTGTTGGGGTTAATCCAAATTACGTGATTATCAATATGTTTGAAGTCTTCTCCGACATAATCCATAGTCTTTCCACCATCACTGGTTACACGCATCCAGTTATTCATCACATAAACTTTATCAGGATTGACTGGATCAGCAATAATTTCTTGATAGTAGTTTCCACTCGTTGCGTAGCTATTTCGTTTTTCCCAAGAAGTCCCTCGGTTCATCGAAATGAAAAATCCTCCTTTATCTTCGGCTGCTTCTACAATAGCATACAAATATTCTGGATTTGCTGGTGATATTGCTAAACCAATGCGCCCTAACATTACATTAGGTAAACCTTTCTGAATTTTTGTCCAAGTCTTACCACCGTCTTCGGATTTGTGAACTCCAGAACCAGAACCACCACCAATATAAGTAAATACATGTCTTCTTCTTTGGAAAGTTGTTGCGTATAAAACATCTGGATTTCTTGGGTCTATTACTACATCATTCACTCCTGTATGTTCATCAATGGTTAATACAGCATTCCAAGTTTTGCCACCATCTTCAGATTTATACAAGCCTCTTTCACCTCCAGCACTCCAAAGAGGTCCAATTGCAGCTACATAAATAACATTTGAATTCTTTGGATGAACAATAATTTTTCCAATGTGTTCAGAAGTTTTTAAGCCCATGTGTTCCCAACTATCTCCACCATCCAGCGACTTATAGACACCATCACCATACGATACACTACGCTGATTATTATTTTCGCCAGTGCCTACCCAAACGATATGGGAATTATTTGGGTCAAGTGTGACACAACCAATGGAGTAACTGCCTTGTTCATCAAAAACAGGTTGAAATGTATTTCCAGAATTGATCGTTTTCCAAACACCTCCAGCAGCAGTTGCTACATAGTACTCATCAAAATTATTAGGATTTACAGCAAGATCTGAAATTCGTCCAGAAGTAAGTGCAGGCCCTAGACTTCTAAATTTTAAGCCAGAAAGGTTTGTTTTTTCTAATACTGATTTGTTCGCAGTTTCGTCTTGTTTATTTTTTCGCCCCTGTCCTTGGGCAATAACTTGTAATGATAAAAATGTAAATAGTAGTAAGAGAACATGTTTCATAATTAATGTGTGTTTGGATTTAATTTATAAGAAAACTGTAGGATGTTAAAGGTAATAAAAAATATTATTAACAGGCTAAATTTCCATATCTACCTCTAATTCCAAAATACTAGGTTTTCAGCGAGTTGTAAAACAAATCCATTTTTTTTATGATGTATTATTTTTGATAGATGAATTAGGTTTCTACATTCAGTATGCTATTTAAGACATTTAATCCCATGCAAAATCACCAAACAATTTACCCTTATAAAATTTTACAACTTACACACTTTTGCAGACACTCCCTTGATTTATCATTTTTTAAGAAAAATAAAACAATAGGTTTCCATAAATTGCCTGTAAGAATTTTTCAAATTATATTATACTCACTTTATTCCCTATGCAAAACTCTAAAAATCAATTTTTTATAGTCTTTTTAGTTTTGTTTGCGTCTGTTTTTTCTCTACAAAAAACACTTGCACAACAAACATTTTATACTAACGGCATTACTGATGAGCGAAACACTACTGTTTATGCTTTTACAAATGCTACCATTTATACAGATTATCAAACCAAAATTTCTGATGCGACTTTAGTCATTAAAGATGGCAAAATTTTAGAAGTTGGAACAAATATAACTATTCCTAAAGGTGCAGTTGTGGAAGATTTAAAAGGAAAAATAATCTACCCTTCTTTCATTGATTTGTATTCAGATTATGGAATGCCAGCTATTGAAAAGTCAAAGGGACGTGCATGGTTTCAACTACAACTTACTCCTCAAACGCCGTATGCTTTTGGAAATAATGAAGCTGTAAAAGCACATCACAAAGCAAGTGAAATGTTTAACCCAGAAGATAAAACAGCAGAAAAAGAAGCTGAAAATCTAAGAAAATTAGGTTTTGGAACACTTCTTTCTAATCAACAAGACGGAATTGTAAGAGGAACATCAGCTCTCGTCTTTTTGGGTAATGGAAAATCACATGAGCAGCTTTACAAAACTGATGTAGCAGCAGGTTTGTCATTTAATAAAGGTTCATCTTCACAGTCTTATCCTTCTTCTTTAATGGGTTCAATGGCTCTTTTGCGCCAAACTTATCTTGATGGAAAATGGTATTCAACTGGAGCTGCAAAAGATAAAAACCTTACTCTTTCTGCTTGGAATACATTACAAAACCTCCCTCAAATTTTTGAAGTAGATGATAAAATGAATGCTCTTCGTGCTGATAAATTAGGTGATGAGTTTGGAAAACAATATATTTTGAAAGGAAATGGAGATGAGTATCAAGCTGTTGATTTAATCAAAAATACAGGAGCTTCTTTTATTATTCCTCTTAATTTTCCTGATGCTTTTGATGTAAATGACCCTTTAGATGCTCAATTTATTTCTTTTACAGCTTTAAAGCATTGGGAGTATGCAGCTTCAAATGCAGCTATTTTAGAGAAAGCAGGAATCAACTTTGCTTTTACAACAGACGGACTAAAAGATAAATCTAAATTTTTGGAGCATCTTAGAAAAGCAGTGGGTGCAGGTCTTTCAAAAACAGCTGCTCTAAAAGCTCTTACCTATACGCCAGCCAATCTAATTGGAGAAGGAAATAATTTAGGGATTTTGAAAAAAGGTGCAATTGCTAATTTTATTATTACTTCAGGCGATTTATTTTTATCAAAAACAAAAGTTCATCAAAACTGGGTAAAAGGACAAAAAAATGAAATCGTTCCTTTTTCTAACTCTTCTTATGCAGGAATTTATGATTTAACGTTGGAAGAAGATGGAAAACCAAAATTGTATAAATTGGAAGTTTCTGGAGAAGAAGACAATTTAGATTATAAAATTATTGATGGAAAAGATACCCTGAAAGCAAAAGCAACGTATGAAAAGGGAATTTTTGCACTTCAATTTTCTCCTCAAAACCAAACAGAAGCAACTCGCTTAACAGGTTGGTACGATTCAGAAGGTAAATACTGGTCAGGTTCTACACGTACATCTGGTGGAAAATGGGTTACTTGGAATGCCAAAAACTCTGATTCTAATATGAAAATCAATCAAAATATTGGAGATGCACCAAAAATAGATTCTACATTACAAGCCTTCAAACCTATCTTTCCATTTGCACCTTATGCTTTCCAAGCACAACCAAAAGCTGAAACTGTTTTGATAAAAAATGCAACAGTTTGGACAAATGAATCTGATGGTGAAGCAAAAGGAATACTAGAAAATACAGATGTTTTGATTGTTGATGGAAAAATAAGTAAAGTTGGAAAAAATCTTTCTGCGCCAAATGGAGCAAAAACTGTTGACGGAACAGGAAAACACCTAACAAGTGGAATTATTGACGAGCATTCTCATATTGCTATTTCAGGAGGAGTAAATGAAGGCGTTTATGCTAATAGTTCGGAAGTTAGAATTGCTGATGTAATCAATTCAGAAGATGTAAATATTTACCGTCATTTGGCTGGTGGTGTTGTGGCTCTACAACAGTTACATGGCTCTGCAAATCCGATTGGTGGACAATCTGCTGTAATAAAATTGCGTTGGGGAAAAACTGCCGAAGAAATGAAAATCAAAGGCGCACCTGAAAGAATTAAGTTTGCATTAGGAGAAAATGTAAAACACTCAAACTGGGCAGAATATGGTCGTTATCCTCAATCAAGAATGGGAGTTGAGCAGTTTTTAACAGATGCATTTACGAGAGCAAAAGAATACGAAGCAGCTAAAAAATCAAATCCAGCTACTACAAGAACCGATTTGCAGATGGAAGCACTTTTAGAAATCATCAATGGCAAACGTCTTATTTCTTGTCACTCATATATTGCTTCTGAGATTCTTGCTACTATGCGTGTTGCTGAAAAATTTGGTTTCAAAGTAAATGTATTTACACATATTTTAGAAGGCTATAAAGTTGCTCCTGAAATGGCAAAACATGGCGTTGCAGGTTCTACTTTTTCAGATTGGTGGGCGTACAAATATGAAGTAAAAGATGCCATTCCATACAATGCAGCACTTATGAATCAAGCAGGAGTTTTGACTTCAATCAATTCTGATGATGCCGAAATGGGCAGAAGATTAAACCAAGAAGCTGCCAAAACTGTAAAATATGGTGGTGTAACACCAGAAGAAGCATGGAAATTTGTTACACTCAATCCTGCAAAAATGTTGGGAATTGATAACCGTACAGGAAGTATCAAAGTAGGAAAAGATGCTGATGTTGTTTTGTGGTCTGCAAATCCATTGTCTATTTATGCAAAAGCTGAAAAAACGTATGTTGATGGAATTCTTTATTTTGATAGAGAAAATGATGAAAAACTTCGTCAAGATTTAGCAGCCGAGCGTGAAAGAATTATTCAAAAAATGATTGCAGCTAAAAACGGTGGCGCACCAACAATCGGCGTAAAATTTAAAAAAGAACATTTATGGGATTGTGAAGAAACAGATTTTGACTATTGGAATACTGTAAATGATGGAGAATAGTAGCTCAGGAACAATTACGAATTGTTAATTACCATTCCTTATACTTTAGTTTTCGTCTAAAAAAACAAAACACAGATTGAAATTTTATTTTTTCAGTCTGTGTTTTTTAAATTTAGAACTGTCTTGTTTTTAAATGGCTTGAAAAATATGGGAATTTTGATTCTCATATCCTCATTATAAAGTAAAAAAGAAGGTTATGAAAACAGCAAAACAACATTAGAGTTGGAGCAAGAAAATCGCTTACTCAAAAAACAAAAAACAGTCTTAGAAAAAGAATTATCTAATTCAGATAAAAAAGTAATTTTGTTTGATATTTGGAAAGACGTAAAGACTCTTTACAAAGCAGGACTACGTCGTTCTCAGAACTGAAAAAAATACTTCCTTTAGTTTTTTAGTATATTCAAATAGATGTAATTTCTTATCTTGTATTTAAGAATTCATTTATCAGATAAAGAACCTAAGACGCTTATAGATTTATAAATCTATCCTCAAATTTAGTCTTTATCTGCCTTTATTCAATCTCAAACTTAGATAGTTTTCGGAGTATTTTTATTAATTTAAAATAAACTAATTAACGTGAACTCGGTTTTTAACTAATTGACTTTCAGTGTTTTGTTTACTTATTTCAGTTATTTTTGTCAAAAAAGGCTAAAAAAGGTTATTTTTGAATAGCTCTACTCAACTTTAACCTCTTTAGCCTTATGTTTGACAAAACTATAAAATTCGACGAAGACCACCTAATCGGTATTTTTTATTTAGTAGATGAGTTCTGTTTACAAGCTCAATCTTATGTATCTAGTAAATGGGTGGGAACAAAAAGCAGTTCCACTTTCACCCCTTCTCCTACTCGTGTTCCCCAGTTATCAGCTAGTGAAATAATGACTATTTTAGTATATTATAATTACTCAGGTTATAAGAATTTTCAATACTATTATCAACGTTTTGTGTGTAACGATTTAGTCCCTTATTTTCCTAAACTTTGCTCCTATAACCGATTTTTAGAATTAATAGAAAGGGTAAGTTTACCTATGTATGTACTCGCCAAACTCCTGTGTGCTAAAAGTGAAGAAACAGGTACTTACTTCATTGATTCTAAGAAAATAGTTGTTTCTGATAATCGTCGTATTCACTCTCATAAAGTGTTCAAAGACATTGCAAAACGAGGAAAAGGGTCAATGGGGTGGTTTTTTGGATTTAAACTTCACTTAGTCATCAATCATTTAGGAGAGGTAATGGCTTTTGAAATTACAGCAGCAAATAAGGCTGATAATAACCACAATCTACTCAAAAATTTATTGAAAAATTTGAAAGGAAATTGCTTTGGTGATAAAGGATATTTGACAAAACTTTGGGAACAACTCTATGAAAAGGGACTTAAAATGATAACTAAAACAAAAAAAAATATGAAGAATCAACTCATCACATTGAAAGAAAAATACACACTTAGAAAAAGAGCCATTATTGAATCTGTAAATGATATTTTAATTTCCGTTTTTGACGTAGAACATTCTAGACATAGGAAGCCTATAAACGCATTTACGCATATGGCAGCTACAATAGTAGCTTATCATTTCTACCCAGAAAAACCTAGAATATTTGTACCTAAATAATACCGAGTTCACGTTAATTAATAAACTAATTATTTCAAAATTACTTTTCTAGTAATTCAAATAAAGCTGATTCGACAGTCAAACCAGGACCAAAGGCTAGACAAGGAATAAGTTGACTATTTTTGAGGTGATATTTTTCTTTATTATGTAGCAATTCTTTCAAAACAAAAAGGACTGTTACAGAAGACATATTTCCATATTCTTCCCAAATTTTGAAAGGAACATCTAGTTTTGATTTGTCCATAGATAGCTTTTTGGCAAGTGTTTCCAAAATCTTTTTTCCTCCTGGATGAACAGCCCAATTAGAAATGGAATCCGAATTTTTATCTACTTCTAAACCTTTCATTAGTTTATCTAAAATCCCTTCAATTTCGTCTCCCAAAATATCGGCTACATAGGAAGACAAACGCATCTCAAAACCTGTATCTCGTATATACCATGCCATATCTCGTTTTCCTTTTGGAACAAGATCACAATAAAAGTTTTTCAAAAACAAGTTTGTGTTGTTTTCTTTTGGTTTAGATTCTACCAAAACAGCAGCAGCTCCATCAGCAAAAATAGAATTGGCAAGCAAATTATCATCATCAGATTGTTTTTGGAAATGCAATGTGCAAAGTTCTACTCCTACAATCAATACTTTTGCATCAAAAGCCTTACAAAATGCATCAGCTACTTTGAAAGCATTAAAAGAGGCATAACAACCCATAAAATTAATTGCTGTTCGCTGTACAGAAGAATTTAATCCTAAGTTTTCTAGTAGTTCAATATCAATTCCAGGTGCGTACATTCCTGTACAACTAACTGTAATCAGATGAGTAATTTCTTGTTCTCTTCCTTCTATAATTGGTTTTGCAGCTTCCATACCTAATTTTGTAGCCCATTTTTCATACATTTTCATACGCTCAGAAGTAGTAGGAAATGGTTCTAAATCTTCAGAGTTGGGATAAAAATCAAAGTTTTCTTTTTTTGTATAGTCTTCTAAAACAGTATGACGGTTTTTTATTCCTGTTGCACGCTGTAAGATTCTAATTTTTCTTTTTTCATCTTTAGTTTTTCCCATAAAGTGAGCAGAAAAATCAGCACTTTGCTCTTGGGAAATAGTAAAAGGAGGATTTGCAGTATTGATAGCAGTAATATAACTCATTAAGATAGGGAAAGATAAAATAAAGCAGATAGAAAGATAGAAGCCAAAAAATTAACTATCTTTTAGCAAAGATAGTTAAAGAAAAATTTTAGATAATAAATTTTGTTTAAAATTAGTACTGTCCAGAACCAAGCATTACTAAAGTACAAGCTACTTCTACCTCTATTCCTTCTTCTCTAGCCATCTTCATAAGTTCAGGATTTTCAGTACCTGGATTAAAAATGATTCGTTTGGGTTTTGTTTGCAGAATATAATTGTACCACTCAGGTTGATTTCTCACTCCTACGTAGAGTGTTATTGTATCAATATCATTATGAATGGTAAGGTCGTCAGTTTGTGTTTGTACTTCTATAGGTTGTCCAAAAAGTTCTCCTTCTTTTATTCCTACAGGAACAATTTCATGGTTTCTATTGGTAAGTCTCTCTGCTGCTAAATAGGCATAACGAGTAGGATTTGGAGTTGCTCCAAGAATGAGTGTCTTTTTACTTTGCATGTATATAAAATGGTTTGAATTGATTTTCTAGATTAAAAGATTAAAAAATATATCTAGTAAAATCAATTCAAAGCCTATTTTGTTATAATTTTATTATAACTTCTCCATTAACTTGGTTTTAAGACGTTGAAATTCTTCTTCTGTCAAGATTCCTTTGTCTCTCAGACTAGCAAGCTGACGAAGTTCGGCAAGTGCATTTGCTGATTCTTTTGCAGACTGATAAGAAGATGGGTTTGTAGTATTTTGATTTGAAGTTTTGTTTGTAGCACTATCTGGAGGAGTGTCTTCGGTTTTTGGAGCTTTTTGAGCAGAATGTTTGTTTGGATTTGCTTGGTGAGGAGGTTCTTCCGAAAAAGTAGTTTTTGTATTCTGATTGCTAGATTGATTCGAACTTGAAGTAGTTGTGTTAGTCTGTTTTTTATTTTCTTCTTTTTGAAATTTTTCATCAACCACTTCTTCAAAATCCATTACTTCTTCAAAATCAAAGTCTTTTTCTTCTTTTTTAACCTCTTCGCCTGAAAATTCTGCATAAGCTGCCTTTGCACGTTTTTCTACTTCATCTTTCATTTGTTTGGCAAAATCTCGTCCTTTAATAAGCTGCTCATCATAAAATCCTTTTACAGCTTCTGTATCAAAGTTTTCTAAATCGCCTCCTTCTCTAAAGTGCTTAGCAAAAGTTTTTCCTGCTGCATAGGTTGATGCCCCTGACAAAACTGCCATTCCAACACCTCCAGCAATACTTCCCCACCCTGGTATAAGTTTTAGGGCTTGCGCTCCTAGTTTTGATAAAACACCACCTGAAAGCGTTCCAAGCCAAGATTCTATATTTGCATTGTTTGCTTCTACACCATTTATTTCTGCCAATCTTCTGACCATATCAGCCTGTATGACCGTAACAGCAATCATATCAGCTAAAGGAATTGGAATAAGAGAAGCTGCCATTGCCCAAATAACAGAGTTTTCGATGACTTTATCAGCACGCTCATTGTCATCATCAAGGCGCATTTTGTCTTTTAATTTATAAAGAAGATAGTCCCACATAGGTAATTTTTGGTTTTGTTTTTCAAGATATTTGCTCGTAAAAATACAAGCACTATTTTTTTAAATTATAGCTACTTGGTTATACACAGTACGCAAAATTAGTAGATATAGTTTTTAAATATAAATTTATTAACGCTAAGATACTAAAATGGTTCTGTTTTGAATATACGATAAGATTATAATGATAATAGAAGTTCCATTTAATGATTTGGCAATCCAGTCAGTGTTTGGCAGTAATTTATTCATTCTAAATTTATTCAAAGATAATATCTATTGTTTTCTTATTAAAACACAAAATTGCATCTTGCACTTATAAAGTCAAAAGGTCTTTATCTCATTCTTTACCTCATTTTTGATTTCATTCAATTTCTATCAATTTATCTATCTTAAACGACAATTTGATTATGAACAGAGAAAATTTCGAAGAATTATTAGAACAAGCAGCTTACTTTTTTCAGTCTTCTAAGCAAGATGTAGTATATTCTGCTCCAGATGGAAAGTTTTATCGTGAAAAAGATTTATACAGAATAGAAACTAAATTTGGTGCAGCTAGTCTTATCAGAATACATAGGCACGAAACGCTTTCATACATAGAAGAAGCACTCTATTTTTAAATAATAAAATAGAAAAGGAGTATTTCATCAATTTTCAAATTTATCTAACAAAAGGTGAGTTTGAGTGTTAATACTACATAGAAACGCAGGATTTAAAAAAATAAAAAAATCCAGCTATCTCATTTTTTAATTTATAACTCACTTTTAAAAACATATTATTTTTATGGAAACTGCTATGATAGAACTCAATCGAATTGCTTTAGATAAAGACAAATCGGATAAAACTGTCAACCACCTCAACGAAATCCTTTCAAATTATCAAGTATTTTATCAAAATCTAAGAGGTTTTCACTGGAATTTATTGGGTCATCATTTCTTTTCTCTTCATGTAAAATTTGAAGAACTATATAATGAAGCGCAATTAAATATTGATGAAATTGCAGAGCGAATCCTTACTTTAGGACATACACCTCTTCATACTTACGAAGATTATCTCAAAAACTCAACAGTGAAAGTTCACAAAAATATAAGTGATGAGAAAAAATCAGTAGAATCAATTATTACTGATTATTCTATTCTTATCAAGAAAGAACGTGAAACGCTTTCTGTTGCTGGTGATGCTCAAGACGAAGGAACAACAGATATGTTGGCAGGATTTATCAAAGTACAAGAAAAAACAGTTTGGATGCTTTCTGCTTGGTTGGGAAGTAACAAATAACAAACTTATTGGCTCTTCCGACTTTTTACGAAATATTGTGTGTTCAGTTCCTCAGAACTGAAAAAAAACGCTTCCTCAGAAGCGTGATTTAAGCAATATCATGTTTCTGAGGAAGCGTTTCGTTCGTTTTTGAGAACGGTGTAACCCTCAGCGAAGCTAAAACGAACGCACACCCTTTTATAATTTCGCTTATGAACACATTTTAAATGCAAATTTAGAGTGTGTTTTTTTTGTTATTTTCTTTTTACCTTTACATAAAAATATAGATTTCAACACTTCTCCTTCAATACATTTATTTTATAGAAATGCCAAAGCAATTTGTGAGCAATAATTATTATAGTTTAACTATAAATACAGAAAAAAATAGAGCATATTCTATAATAAAAGGTAGTTGTAAAAACTTATCAGCAGTTTTGGAATATAAGAAAGGTTGGGAAAAAGCTATTGAAAGTGGTTTTTTGCTAGAAAGTTTTACCGTTTTGGCAGATGCAAGACTTATGGGGCATATGAGCTTAGAAATAGAACAAGTTCATCAAAAAATACAGGCTTACTTATTAGAAAATGGAATGAAAGCTGTTGCACAATTAGCCTCTCTAAATGATATTGCTAATATGCAGGTAGCTAGAGCTACTACTCGTTCGAAGACTCCTATTACTGCTTTTGCTACATTAGAAGAAGCAGAAAATTACTTAGATACTATTTAAAATTATATTTTCAATAAGTTAGCTTAAAATACCAACACACCTATTTTAAAATAACTTCAATACTATTTTGATATGAAACAAGGAATAAAAATAATTTGCCTATCTCTCTTTTTAGTTTTTTCTTTTTCTTCTTGTACTTCTTTGTTTGGTTCGAAGAAAGATAATTCTAACAGTTCTATTAAAGCTGGAAAACATAGTGAAACAGGAATTGCATCTTATTATGGAGATAAGTATGAAGGAAGACCAACAGCAAGTGGTGAAAAATTCAGACAAAAACTAATGACTGCAGCACACAGAACCCTTCCTTTCGGTACAATGGTAACTGTTACTAATTTAAAAAATGGAAAACAAATTAGAGTCAGAATAAACGATAGAGGACCTTTTAAAAAAGGGAGAGTTATTGATGTTACCCGAAAAGGTGCAGAAAAATTAGATTTTATTCGTGACGGACTAACTAAAGTAAAAATAGAATATGATTGATAGAACAAAAAATGAGGCAACAAAAAAAGCTATTTACCGAATTTGTAAATAGCTTTTTTGAGAAATGAACTTATTATTAAATAACATCAATAAAAAAGAACAAATTATTTGTTGCTTCTAGTTAAAATAAATGAATCATTTTGATCATTTACAATAACTAATCTATTATCTGAATATTCAGTAATTTTAAATTTATTTCTAGTAGATGGTTCTGCTATAATATTTTTATTATCATTATAGTCATAAAGACCACCAAGATATAAGTATAATTCATCTCCTGTTCCATCTACATTCCAATTTCCTGTAGTTCTTCCTCTAGTATAAATTTCATCAGGTGATGCTTGATATGTTCCATCTTTATAGAGTTCTAAATTATAATCAACATTTTGTTCGTTGGTAGAGGTCATATCCCAACTACCAGCTATTTCAATAGCAGCATTATTCGTGTTCTTCTTATTATCTTTATCATCATCAACTAAAGGATCTATTGGATACAATACAGTATCAAAATCGGTAGGAGTTGGGTCAATATTTATTTTGGCAAGATTTTCTGATTGAGCTGATTCTTCCACAAATACTTCTTGACGAGTTTCTTCTACTGCTTCACTAGCACAACTAGATAAACCACCTACGATAATACTAGCTGAAAGAATAAATTTGATTGCGTTTGATTTGATTGGAGTAAACATATTAAAAAAATTTAGGTTAAAAAATAAGTTCTAATTAAATTAATAGAACTATATACATATAAATTACAGAATGATAAAAATAAATTATTTCAAAAAAAAATGAAATAATACATCTGTTATGTATTTTGACAATATAAGTAAATATTAAAAACTTATTGAATATAAAGTATTTAATAAAAATTTATACTCTTATAACGGAACTTAATAAAATTTTGTTTCAAAAAATTTGTATTTTGTTGAAAAAAAACCATGTAAAGTTCAACAAAGGGCAGTTAAAAAGCCCATATCAGTTAAGATTATGGGCTTTTAAAAGACAACTAAGCAGCATCTTTTATATTAGTTAGAGTGGTTATCTCCTCCTAAACTATAATAATTATTTTCTTCATCTTCTGAGCCAATGCTTTCTTGTTGATCATCCAATTCAGCACCAGGAACATCAATAGTTTCTCCTTCAAAATTTGATTTTGCATTATGCAAAGGAGCTTCTTCATAAAGTTCATTTCTATGATTTGGAGTAGGAATTCCTTTATCCACTACTAATTCATCATCATTGTCAATACTGGCTACTTTTTTTCCTTGATTATAAATATCCTCCTTTGGATCATAATCAAATTTGTCTTTAAAGAATTCTTCTGGAGAATCGGTATTTTTATTTTGTTTTTTATCTGGCGTTTTCATAAAAAAAAGTTTTAGTTTAAAAAATAAGAGGTGTGAAAATAAAAGTTATTCACTCTCTTTAAAAATATAAACACTAAAACTTATCTAAATGTTGAAAATAATTTGAAAGAAATAAATCTGAGTTAAAATGAGTTTTGGCTACCTATCGACTTCTCCCAAATTAATATCTAAAGAACCAACAATAGCAATCAAATCAGAAAGTAGAGTATTTTGGGCTAAATAAGGCAACACAGAAAGATTACAAAAGGAAGGCGCACGAACTTTCAAACGAAAAGGAATATCTCCTTTTTTATATTTTGGATTTTGTCTAAAGAAAAAGCCAAGTTCACCTTTCGGACTTTCGCCTCTAAAATAAAAATCAGTTTGAGGTGGTTTTATACGTTTTGGAACAAGTGCTTGTGGGTCAAAATCTCGTGTTCGTTTATGTTCTTTAGTAAGTTTCTCAATACATTGTTCAATTATTTTTGAAGATTCTTTGCACTCTTGAAAGCGAACAAAATTTCTATCCCAACAGTCACCTGTTGTTCCCATTTTTCCCTCTCCAATCGGAATGTCAAAATCTACTTCTTCATAAATTGAATATTTATCTACTTTTCTCAAATCCCATTTCAAACCCGAAGCCCGAAGCATTGCACCTGTAACTCCATAGTTAATAGCTGTTTGCATTGGCAAAACTCCTACATTTGCTGTTCTTGAAACAAATATTCTATTATTGATAAGTAAGTTTTCCAAGTCATCTAATTTAGGTTTCAAATGATTTAGATATTCACTACATTTTTCTTCAAAATCTAAAGGTAAATCATAATATAAGCCACCAATCCAAATATAATTGTATAAAAGACGTGCGCCACTTATCCATTCTAACAATCGTAAAATATATTCTCGCTCTTTCATTAGCCACAAAAAAGGTGTAGTTGCTCCCACATCAACAGCATACGTTCCGATAGCAATAAAATGAGAAGCAATTCGATTGAGTTCTGCCACCAAAACACGAATATATTCTACTCGTTTTGGTATTTTGTCTGTCATTCCTAACATTTTTTCTACTCCCAGTGCATAAATATGTTCCGAGTTCATGGAAGCAACATAATCCATTCTATCTATGTAGGGAATAATTTGGGCGTAATTCAGACTTTCAGCATGCTTTTCAAAACAGCGATGCAGATAACCAATATGTGGAACAACTTCTCTTACAACTTCACCATCTGTAATAACTTCCAAACGCAAAACACCATGCATAGAAGGATGTTGAGGTCCTAAATTAAAAAGCATTTCCTCACTTTTGAGAGTATCAGAAGTGTATTTTGTGGGTTCAGATTGTTGGTGAAAGGACATAGGAATGATTAAAATTACGAATTTAATGTGTTGAATACTAAAGGTTAAAGGTTATCACGGTTATTTTTGTATAACAGTCTTCCAGACTGTTGGATAGGATAAAATACTGCTTTTTATGTTCAGACAAGATGTCTGAACTATCTTAACACAAACCGTGATAAGGTTTACTAATGACTTATAAAAAAAAAATATTTTAATTAATTTCTATTTATTATGAAAAAGTTTCGAATTAAATTTTTAGGAAAACGAATTAAAATTACGATTCAAAAATAAATTGTATTTGGTGAGTTTAGTTGCTAATTTTACAAAAATATGCAATCAAGTTTAATAAACAGATTATAATAAATAATTTTTATAGAATTTGACAGTAATTTATCAGAGTTTAATCCATCATAAATGATACTTTTTGTAGCTGCAATTTTGTTCGGAATTGGAATTTTGATTGTCTTGACACGTAAAAATGCAATGCTTGTCTTGATGGGAATCGAACTAATGCTAACAGCTTCTATGCTCAATTTTATTGCTTTTTCGAAAGGAATGGAAGCGCATTTATTTGTCCTTTTGATTATTGTGGTGGCTGCTGCCGAAATTACGATTGCACTAGCTTTGATTCTGAAAATCTATAACTATTTTGGACACATTGAAATAGATGAAATTTTAGAAAAAGAAGAATAAAGACACTATTTTTGTGTGTTCAACTTCTTAGAATTGAACGAAATGCTTTCTCAGAAGCATAATTTAAGCTAATAAATCACGCTTCTGAGGAAGCGAAACATTCGTTTTTGGGAAAACGAATGCACGAAAGTCTCAATATTAAGAAACAAAAATATAAAAATTAAGATGATAAATCAATTTATAGAAAAAATAGAAGAAAGTTTAGAAAAAAATACGTTTATCAAAATTACCTTATCAAACTTTACTTCAAATCAAGAAAAATCTACACTCAAAAAAATATTGATTCGCAAAACGATTATCAAAAGAGAAGAAAAACTAACTTTTGTTTATCGTCATAAAACGAATGATATTACTAAAAACTATTCTGTCGAAGAAGGAATGAAAGAAATTATAACATTTCTCACAAAAGAAGATAGTAATGAAAATAATGAAGGATTTTTTAATCAAGCTATTTTGTTTACCAATCAGTTTGATTTACATCTTAAAAATATAAATAAAAATCCCACTATTCACTCACAAAAGCCAACTCAAAAACAAGCTCTTTCTACTTCGCACGACAAACAAAAAAAACGAGCTATCCAGACTAAAGACCAAGAAGGAAACTCAAAAAATTATCTGCAAGCTCTCAAAATAACAGACCATACAGGAAAAGTGTATAAGAATGCACAAGATAAATACAAACAAATCAATCAATATATTGAAATTCTGAGTGTTTTGTTGAAGCAATTACCAACAGAAAAAGAATTGCAAATTACAGACATGGGCGCAGGAAAAGGGTATCTGACTTTTGCTCTATACGATTATTTGGAAAATAATTTGAAACTCAAAATAAAATCGGTTGGTGTTGAATTTAGAAACGATTTGGTAGAACTCTGTAACCAAATTGCAGAAGAGTCAGACTTTGAGAATCTTAGTTTTGTAGAAGGAACGATAGAAGAATATAAAATCACACAAGAAAATATAGAAGAAAAAACACACGTTTTGATTGCTTTACATGCTTGTGATACTGCGACAGACGATGCAATTTTCAAAGGAATTGAAGCTGATGCAGAGCTGATAGTTGTTGCGCCTTGTTGTCATAAGCAAATTCGTAGAGAAATGGAAAATGCTTTTAAATCAGACAAATCAGATAAAAAGTCTGAAAATGAACTTTCTCCACTCACAAATTATGGTGTTTTTCTAGAGCGACAAGCCGAAATGCTGACTGATACCATGCGTTGTTTGCTTCTCAATTATTGTGGCTATCAAACAAAGGCAGTCGAATTTATCTCTGATGCACACACACCAAAAAATGTATTGCTCATTGCTACCAAAAAAGAAAGTTTTTCAGATTCAACTAAAAAAGCAGAGAAGTTGAAGGAATTTAAAGATTTAAAATCATTTTTTGGAATTGAAACACATTATCTAGAAAGTTTGATTTTGAAGTAATATGTATTTTTTTAAAAAGGAGGAATATAATTTTTTCTCCATTCTTCAATTTCTGGATAATATTCATTATCAAAACAAACTAGTCTTTCGTTATATATTATTTCGTATTGACTCTCCGAGAGAACTAAAAATGTAATATCTGTATTTTATTTTTACTTCTAAAATCTGACTTCTAACTTTATTTACCAATCTCCATTTTCATTATCCTTAATTTCTTCTTCTACATTTTGTAAGCGTTCTTGTTCTAATTCTTCATTGCTTTTTTCATTTTCTTTATTTGGATTTGTAAGCATCATACCTTTCTTGAATAGTCTAAATTCTACTCTACGATTTACTCGTTTGTCTTCTTCTGTGATTTCTGGAAAAACTAAAGGCTTTTCAGAACCTAAGCCAAATGGTTTTATTCGGTCAGCTTCCAAGCGTCCATAAGACAAAATATAATTTCGAATAGATTCAGCTCTTTTGAGTGACAGTTCTTTATTTTTTTCTTTATTTCCATCGCTATCTGTATGACCAAAAATATCTAAATTGAAATCAGGATGTTCTACCAAAAAATCAATAATTAGATGCAAATCATTTTCCATTTTTGGCAAAATTCCTGTGCTGTTAGGTGCAAACTCAATAGATTTAAATTGTATTGTTTCTATCTGTGAAGCTGGCGAAGAAGCCATTTTTTGACGAACTCCTTGTACTTCAACCTCTCTATACGTATCACCATTTACTTCAAAAAGTTCTTCCAAACGAAAGAAGTTTTCACCACTTACAATCAATAAATATTTCTTTTTATCAATCAGTTCAAACTCAAAATTACCCTCTTCATCGATATATTTTGGTGCAATCGGAATTTTATCAGCAACATCATACACGACTACCACACCACCAAAAATTTCTCCCGTTTGGCTTTCTTTTACTTTTCCTGAGAAACGAACAATTGCTTTAGGCTGTGCTTCCATAGGCAGAGGAAAAGAATACAAATCAGAGTTGGTATAAGGGTCTTGAACAACTGGCTCATTTCGCATCAGACGAACCTCTTTTTCGGCTCGTGCATAATATAAAAGGCGTGCAGAAGCATCAATGGTAAAATAATATTCACTACTTTTTGTATTTACAAAAGGACCTAAGTTTTTGGGTTCGCACCACGTATCACGACTTGTTTTGTAAGACTTGAAAATATCATAACTTCCAAAGGAAAACAAATGACCATTCGAACTAAAATATAAAATATTATCGCTAGGGTGTAAAAACGGACTTAGTTCATTGGCTTGTGTATTGATAATAGGTCCTATGTTTTGAGCTACTGACCAACGTTTTCGTCCTTGTCTGACTGTAAAATAAATATCTGTTCCTCCAAAACCTGTTTTTCTATCTGAAGCAAAAAAAAGTGTATCGCCCGTTACCGAAAAACTAGGATGAGAATCCCAAGTGGTAGAATTTACGGAAACACCAAAGTTTTGAACCTCATCCCAAATTCCATCTCCTTCATTCCATTTAGCAATATATAAATCACAATCTCCAAAACCATCAGGAGCATCACAACGAGAAAAAGCCATATATTTTCCATCTCTACTAATACAAGGTGAGCCTTCATTATAACGAGTATTTAAGCCTTTTAAAGGCAAAGGATAATCCCAACCAAACTCTCCCAAACGAACCGATTTATAAATATTTTCATCAAACTTATCAGCAGGTAAATATTTACGAACAGGGTCATTTACAGTGTCCATTAAAAGTCTTTTTGAAGTAAAATAAATGATAGAATCTGTCTGCCCAATCGCCAAACCATATTCTTCATAAGGTGAATTTATTTCCTCTCCCATACTTGTTCCCATTTGGTCAGGAGGACGCAGCGTATCAACTAATTGCCATTTATCAATCAGTTCATAATAATATTTTAAAGGGACATATTTTGGTTTTTCAGAAGGAGAAGCCAACGAATCAAAAGCCAACTGACTTTTTACAGATGAACCTCTATGATGTTTTAATAATAATCTATATAGTTCTAAAGCTAAAGGCTGATTTCCTGTTTTTTCGGCTGCTTGTGCATACGCCCAAATCAAATCCAAATCTTTTTTGAAATTTTCTATACCAAAATAACGAATATAGGTATCTAGTGCTTTTTTGAGTTCTGGAAGATTATTTTCTTGTTGAAGTCTCTTGATTTCTTTTAGTTGACGAGGGTCATAATAATATCTATAACTTTCAATATTCAAAAATGTAATTTGTGGACAATAAACTGCTCCTGATTTATTGATAGGACGAAATTCTTCTAATTTTATCTTAGAATCTTTATTGCGCTGAGCATAAGTAGGAGTGAAAAAAACAATTAAAATAAAAATACATAGATAGCTAATTTTATATTTATTTTGGTCTAAATTTTTTTTTATTAAAAATAATATTTTATTTTTCATTTTGTTTTTATATAAATCATCAAAAATTTCAAGTTATTTCTTGTTACAAAGTAGCCAAAAAGTATGCAATTTATAGAAATCAAGTGTTTGATTTTCGTTTTATTCTACAAAATTTAACTTTTTGACTGCCAACTCTTATTTTGAAGAGGTAAATTTAATTATCTTGAATCTTGAATTATCTTTTTGTAATACAACGCTAAAATTTTCTGAATCCTTATATTAAATCTTATAAAAAACATGAACGAGCAATTTTTACATTATATATGGAAATTTCAATATTTTGATAAGAATAATTTACTGACAGAAGAAGGAGAAGAATTACAAATTATTTCAGCAGGAATTCATAACCACGATGCAGGAGCAGATTTTGAAGATGCTGTTTTAAAGATAGGAAGTAAGCAAAAACAGACAAAATGGCAAGGAACAATAGAAATCGATACGTATGGGTTTAATTGGGAAAGTCATCATCATGCTACAAATGAAGCCTACGAAAATGTAGTTTTGCATGTTGTATGGAAGAATCCAAAGGAGGTTTTTAGAAAAAACGGTTCGAAAGTTTCTGTTTTGGTCTTAGAAAACAGAATTGATGAGCGTTTGTGGTTGAAATATCAAGAGTTTTTGAGAAATGAACACAAAATTCCATGTCAAGGTTATTGGAATGAAGGTACTATAAGCAATAATAATATAGAGTTAATTGCATCTTTTGAAAAAATGATGAGCCGAACACTTGATGAGCGATTGATTAGAAAATCTCAACATATTCTTTCACTTCTAGAGCGAAATGGTTATGATTGGGAAGAAACAAGTTATCAGGTTTTGTTAGAACATTTTGGATTTAAAAAGAATAATGCTCCTTTTTTACAATTAGCTAAAGAACTACCATTCAAAATTATAAAAAAACATGCGAATCAAATTTCTCAGATAGAAGCTCTATTGTATGGAATGGCTGGGTTTCTATTAGAGGAGAATAAAGACAAAATTAAACTCTTAGTTGAAAATAATTTTGATTGTCAAAGTAAAAACTTAAATTTAGAACAAGATTTATTGCAAAATCAATTAGATAAAGAATTACATTATTTTGAAGGATTACAAAAAGAGTTTCGTTTTTTATCTCATAAATATTCTTTACAAGACAAAGAAGTCAATTTAGCACAATGGAAATTTTTACGATTGCGTCCTTCCAATTTTCCAACAGTCAGAATAGCGCAGGTTATCGGACTTGTATCTCAGCAAAATCATCTGTTTTCTATTATTCTGAATGCAAAGAAACTAAAAGAATTTTATGAGTTTTTCAAAACAGAGCTACCAACCTACTGGAAAACACATTATAATTTTGGAAAGTTAAACAAACAGGAGGAAGATGGGACGTTTAAAGAAAACTCTACATTGGGAAAAGATGCACAGCAAAATTTGATTATCAATGTTGTCATTCCTATCCGTGTAGCGCATAGTTTATACAGGCAAAAAGAAGATGTTTTGCCTAAAATATGGCTTAATGAGTTAAAAACAGAGAAGAATAGCGTCATAAGTCTGTACAAACCTTTAGAAAAAATAAATAATTCTGCTTTCAAAATTAAAACGGCTGCACAATCACAGTCTTTGCTAGAATTGTATAGCCAATATTGTAATCCTAAAAAATGTCTTTCATGTGAAGTGGGACGAGAAGTTTTAAAGAAGTAAGGAAAAATAAAAAAACTATCAGAACTTCTGCTATCAATAAGGTTCTAAAAAAAATAGTAGCTTTGTACATCATTTCATTCGTAATTTTTAATTTGTAATTGATATATGCTTTCATCTCGCCAACTTTTCCTAAATCATGTCGCTCAAACATCTCCTTTTCCTCTTGCCTTAGAAGTTCATAATGCAAAAGGAATTTATATGTTTGGTAGTAAAAACCGTAAATGGATTGATATTATTTCAGGAATTGGAGTGAGTAATGTGGGACATCGCCATCCAAAAGTAATAAAAGCAATTCAAAGACAACTAAGAAAATATATGCACTTGATGGTTTACGGAGAATTTATCCAAACGCCACAAGTTCAGCTCGCCACAGCTATTTCAAAGACTTTTAAGACTACTTTAGGGCAAGACTTTTTAGATAAAGAAGATAAAAGTAATGAAGAAAATAATAATGATAATCTATCTATAACAAATCACGAAAATACGCCTCAAAATGCTGTTTATTTTGTAAATTCTGGAAGTGAAGCTGTTGAGGGAGCTATAAAATTAGCCAAACGATTTACAGGAAGAACTCAATTAATAGGTTGTCACAATGCTTATCATGGTTCTACGCATGCTGCCCTTTCATTAGGAACAAGCAAAGAATGGAAAGAACCTTTTTTACCTTTACTTCCTGATGTAGACCATATTTGTTTTGATAGTAAATCTTGTCTTTCCAAAATCACAGAAAAAACAGCAGCCGTAATTATAGAAACTGTGCAAGGAGAAGCAGGAATCAGAATACCACAAAAAACCTATTTAAAAGCACTTAGAAAAAAATGCAGCGAAACAGGAACACTTCTGATTTGTGATGAAATTCAATGTGGCTTTGGTAGAACGGGTAAACTTTGGGCTTTCGAACATTTTGATATAATCCCTGATATTGTTGTGGCTGCAAAGGGAATGGGTGGAGGAATGCCGATTGGTGCTTTTATGGCTTCTCAAAAAATGATGTCGTGTCTTTCTGATAATCCAATTTTGGGACATATTTCTACTTTTGGAGGACATCCTGTGAGTTGTGTGGCTTCTTTGGCAACACTAAAAGTAATTCAAGAAGAGAATTTATTAGATGCTGTTGAAGAAAAACATGAATTGTTCAAGCAGTTATTAAATCCAGAAAGTACAAAAGCAATAAAAGAATTTCGTGGAATAGGTTTAATGTTGGCAGTAGAATTTGAGAGTTTTGATTTCTTACAAAAGGTAATTGCTCACTGTTTGGAGCTTGGTTTGCTTTCTGATTGGTTTTTGTATTGTGATAATTCGATGCGAATTGCTCCTCCTCTTATTATCACAAAAAAGGAAATAAAAAAGGCTTGCCAAATTATTTTGGAAGCCATTCGATTGACGGAAGAGAGTAAAGTTTAATTTTATTAGAAGAAAATACCGTTTTTTAATTCACTTTTAGCTAAATTTGTTATCAATTCAATCAAAAATTAATAATAATGACACGAAAATTAGCAAAACCCTTTTTGAAGTGGGCAGGAGGAAAGACGCAATTAATAGAACCAATTAATAGTTCATTACCTAAAAACTTTACAGATTCTAACTTTACCTATATTGAACCTTTTGTAGGAAGTGGGGCAATACTTTTTTGGGTCTTGAATAATTTTCCTTCTCTCAAAAAAGCTGTTATTAATGATGTAAACGAAGATTTGATAAATGTTTATAAAACGATTGCAACCCGACCAAAAGAGCTTATTTCTATTTTAGAAATTTTTGAAAATGAGTTTCATTTGTTAGAAGATATAGAAGATTCAGAAGAAAGTAAAAAAGAATATTATTACAAAAAAAGAGAACTTTACAACACTCGTAGTACAGAAAAAAGCATTCAAGCAGCCTTATTTATTTTTTTAAATCGAACTTGTTTTAATGGTTTGTATCGTGTCAATAAAAAAAATGGTTTTAATGTTCCAGCAGGTCGCTATAAAAAACCTACTATTTGTAATGTAGAAAATATTTTTGCTGTACATGAAGCCTTACAAAAAGTTGAGATACTTTGTGGTGACTATGAAAAAACCGTTTCTTTAGCAAGTGAGAATACTTTTTTTTATCTTGATCCTCCCTACAAACCTCTGACAGAAACCTCAAATTTTAATTCTTACGCCAAGGATGAATTTGGAGACGAGGAGCAAATTCGTTTATATGACTTTTGTAAAAAATTAGATAATTTAGGCTATAATTGGATTTTGAGCAATTCTGATGTAAAAGGAAAAGCTGAAAATGAAGATTTTTTTGATGAATTGTATAGTGATTTTTTAATTACACGAGTAGAAGCAAAACGAAGTATCAATTCAAAATCTGAGAAAAGAGGAAAAATAAATGAACTTTTGATTTCTAATTTTACTCAAGCAAAACAACAATCACAACAAATAAAATTAGTATGATTTTAGGTGGAATAGGTGGCGCAAATACACAAACAGGTTTAGTTTTCGAAGGAGATACAGACTTAACTACATTTCTAAATTCTAAAAATGGCTATGAAGTCAAAAATGGAGATGTATTTTATGAAGGCGACCCAGTAGCTAGGATTTTTAAAAAACATGGTTTTTATAAATTTTTAGAAGAATTAGGTATTGACTGGAAAGGCTTAATTTCGAAGAAATTACTCCCAGATGATAGTATTTTTGTAAAAATAGCCAATACATTTTTTGTTATAGAGTGTAAATCTCAACGAGTTGCTGGGTCGGTAGATGAAAAATTACAAACTTGTGATTTTAAAAGAAAACAGTATCAAAAACTTCTTGCTAAAGCAAATATTGAAGTTGAATATATTTATCTTTTGAATGATTGGTTTAGGAAACCTGAATATAAAGATGTTTTAGATTATATTCATAGTGTTCATTGTTATTATTTTTTCAATTATATCCCATTAGCAAAATTAGGTTTGCCCATTCCAAAAGAAGAAGATAAACAAGACAAAAATAAATCTTAAAAATAATGATAGAACCTTTTTACAAATCAGAAGACAAGAATTTTTATCTCTTGAAAGGAGATACTTTTGATTTATTAGAAAGTTTCGAACATAAATTTGATATGGTTTTTGCTGATCCACCTTATTTTTTATCAAATGATGGATTGACGTTTCAAAACGGAAAAATAACGAGCGTAAATAAAGGATCGTGGGATAAATCAGAAGGATTTGAATATGTAAATGAATTTAATCGAAAATGGCTTTCTTTGATTCGTAAAAAAATGAAAGAAAATGCAACTATTTGGATTAGTGGTACTATGCACAATATTTTTTCAATCGGACAGCTTCTGACTGAACTAGATTTTAAGATCTTAAATATTATTACTTGGGAAAAGACGAATCCTCCTCCTAATTTTTCGTGTAAATCATTTACACATTCTACTGAACATATTATTTGGGCAAGAAAAAATGAAAAAGTTTCTCATTATTTCAATTATGAACTAATGAAAAAACTTAATGATAACAAACAAATGAAAGATGTTTGGAAACTTCCTGCAATAGCTTCTTGGGAAAAATCATGTGGAAAACACCCAACTCAAAAACCTCTTTCTTTACTAACAAGAATAATTTTAGCTTCTACAAAACCCAATGCTTGGATTTTAGATCCTTTTGCAGGAAGTAGTACGACAGGAATTGCAGCAAATTTAGCAAATAGACGTTTTCTAGGAATTGATAAGGAAGAAGAGTTTTTAAGAATTAGTAAAAACAGAAAGTTAGAAATTGAAAATATAGAAGCAATAGCAATTTATCAAAAGAAGATAGCAGGATTTATTGATAAACAACAGTTTACAGAATATTTAAAAACAGAAAACATTCAACAAGAAAGTAAAGTAGCATTAGGATTCTGTCGTAAAAAAGACATTGATAATTTGAAAAACTTAAATAAATTTTATTTCCATGCTATTGAAAATCAGAACGTTGTAAAAGATTTTCCTGTTGGATTAGTTGATGCAAAAAGATTGTTGATTTACTCAACTGCAAGAGCAAAACCAATAGTATTGACAGGATATTCAGCCATAATTAAAGATGTTACTCTAAAACATAAATCTAAAATTGAGGGAAAACAAAATTCCAAAACAGAATTTTATTATGAAGTAGTTTTAGAAGAACCCTTTACCAAAAATGATCAACTAGAATTTCAAATAGATACGAAAAAACTATTTACAGATAAAGAAGATAAAAATAAGAAACTTTTAGCTCAATTTTTACCTGCTCTGACTACTTTAAACAGATTGATGGATTCAAAAATTGTTGTTAATGAGGATAAAATATAAAATAAGGCTCACAAAATAATTTTGAAAGCCATCCAATCAACAGAAAAATAGTAAAGTATTGTATTTCCATTCACAACTCACCATTAATAATTCATAATTTCTTTTAATCTACTTCTGCCGAAATTCCACGTTCGCAAATTGCGTTACGCATCGGAACGAGGTCATTCCAAGAACCTTCTTTTACAGAACATTTGCCCTTAAAATGAATAATAAGTGTACATTGTTCTGCTTGTGGTGCTGAATGCTGACAAACCTCAACTAAAGTATCGATAACGTGGTCAAACGTATTTACTTCATCATTAAAAACAATTAAACGATGACCTTCCTCTGTTTTTGTGTCTACTTCTTCTAAAACTTCTGTTTCTGTATTAGAATAAAAATTAGTAGATAAATTATTGGAAAATTTAGAAGAATTTGAAAATTGATTCATAATTGAAATAAGATTGATATAAAAACTTAAAATGAAATATATAGCCGTTTTTGGTGTACTCACCGACGACTTTACTATACAAAAATACGATATTATCAAAAAAATAACTAAATTTTTAAAGGAATAGTTTACAAACCTACCAAATTTTTAAAAATCTGATAGGTTTTAACATTTTACTTCTATTTTTTTATTTATATCTTCCTAATGTGCTTAAAAGCAATTCATTTTCTTCAGGTGTTCCGATGGTTATTCTCAAACAACCTTCACAAAGTGGTTCTTTTGAGCGATTTCTGACCACAATTTCATTTTGCTTTATCAAGAAATTATACACTTCTTCTACTTTAGAAGCATCTTTTAGTTTTACCAAAATGAAATTTGTATCTGATGGATAGACTTTTTCAATAAAACTAAACTTACTTTCCTTATTATTTTCACTTCTGAGTTCTTCAATCAGTTTGTCACGCTCAAAATTCAAAACTTGAATAGCTTGTTCCACATTTTGAGAAAGACTTAAAGCCTTTAAAGCAATTTTTTGAGTAAGCATATTTACATTGTAAGGTGGCTTTGTACGCTTATAATATTCCATTATTTCAGCAGAAGAAAATGCCATTCCCAAACGAACTCCTGCCATTCCCCACGCCTTAGAAAGTGTTTGCAAGACTACAATATTTGGAAAATTCTCTAATTCATTTATAAAACTAGCTTCTTTTGCATTTTCAGCAAAATCAATATATGCCTCATCCACTACAACAATTCCATCAAAAAATTGACATAATTCTTTTATATCATTTTTATCAATCAAATTTCCTGTTGGATTATTGGGGCTACAAACAAAAATAAGTTTTGTATTGGCATCAATTTGCTTTTTTATTCCTTCCAAATCCAATTGAAAATCAGTTGTAAGCAATGTTTTTCTGATTTCTACATCGTTTATTGTTGCCGAAACTGAATACATTCCATACGTCGGAGGACAAACAATAATATTATCTTTTTGAGGAATACAGAAAATTCTGAAAAGTAAATCAATGGCTTCATCGCTTCCATTTCCTACAAAAATCTGATTTTCATTTACATTTTTCAGTTTCGAAAGCTGTGCTTTTATATCTCGTTGGTGTGGGTCAGGATAACGATTGTAGTCCGTCTGAACCATTTCTGAAAGTGGAGAACCAAGTGCATTTTCATTGGCATCTAAAAAGATAGGTGCAGGAGTTTCAAAATTTTCATCTATTTTTGTAACTTCTATATCGCTTTTTTTATATTCATCTCTTGCCGAAGAATAAGCTTTAAGTGTCAGAATATTCGGACGAATGAGTTTTTGTAAATCAAAATTTGTTTTTGATTGTGTATTTTTTGAAGTAATTATATCTTGATTCATAAAGCCGTGTAACTGATTTGCGAGTGATTTATATGATTTATAAGATGAAATACAGGATAATACAACTGAAAGTCAGCTTAGCTAATTTCTTTTTTTTTTACAAATTTAATTCATTTCTCATTAATCACTAACAATTAATCATTATTTATGCAGACTCCTCTTTCTTTCTATTTTTCAGATGTTGCCTTCGAAGCTGGTGTCGATGAAGTAGGGCGTGGTTGTTTGGCTGGAAGTGTGGTAGCTGCTGCCGTTATTTTCCCAAAAGGCTATCGAAACTCATTTTTGAACGATTCGAAAAAGTTATCTAAAAAAGATAGAGAAGAGTTGGATATAGAAATACGAGAAAGTGCGCTTTCTTTTGCTATTGCAGAAGCAAGTCCTGCCGAAATTGATAAAATTAATATTTTGAATGCTTCTTTTTTGGCAATGCAACGAGCTATTATCCAACTAAATCCTGTTCCTGAATTTTTAATTATTGATGGAAATCGTTTCAAAACTGATCTTAAAATTCCTTATGAGTGTATCATAAAAGGAGATTCGAAATACTTATCAATTGCAGCAGCTTCTATTTTAGCCAAAAATTATAGAGATGACTTTATGATAAAGTTAGCTGAAAAATATCCTTATTATGGTTGGGAAACAAATGTTGGTTATCCTACCAAAAAGCACAAACTAGGAATTGCAGAACACGGTTTAACAGAGTTTCATAGAAAAACGTTTAACAGCAGTCTGCAATTGGATTTGAGGTTTCAGAAATAGTTGTAACAAATAAATTAGCTGATTTTGAATTTTTATTCTGTCAAACCTCCTGTAAGTCGTATCAATGTTGTATTTGCATCAATCAAATTGTAAGTGGCTTGTAATTCATTAAAAGCTGCATTTTGAAAAGCATTTTGAATTTGGCGATAATCAAATGAATTTATCAAACCAGAATTATAACGCTCTTCCAAAATCTGTAAATTTTGTTCAGAGACATTTTTACTTTCTGTAGATAAAGCTAATAATTGTCTTCTGACATTATACAAATCAAAAGCTCTTGCCAAATCTCTTGAGAGCGTGAGTTTGTTTTGGTCAATAGTAAGATTGCCTATGTTTTCAGAAATTTTGGCTCTCTGAACAGCTCTTTTTAATTGTCCTCCATTAAAAAGTGTAAAAGATAAATTAAAATTTAGAAAATAATTAGTTGTTTTTGCATTAATAGGCTCACTAGGCGATTCTTGATTTCCTGAAAAAGTAGCCTGACTCAAATCTTGTCTGTTATAATTATATGAGTTTCCTGCTGAAACTGAAAGCTGTGGTATAGTAGCAGCTTGATTTAAGAGTGTTGCATCGTGTAAAATGGCTTGAGAAATTAAAAGACGATTCAAATCTGGGTTGGCTTCAAACATTTGTTTTTCTAGGTCTGCAAACTGATAAGTTTCTGCTGGAGCTTGTAGTTTTTCATTTATTTCATATACTTTTTCTACTTCTTTTTCTCCCATCAAAACATTCAAATCACGTACAGCATTTCGATATACTAATTCTTGATTGATTAAATTAATAGAATCTGTCAGGAAATTAGTTTTGGTAAGAAGTGTTTCGGCAGTTGTGGCAGTTCCTAAATCTACTTGTACTTCTGAATAACGATTTCTATCTCTTGAGTAATTCAATACTTTTTTCAAGACCTCAATGCGTTCTTTTTCCAAAACTACTCTATAATATCCCAAAATAACAGCTTGAATGGCATTTTGAATCACAATTTCTGCATTTCCTTCTGATTCTTCTTGCAATTGTTCCAAACGATGCTTGGCAATTTTGGTTCTGAATCCATTAAAAACTACCCAACTTACATTAAGCGCAGGTTGAATACTATTATTAATCGTGATTCCAGATAAAAATGAGGCAGGGTTATCTACATTATTTACACCATTGTTTTGTTGTAAAAGAAGATTGATAGTTGGATAACGTCCAGTTTCTCCCCAATTATTATTGAGGGTAGCTTGGTTGATGCGTTCTCTTTCTATCAAAATTCCGTAGTTGTTTTTGAGACTTTGAGCTATTGCTTCTTGAAGGGTAAGAGTAGAGTTTGTAGTCTTGAAAACTTGATTGCTCTGAGCAAAAGAAGAAGAGAAAATAAAAACAAGTACGAAAGTAAAGTAAAATTTATAAACAGAAGAGGAAATACTTTTCATAAAATGAGGAGTTGATAAAATGTAAAATCAATAGAAAATGAGAAAAATCAATATAATTTTCTAAGCAGTTACAAAACAACTCAATTCCTTACAAAAGGATAACAAAATAAGAATAGATTAAGAATTTTTAAAATTACATTAACTTATTTTTGCAGCAAATTATTATTTAACTCGCCAATACATTTATAAAAAAGTAATTTACTTGCTCAGCAAAATCTCTTCATATTCTTTTCGTGCTTCTTTATCTATTAGTGGTGTAGATATTTGTGTGGAGTCTTTCATACTTTTAGCCTCTCTAAGCTGTTTTAAATCTAATTTATTGATATAAACAGGGTCTTTCAAATCAAAAACACGATTAGAGTCACTATCAGCAATATATCTAAAGTAAATTTGTCCTTTTTCTCTCTCTACTGTCCAGTCGATAGTTCTTGTATTTTTTGGTGTTACAGCTCTGAAATAACGTCCTCTATTATCTGATACATACATTACAACAGCATCTTTCCAATCATAGAAACCATCTTGATTAGAATCTTCTTGAAGAGTTTTGTATAAAATGATAGTAGAAGACTCTTTATATGTTCCTACCTCTTCGAAAGAAAAAGCTATACGTTTAAATTTTTGTGTAGTCAGAAGATGAGTTTCTTTCGTTTTTTCATCAAAGAAAATTAGATTGTGAGCATTCTGTGAAATATCTTCGGCTGTTTTTCCGTCATCTGTATAACGAGCTTCTGCAATATCTCGCTCATTAACAATTTGCATTGGAATAACTGTAAAATCTGTATTTTTTATAGAAACAGGCTGCCCATAAATTACTCTCCTTGTATCTTTATCAGTTGAGTTGTCTGAAATAGGCTGACGAGAGTTGCAACTACCAAATGACACTGAAAGAATAAATAGAAAGAAATAGCTAAATTTTGAAATAGGAATAAAAGAGTATTTTTTTTTCATCTGTAAAACAGGGAATTATTTTAAATAGAATAATATATAAAGGGAATAAACACACAGTATATTTATTTGAACTATTTTTTCAAACAAATATATTGCACAATTTAGCTAAAAATATAAATAAAGAAAACTATAACTCATCAAAATTTATATTACCCTTACTGTAATATTAAATTATCTTTACTCTCTTTTCCTGAGTTTGGAATTTGTAATGTGAAAATAGAACCTGTCTTATAATTAGATTGTAATTGGAGAGTTCCTTCCAGTTGGTCAACGGTTTGTTTGACTACATAAAGTCCTAAGCCTGCTCCCTGTGAACGTTCATTTCCTCTATAAAACATTTCAAACACTTTGTCTAATTGTTCTTCTTCAATTCCCTGACCATTATCCTCAATTATAATTGAAGCATGCATTCTGGTAACTCGTACCGAAATTTTGACAAAAGATTTTTTTTCTCTTTGTGTTTTATATTCTATTGAATTTGCAATCAGACATTCCAAAATTATATAAAGGCGTTCTGTATCAGAATAAAAATTTATTTCTTGAGTAATTTCTTTTTTAAATTCTACTCCTTCTGCTCCCTCTACAAATTTAGCTTCTTCTATAAGTTGAGAAATAAATCCATCAAAATGAATACGTTCTTTTTTTACTTTAAAATTTTTATTGGCTACATATGCCAAAATTTTATTTACATAATAATCTAATTTGTGCAGACTTTTTCCAATATTTGACACATAAAAGGACAGATTAGTATTTTCTTCAAATTCTATCTGAATAACATTTATCAATCCTAAAGCAGAAGCTATTGGAGAACGTACGTTATGAGAAACGCTATATACAAACTTATCTAATTCATAATTTCTTTTCTCTAACTCTGCATTTTTATCAAATAATAGTTTTTGTATTTTCTGACGTTCTTCTACTTCATTTCTCAATGTTTTTGTTTTTATTCTAACTTGTTTGCGTAGTGTAAAAACCCAACTTCCTACCACAACAATTACTAATAGAAGAATAGCAGCTATCCATTTTAGACGTTTTAATAAAATCGTATAGGCTTCTTTTTCATTGTCAAACCATTTTACATAAAGCTCTGAATAAATTCTGTTTTCTTTTATTCTATTCATTCCCTCTTCAATGTCTTTGGCTAATTTTTTATTTCCTTTCTTAACAACAAAAGAAAGGTTTTTTGAAAAAACAAACTCTTCACTTACAGCCAAATTATCGAAATTATGTTCTTCTATAAACTTATGAGCTGTATATTGGTTAATAATTGCGTAATTACATCTTCCAGAAGCTATTATTTTAAGTGCATGCAACTCAGTTACAGCCTGAATCATTTTTATTGTAGAGTCTTCTTTTTTTATATATTCTTCTGCTATTGCATTAGCAGTTACTACAATAGTCTGATTTTTTAATTGAGAAATTGATTTTACGGTAGGACTTTTTTTATTTCTGACAATGATATAAGAAACTACATCATGATGAGGTAAATAATCTATTTTTGCGACTCGTTCTTCAGAATAAAACATATCAGCTACATTTATTCGTCCCTTTGGCTGTTCTAGTTCTTCTCTAATATTTGTCCAGTCTCCGAGTTGAATCTCTACCTCATATCCCATTTCTTTTCCAATTGCTCTCATTATATCAACATGAAAACCATCATATTCGCCTTTTTTATTAATAAATTCATACGGTGGATAATCATAATCTGAACCAAAAATGATTTTTTTAGTAGAATCATTTTGTCCAAATAGTGAAATAGTATAAAAAATAAAAAAGAGTAAAAATGCGTATCTCATCAAGAATTACAATAATTAAAGGAATAACAATTATTTCTAACTTGTAATAAATCGTAATAAGATACGTATTTTTTTTAAAATTATGGACTTTATAAAACTGATTTTTAAGAGAGACAGTCTAAAGGCTTAAAAAAGGTCTACTATTTTTATCATTTTTCCTCTAAATTCAAAACTTTCACCTTTCTTTTTTCCACTCATTACTTCATAAATAGGAGCAGCAGTAGAAATAGCAAAATAACCACTTGGTTTATCATTAATTTTAAGTTCTGCCAAACTGATAGAAATATAAAATTTTTGATTTGCATCTGTAATAACGACAGCTCCCAAATCTACCGAAGTATTGATTTTTTGAGTAGAAATTCTAGACAAAATTTCTAATTTATCTTTTGCTTCTACAAATTGTTTTGCATACATATCTCTATCTTGTTGCAACTGAGTTCGAAATGATTCAAACTTTTCTTCCATACTTCCTTTTTCTTCGTTAGCACTTTCTTGAGCTTCGTTCATAGCATCTTTAGCATCATTTGCTATTTCGCTCTGTTTCTTGCGAGCAGCTTCCAAAAGCTGTTTTTTCAATAAGATATTAGATTCGGTGTTTGTTGAAGGTGTAGCCATATTTCTAAAAAATAATGCGATTTTAAATAAATAATATAGAAATTCAGAATATCAAAAACAGATTGAATAATAAGATAAATAAAGGATTGATAAAATGACTTTTGATAACGTAAATTTGTTCTAATAGTTTGATTTTACAGAAAAACTAAACAAAAATTTTATAAAAAATAGTCATCTTTGTACTATGAACAAAAAGACAAATGCAGTTTCTCAAATTCTGACTCTACTACAAAAAGAATTTCGCCTAGAATGGCGACAACGAATAGCCTTAAATAGTATTTTGCTTTATCTAGCAGCTACTATTTTTGTGTGTTATTTGAGTTTTCCATTGCAAAAACTTCCTCCGTTGGTTTGGAATGCTCTCTTTTGGATAATCTTGATTTTTGCTAGTATTAATGCTATTGCAAAAAGTTTTGTGCAAGAAAGTGAAGGGAGATATATGTATTTTTATACACTCTTTAAGCCCGAAGTATTGATTATCGCCAAGATGATTTATAATACTTTTTTGATGCTTCTGATTTCATTTTTAGGAATTACAGGTTATATTTTCGTAATGGGTTCGCCTATACAAGACTGGAATTTATTTTTACTTATTGTTTTGCTTGGTTCAATCGGATTTGCCACTTCTCTGACACTTATTTCTAGCATTTCGGCACAAACTCAAAATAGTAGTATGCTGATGGCAATTCTTAGTTTTCCTGTTATTTTGCCTTTAGTATTACTTCTGATTGATGCTTCCAAAAATGCCATTGACGGATTGGCGTGGAGTGTTAGTAAAGATGAAATTATGCTTTTGGTAGGAATGGATTTGGTTTTGGCAGCATTGGCTTATATTCTTTTTCCTTTTTTGTGGAGGAGTTAGAACTAAATTTAGAAGTTTGATTTTAGAAGGTAGAATAAAAAATCAATTTATCTCAATTTTCTAAAAATAATTCTTGCATTATCCAAAATAAGTGTTTATCATTGTGCATTGGTAGTCGCTTAAAAATGGGCAGACTACAAAAAAAACATTCAACTTTGTAAAAAACAGATGACTCTTAACATTTTCTCTTTCAACTTTTATTATTTCTACTTTTTTAGCCCTCTAGTCAGGACAAAGAAGCAGACTAAAAGTTGATTGCCAAAATTTAAGCTACAACTCTAACCCTACAAACTTCTAAACCCTGACTTTAAACAGTCAGGGTTTTTTTTATGCTTTTTTTTAAGAATTGATAAAAAAAACTCTACAACGTTATCCTTAATGATGACATAAATCTAAAACAAAATGAAAAATATCGCTATTCAAGGAAAACTCTTCTCATTCCATCATCTGGCAGCTCAAAAACAATTCGGAGAGAAAAATAACTGGTTGCATTGCCAAAATTTTGATGAGCTATTACATTCAGTGGCTACAAAAAGCGTAAACATGGGAATGATTGCCGTCGAAAACTCACTTATTGGAAATGTCTCTGATAATTATGAAAGAATTGAAGCTATGAATCTCAAAGTGATAGGGGAAATTGATTTGCCTATTCAGCTTCATTTGGCTGCAAAAAAAGGAACGCAACTTTCAGATTTGCAGAAAGTCTATTCTCATCCTGTGGCACTTGCTGAATGTGGAATTTTTCTGTCTAAAAATAAAAAGATTATTGCAAATGATTTTAGTGATACGGCTGGCGCAATTCGTTGGATAGCAGAACAGCAAAAAGAACTCAAATCTTTGAATTCGGCTGCTATTGGAGGTATTGAAGCTATTCGTTATTATGGACTTCAAGCCATTCAAAAAAATATTCATGACCATCATAACAATGTAACTAAATTCTTGGCGATAAGTCTTTAATCAGTTATCACGAAATTGCTTTTAAGTTCTAATTTCTAAAATCTTATTTCTAAATTTATTATCTATGAATGCTACTCAAAAACCACCTATTACTAATACGAATACTTCTTCTTCAATTTGTTTGAATGAATGTCGTCAGCAAATTGACCAAATTGATACTGAACTAATCCAAATTATAGCTCAACGAATGGAAGTTGTCAAAAAAATAGGAGAACACAAACGACAAAATAAATTACAAACTCTTCAACCTAGTCGATGGCAAGCTATTTTAGATTCTCGTCAGAAAATAGCTGAAGAATTAGATTTACCTTCTGATTTGGTTTTAGATATTTTCGAAGTCATTCATCAAATGGCAATTCAAACACAATCAAAATAATAATGTGTATTTTTTATATAAAAAATGTTCTATCAGAAACTAATAAATAACTTTTGATAGAACATTGTATAAAAACTAGGCTTTTAATTTACTTACTATTGTGCTTGTGGAGCTTGAGCAAATACTTTTTTCATAAGATCAGTCGAACGAGCCGAAATATTACTACGAATATTACTTTCTTCTTCTGCTACTAATTTAAAAAGACCTTCAATAGCTAATTCAGTTGCATAATCATCTAAATCTGGATTGACATTTTTTACGAAGGGAATCTGATTATATCTACCTACCAAATCACCATAATAACGAGTTGCATTTACTTTTGATAAATTTCTAGAAACAACAGGCTTAAATTTTGCTTTTAGTTGTTCTGTCGTTGTACGAATAAGGTATTGTGTAGCTGCATCTTTATCACCTTTCAAAATTCCATAAGCATCTTGAATAGACATAGACGTAATGGCAGATTTGAAAATTGGAGCTGCTTCTTTGGCTGCTTCTTCTGCTCCTCGGTTAAGAGTTTTGACAAATCTATCTACTTCTGATCCCAAACCTAAATCACGTAACGTAGTAGCTACTTTTTCAGCATCTTTTGGAAAAGGAATTTTGATAAGAGCATTGTTGAAATAACCTCCATCTTTTGAAGCTAATCCAGTTCCTTTCATAACTCCCTGTACAAGAGCATCTTTTAGAGCCTTTGCAATTTCTTCTTTTGTAAGAGGAACACCTCCAATACTTCCCAAAACACCAGCGATTTGTTGAGAAGTACAACTAGTAGAAAAACCTACTAAGCTAATAATGATAAATAATGATAAAATACGAATAGTTCTACTTGTTTTTTTCATAAAAATGAGTTTTTAAAAATAATATAAAGTTTGTTATTAGGGTAAAGTTGGCATTTTTTGAGCCAAAAAACCTAAAAAAAGATTCAAAAAATAATAAAATTCTTAATTTTAAAAATGCTATTCGTAAATTGACATCAAAAAAAACTACTACTAATTGATATGGACGCAAATCGTTGGCAACTTATTCAAGACATTTTTTCAGAAGCATTAGAGCTAGAAGAACAAGAAAGAGCATCTTATGTTTTGGCTAAGACAGAAGGTGATAAAGAACTCAAGGAAGAAGTTGAGAAACTTTTAGAAGGAGCAGAAAAAGCAAACAGTTTTTTTGGAAACTTAGAAGATAGAGTTTCGGATGCATGGCAAAAAGCAGCTGAAACAACTCTTCTTTCAGAAGGCGAAAAAGTAGGTGTTTATCAAATTGAAAAAGAAATTGGACGTGGAGGAATGGCAGTCGTCTATTTAGCAAAGCGTATTGATGGCGAATTTGAACAAAAAGTAGCTATCAAAGTGATTAAGCGAGGAATGGATTCAGATGAAGTTTTAAGGCGTTTTATGGCTGAAAAACAAATTTTGGCATCACTTAATCATCCTAATATTTCTAAAATATTGAATAGTGGACTTGCGCCAAATGGTCTTCCTTATTTTGTGATGGAATATGTAGAAGGAATGGATTTAATAGAATATTGCAACCACAATAAACTTTCTATAAAAGAGCGTTTAGAAATTTTTATTCAGATTTGTCGCACTTTACAACATGCTCATAGAAATCTAGTCATTCATAGAGATTTAAAACCTTCAAATATTTTATTAGAAAATACTCAAAATATAAATCAATCATTAAAATTATTAGATTTTGGAATTGCTAAATTATTAGGAGAAGAAAATGATTTGAGAACCAAGACAGCTATGCGCCTTCTGACTCCTGAATATGCAAGTCCAGAACAAATCCAAGGAGCAGTTATAAGTACATCAAGTGATATTTATCAATTAGGAATTTTGCTTTTTGAATTACTTAGTGGTAGAAGACCATTTATTTTTAATAAAAATGAATCTGTTTTGGAATGGGAAAAGAAACTTACCACTTCACAAACACCAACACCTTCCAAAATCTATGAAGAGTTTTCAGAAAAAGAAGCTCAAAAAATAGCCAAGGAGCGAAAAACAGATAAAAAACAACTTAAGAAAGTTTTGAAATCTGAATTACAATCTATTGTCTTGATGGCTCTTCGAACCGAACCCGAAAGGCGTTATCAATCAGCTGAACAGCTTGCTGAAGATATTGAACGTTATTTGCAAAAACGCCCTATTATAGCAAAACCTAACTCGTGGGGATACAAAACACGCAAAGCATTCGAACGAAATAAGTCAGCTTGGATAGGTTTCACTTTACTATTTTTAGCTCTCATTGGTGGAATACTTGGAACAACCTATCAAGCCTATAAAACAAAACAAGAAAAACAGAGAGCTGAACAAACATTAGCTTTTATAACAGATTTATTTAAAAGTCCTGACCCAAGGCTTTCAGATTCAGAAGGAAAAGATATAAAAGTAAGTGAGTTTTTGAAAGCAAGTGAAAAGAAAGTATTTAGAAATTTAGAAAATCAACCCACACTTCAAACAGAACTTCTTACTATTCTATCTGATTTGTATGATAATATGAATTTGGCAAAAGAAGGAACTGAGCTAGAAGAAAAGCTATTACCAAAATTTATTAAAGAATATGGTAGAAACTCACCACAAACAGCCGAAAGTATTAGAAAAATAGCTGCGTGGTCTTTTGAAACAAATAAAAATGTGGATAAAACAGATTCTATATTTAGAGAAGCCTTTGATATTTTTGAAAAAACATATACAAAGGAACATAATAGATATGCCGTTTTACTCAATGAATATGGCTTGTTTTTACAAATATCACGTGCTGATTTGGAAAAAGCAGATTCTGTTTTACAACAAGCAGGAAAAATTTTAGTAAAAAATGATACACTTACAGCTGATTATGGAAATAATTTATCGTTTCGTGGACTTATTGCCAATCAAATGGGAAGACTAGATGAGGCTCTTTCTTTATATGAACGAGAATTATTTATCAAACAAAAAATAAATCAAGATTCAGTTGGATTAGCATTAGTAAAAGTAAATATAGCCTCTGTTTATTTCAAAAAACAAAATCTTATTCGTGCTGAAACTGTAAACAAAGAAGCTCTAAAAGTGATGGAGACAGAATTAGGAATGGAACACAAACATACACTGACTGCTCTCAATAATTTAGCTGCTGTTTATGCAGCACAGGGAAGACACGATTTGGGAAAACCAATTGCACTTCGTGCTTATAATGGCTTTTTAAATAAATATGGAGAAAAAAATGATAAAACAGCAGCAGCAGCATTAAATGTAGGTTTTTATTATATCAAATTAAAAGAATTTGATTCGGCATTGGTTTTTATCAATCAAGCAAATCAAACCTATAAACAGCTTTTTGGAGAAAATCATTATGTTACAGGCGTTCCTCTTTTATCAAGAGTAGAAATTTGGCTAGGAAAAAATGAAATTCAAAAAGCGATGAAAGATGCTCAAAATGCAGATGAATTACTTTCTTCCCCTCCTATTCCGACTATTCACTATTATAGAGGAATGGTTAATTTCCGTCTAGGAAGTTGTTATATAGCTATGAAAGACAAAGTGAAAGGTAGAGAATATCTTCAAAAAGGTATAGATATTTTGATACAAAGTAATGGAGAAACACATTATGCAACTCAAGCAGCTATGAAACAGCTTGCAGAAATTGAAAATTAATAAAAATATGTAAATCTTATAATAATTCTTTTTCAATAAAATTAGTTAATTCATTGTACCAATCCGTTCCATATTTTCTTATTAAAGGTATTTTTAAGAATTTATAAACAGGTACTTTTAACTCTTTTCCTAAGCTACAAGCAGGTGTGCAAATTTCCCATTCATCATAATTTATAGCATCAAAACTAGCGTATTTTGTTATACGAATAGGATATAAATGACAGGAAATAGGTTTCTGATAATTTATTTTTCCAGCTTCGTATGCTTTTTCTATGCCACATTTTGTAATTCCTTTTTCATCATAGGTAACATAAGCACAAGCTGTATTTCTTTCTATCAGTGTTGTTGAAAATTCATTATCTTCATCTAAAACGTATTTTCCTTGTTTTTCTATGGCTTCAATGCCTTCTTTAGTCAAAAACGGCTTTACATCTTCATAAATATCTTCTAAAATATGTCGTTCATCGTCTTCTAAAGGTGCGCCCATTTCGCCTTCTACGCAACACGCCCCTTTACATTTGCTTAGATTGCACACAAATTGAGTAAAGGCTAAATTATCACTAACTAGAGTATTTTTTATAGGAATCATTTGTTCAATTATAAGTTAAAACAGCATAATTATAAATTATCTTGTTTTAAACATTTTTGCATAGTTGGTTATATAATCAAGCAAAAATACGATGATTTATTCTATTATAAAATCTTTTCTGTAAAGTTTTGAGATTGGACTCAATTAAAATTAATTCTAATTAAATAATACTTTTTGTTTCAAAGTTAATAAATAGCTAGTATCTTCTTCTCTCTTCTTTTTCTTGGAGCAATACTAAAATGTATAATTGTAAAAATGCGCTCTAATACTACTTAATTCAATAAAATTTGATAAGCAAAGTAAAAACACATAAAATTATATTTATTTCATTTAAAGAGGGTTTTGAAAAATGAGGAGTGAAAAAAAATAAAAATTATAACTTCTTGTAAATTATTATTTGTGAGATTTGTTATAAACTGATTTTAATCAGTTTGGAATAGTTTTAGAATAGTATTTTGTAGATTTATAACCAAATAATTTATTAAAAGAATACTCTAAAACAATTATTCTAATGAAAATATTAAAATTTACTTTTTTACTTCTTATTTCTGTTATCTTGTTCTCTAGTTGTGGAAAATTCAAAATTGTTACAATTAATGATATTAACAAGAACGAAAATAATGATAAAACTTTGAATTCCAAAGTTGAAGCATCAAATCAAGGTTCAGAATCTGTTTCAAAAGCAGAAAAATACAGAGAATCTCTATTGAAGGCTGAAAAAGTTGTGGATGCAGCTCGTGAGCAGCTCGGCACTCCTCATTTACTCAAAAATCCTAAGAAAAAAACGGCTGTTGATTGTTCTGGAATGACTTGTAAATCGTATGCTGCTGTCGATGTAAAATTACCTCCTACTACTACTGGTCAAGCAGAAATGGGTAAGTTTGTGCCTAAAAAAGCTCTTCAAAAAGGAGATTTAGTGTTTTTCTCGTCTAAAAAAAATAATGGCAGAATTTCTCATGTAGGTCTTATTAGCCGTGTAGAGGATGGAAAAACTTATTTTATTCATACGTCTACATCTAGGGGTGTGGTGGAAGATGATTTTTATATGCAGCACTGGCAAGATAATTTTGTTACTGCTCGTAGAGTTTTATAAAAAAAATATAATATATTAAAAATAAGTTATGTTTTTATACTTTTAGGATATAAATATAACTTATTTTATTTACCAAAATGATAATTTATAACAAAATTGTAATTTGTAAGATTGTTTTTATTAAAAATATACTTTTCACCTTCTTGATGTGCTGTACTTTCTTTTCTGACAATTAAGCATTGCATTTCTAATCCTTCAAAATATCCTTCAAATTTATATCTTATGTCAATATTAAATTGATAATAGGACGGCAGTTCGTATTTATTTAATCTATATTCTGTAACGCTTGGTAAATTATAATAGCCATATCCAAGCGTAAAAGAAATTTTATGATGCAACCAAAACGAATGATACTGTGTACTAAATGCATGTAACTCGCCTGTCCCTTCATTGCGTTCACGAGGCATAAAAGTAAAAAACGGTTCTCTGCCCCATTCTCTAGGCAACAAAAAACGACCATCTTTATTAATTCGTGTATAATTTAGAGTAAACCAATGCTTATAATTTGCAATTCCCAAACGAACACTAAAAGCCTGTGCCTGTTTTTGAGATTCATAATAAGCCAATTCTGAAGAAGGATTTCCTCCGTTATTTAATTTGTGTTGATAATGATATTGCATACCAAATAAAGGCGAAAAGGCGACACTATCCAAATCAATATATTCTACACTCAATAGCGAAGTATTAAAAATATTTTCAACATATTGATTATGTAAATGAAATTTGACTTTGTCAAAATCAAATAAAATATCTGACGAAAAGATTCCTTTTGTGTGTTGATGTTCAAAATAATCAGCTTCTGAGCCATCTGTACGAATTCCTTGCGAATAAATTCCTAACGAGTGTCCCACAGATAAAAAATCAATCGTACTACGTGGCGAAACTGCCCAAACCCAAGCTCCTTCAAACTGTAATTTTTTAACAGGATTCCATTGTAGATGCAACCCTTCCTGTACTGCTGGACGCATACGTCCGTCTTGAGGATTTATATAAGGAGTATGAATACTAAAACGACCGATTCTTGCAGCAAAATGTTTGGAGTCATATGCCAAATACAATTCTTCTAGTCGGTCTAAGTCGTGATGATTATCTGGGTCTTCAATATCAAATAAATCAAGTTCGTATCTGCTATTTCCTAAATGATTTGAAAGTAAATTGAATTTAAAAAAACCTCCTACACCCATGTGCAGACCGTGCCAATTTTTACTTTTGTAGTGCAGACCCATTCCAAAACCGTTGGCATAGTAATCATTCAACCCTCTTTGATTATCTGTAAACATCATGAAATTACGGAGCTTTGCACTAAAAAATCCTTTTAAAAGAAAAATGAGGATCAGGTGCTTGTTCTCTTTTTAGTGTATGATGATTTTTTTCTTCTTTAGTATTATGCTCTTGTCCGTAAACTGTCGCAGAAGAAAACAAAAAAGCATGTAAAATAAGTGTGTAAAAAGTGAATTTCATTCTCTGTCTTTTATGTAAACTGACTGGATAAAAATAATAAAACAAAATTAGTTCTTCTGTTTATCTATGTCAGTTACAAAAGTTACAGTCTTAGCAAAATGAGTTCACTTTTAATTCTCTTTTGGAGAATAGTCTTCACAGTAATAAAGGTTTCTCAAATTAATTGATGAATCTCTATCATTATTCTTAACTCTCAAAATGAGAGATTTAAGTTCTTTATTTAATGTGTCTCCAACATTTATGTAAGAAGCTGGGTCTTTTTGCTTCAAAAAGTAAAAAGAAATTTTTTTTTGCATTGTCTAGTATTAAAATATCACCTCTTACCTCAACTCTGTGTGGACGCTTTGCAATTACCACTTGGTTATCTATTGTTCTATTGTACCATTCATCTAAATTGACACAGGCAGGTAAAACAGGAAATCCATACTTCTCTATGTAATACCAATTTTCATATATGTGATAAGAAAAAATAAATATTGGAATGAATATAAATAAAATAATAATGGTATTCATTATTTTTTGCATCAATTATTAGTTATTTTAATTTATTAATCATTTTTTTAAACAAAAAAGCCATTTTAGGTTCTGCAACAGCAGCAGCAGTTAATACTTCTTCTAACGTAATTGGCTTTACATTTTCGGGCTGACACAAATCTGTCAGAACAGAAACAGCAAAAACAGGCAGATTCATATGTACGGCTGCAATCACTTCTGGAACAGTCGACATTCCGACAGCATCTGCGCCTATCGTTCTGAGATAACGATATTCTGCTCTCGTTTCAAGATTAGGACCCGAAACGCTAACATAAACTCCTTTATGAAACTTTATATGATGATTTTCTTTTATAATTTCGTCAGCTAACTGAATCAATTTGCTACAATACGGCTCAAACATATCTGGAAAGCGAATACCCAAGGCAGGAATATTTTTTCCAATCAAAGGATTTGAAGGCAAAAGATTGATGTGGTCTTCCAAAACCATCAGTTCACTCAATCCATAAGCAGGATTCAGCGCACCAGATGCATTCGAAACAAAAAGATAATCAATTCCCAGCATTTTCATAACACGAACAGGGAATACAATTTGTTTCATCGAATAGCCTTCATAATAATGAAAACGTCCTTGCATAACGATTACATTCTGACCAGAGAGTTTTCCAAAAATAAGTTTTCCTGCATGACTCTCTACTGTTGAGAGTGGAAAATGGGGAATGTCTTGGTATGAAATAGTAAGTTCAATTTCTACCTCATCTACCAATGCACCCAAACCAGTTCCCAAAATAATTCCTACTTTTGGCTTTTCTTTATAAAAAGAACGAATAAAAGTAAGTGCTTCATTGAGTTTTTCGAATTCCATAGGTTTTTAGGTTTTAGGGATTAGTTGTAAATGATAAATTAAATACTATTTATACTTTGACTTTCAAATATTAATCTAAATCGGCTTTTTATCCAATTTCTTCAAATATTTCAGTAAGATATAATATTTTTTAAATCGATTTCCTTTGTTGTCTTTATATTCTCCGTTTTTATCTAATGCCATTACGGTTGCTCGTTTTGTGATTCGGTGTATCACTCCTGTATAAGTCTTTCCGTCAAAAGTAAACTTTACCCAATCGTTAACTCTCAAATCATATTCTTTTAGAGCTTCCATTTTCCCAGTCAGAAGTTGGTGAGTAAAAGCTGTATGTCCGAAAATAGAATTAGCTAATTTCTTAAAATTATCCTTCTTACAACTAGAATCATTAAAGGCTATGAATTCTATCAAATGAATAATTTCGTGTTCGATGACATGCATGAGGGCTTCTAAACGATTTTTGGTTTCAAAACCTGCTAGATTAATAGTTTTATTACTTGTTTGATCTTTGAAAGAATTAAAAATTAAATATGCAGAAATACGCATTCGAAACTGAATCGGGTTTTGCTTTGTAACTTTATAATACATTAGCTTTCCACCTGCCGAAGTCATTTTTTTAGAAAAATCAAAAGCCATTCTGTCAATTACTTTGTTCTCTTTAAAGTAATTATCAAAAAAATAAGTATCGTACAATTCAAAAATCAGTTTTATATCATTATTCGAAACGACTTGAAAATTATCCGTTTTTATTTGTTTGGATTGAATAAAAACTTGCTGACGGACTTTTTCAAATCGTTCGTTTATTTCCTTTTTTGAATAGTTGTAGGTTAGAAGTTTCATAATAGTTTAAATCCTCAACGACGGTTAAACCTCGTTGAGGATTAGATAAAATTTACATTTCAATTCCCATTTTTTGCATCAAAAATACAGCATTTGTATTCTGACAAACGCCTTTTTTAATTTTATAAGGATAATGCAGACCTGTTTCCATATTTTCTACTTCAAAGGCGTAGTTTGTAATTTTGTCTGGAAACTCAGCTTCTAATTTTGAAAGTTCGATGTCGTGAGAAGCAATAAAAGCAGTGGCAGGAAGTTTTAAAAGCTGTTTGATAATTGCTACTGAACCCAAATAACGGTCTTTTGAATTTGTTCCTCTCAAAATTTCATCTAAAAGAACTAAATTATATTCTCCTTTTTTATCTGCTTCTTCCAAAATATCAAGAATTTGTTTTAGTCGTTTTAGTTCTGCAAAGAATGAAGATTCTCCTTTTTCTAGTGAATCAATAATACGCATACTACTACTAATAAGCATAGGAACAAAATCAAATTTTGTAGCACAAACAGGCGCACCAGCGCATGCCAAAACCATATTTATTCCCAATGCTCTCAAAAATGTACTTTTTCCTGCCATATTTGAGCCTGTAATAAGTGCAATTTCACGTATATTTTTAGCTGTAAAATCATTTGCTATTCTAACTTCTTGTTTTAGAAGTGGATGCGACATTTCTACAATCTCAAAAGCATTTTCTGTTACTTTTTGTTCGCTTCCATTCATATTCAAAACAGAAATGGTAGGAAAAATATATTCTTTATGATTGAATGAAAAAGAAGCCAAACTAAATAAAGCCTCAAATTCTGCCAGCGTTTCTACCCATTTTGGCGTATCGTTTTTATGTTCTTTTCGCCATTTTTCTAGTTTTATAGCAAAATGAATATCCCATAAAAAAAGTCCATTTAAAAACATAAAAGCAACTCCATTCATACGGTATTCAAACAATTCTAATGTTTTGGCTAATTCTTGAGCTGCCTTCGAACTTCCTTTTAGGTCATTTTGTAAAGTCTTGGTCTCCTCTTTTTGAAAAGTAGCATTTTCTATAATTTCCCATAAAGAAGCGTACTTTTGCAGAAAAGGAATGTTTTTTCCTACGGTGTCATACGTCATTTGTAGTTTAGGAAACATACTTCCCACAATTCCGAGTTGAGCTAAAGAAAGAAAAACAGGTAAAATATAAGTAACAAATCCCATAAATGTAGCTACCCAACTCAAAACAGTAATAAGAGGCAAAACAAAACGAATAATATTTAATACTTTGCTTTCCAAAAATGAATCTTCTGATTGAAGCCATTTTTTAAGTTGAGCATATTCTTTTGGTGTTTCTTCGCTTAAATGCGCTGTTGTTTGTAAGTCAAGACGTAATTCTGTGCTTTTTTTTGAATCTTGTGCTAGTTCTTTTACAATTTCTTGTCTTTTCGTAATTGTCTTTTCATCTGTTTTTTCTGAAAGCCAATTTGCTAAAAAACTTCTTCCTACACTTGTGTGGGTGCGTGATATATAAGAGAAAAGACTTGTTTGTCCGAAAATATCCAAATCTTTGATGTAAGCGTGCAGAACATCATAAAATTCCATTCCATCATCTAGATTTTCGAAATTATACTCTAATCTTTCATTTTCTTTTTCTAAAAGAGTAATTCTTGTTTTCCAATAATTTCTTTTTTGTTCGGATTTTTGATATAATTTTACTAAAAAAATAAATCCAAAAAACAAGAGGAAACTAGAACCAGTTACGATTTGCCAGCCTTCATTAAGCAAAAAATAAAGAACTACTAGAGCAGCAAAAAAATAAACCAGTCTAATTGTTGCAATCAAACGAGATTGATTTTTAAATTTTGAAAAGATCTGATTAGCTTCTGAAAGATAAGATTGATACATATTAGAGTAGATAATTGTCAGTTAATAACTATTTGTATTATAAAACATTGTTTAAAAAATGTAATATTAAAAGTAATAATTTGTATTTTAATCACTTAATAATTATTGAAAACAATCTGAAATAATAAAGGTTTTATTTTAAATAAAGTGTACTTTTGCGTGCTTTTATGACTGCACTTAATCGCTCAATTACTCATTAATCTATATTTTCTTTGGAGAAAACGAGTCTAAAAAATGAGATTGCAAATATACATAATACTCTACAAACAGACTTCAAAAAAGCACTTGTTTGTAGAGTGATTTTACAGAACAATTCTTAGTTCTGTGTTTTTTAACCTAAATTAGTAGCTTTTACTAATTAAAAATTTAATTTTTAACTTACTTTTATGTCAATAGATAAAAAAGAAAATGTTATATCGACTTTCGAAACTGAACAACACGTATTAAAACTTCGTACTGTTGAGCCAACCGATGCAGCCGATATTGAAGAAATATCAAAACTGATTTATGCAAAAGATCAAGCGTGGACGAAAGAGTCAATTATGAAATTGCTTGAAATGTTTCCAGAAGGACAGATTTGTATAGAAGACAAAGGAAAAGTAATTGCTTATGCGCTTAGTATGGTAATTGATTATTCCAAATTTGGAGATAATCATACTTATCATGATATTGTAAGAGATAATTTTATAAATCACGACGACGATGGAGATGTTATTTACGGAATTGAGGTAAGTGTAAATCCAAATAGCCGTAATATGCGTTTGGGAAGACGTCTTTATGATGCTCGTAAAGAATTATGTGAAAATCTAAACCTAAAAGGGATTATTGCTGGAGGACGTATGCCAAACTTTAGTAAATATTCTGATTCGGTAACACCTAGACAATATCTAGAGAAAGTACGCCAAAAAGAAATTTACGATCCTGTTTTGACATTTCAATTGAGTAATGGTTTTCACGTAAAAAAAGTATTGCGCAATTATTTACCTGATGATATAGAATCAGAAGCATACGCAAGTCTTTTAAAGTGGGATAATATTTATTATGAAGAAAAACCTGCTCTTGTAAACCAACCAAAAGAAGTTATACGTATTGGTGTGGTTCAGTGGCAGATGCGTAATGTAAAATCAGTAGAATCGTTTTTTGAGAATGTTGAGTTTTTCGTAGATGCGCTTAGCTCATACCGTGCTGATTTTGTTCTCTTCCCTGAATTTTTCAATGTTCCTTTGATGGCAGAGTTTAATGAAGAAGATACAGCAAAGGCAATTCGAAAACTAGCAGAATATACCGAAGAAGTTAGAGATAAACTTGTGGGTTATGCTGTTTCTTATAATGTAAATATTATTGGAGGAAGTCTTCCTTTATATGAGAATGGAAAGCTCTATAATGTTTCTTATTTGTGCCGTCGTGATGGAACGTGGGATGTTCAATACAAAATTCATATTACACCAAGTGAAGTAAATGATTACGGAATGGTTGGTGGAAACAAAGTAAAAGTTTTTGAAACTGATGTAGCAAAAATTGGTATTTTAATTTGTTATGACTCAGAATTTCCAGAGCTTTCTCGTATGATGGCAGAAGAAGGAATGCAAATTTTGTTTGTTCCTTTCTCTACTGACATGCAGAATGGTTATATGCGTGTACGTGTTTGTTCTCAAGCTCGTGCTGTTGAGAATGAATGTTATGTAGCCATTGCAGGTAGTGTAGGAAATCTTCCAAAGGTAAAAAATATGGATATTCAGTTTGCTCAGTCGGCTGTTTTCTCACCTTCAGATTATTCTTTTCCTAATAATGCCATTATTGCAGAAGCAACTCCAAATACAGAAATGACAATGATTGCTGATGTAAATCTTGATTTATTGAAAGAATTACATAGTCATGGTAGCGTTCGTAACTTAAAAGACCGACGCACTGATATTTATTCTTTGAAATGGAAGAAGAAAAGTGAAGATAAGTAAATAAAATAGTTATTAGTGATAAATTGTAAGTGATAAGAAATAGTACATTTATAATATTCAATAACTTTTCTTTTTCTATTATCATTTTTTCATCAACATAAAAAAGTCTATTTCAAAATATTTTGAAATAGACTTTTTTAGTTTTAATAAAATAAGGAGAGAAAACACAGGTACAAGCCCGTCAATGAATGACATCCCTGCCCTGATCACTTCTCCTTTTGCCTTTGTATAAAAAACAGGGTTAAAACCCTGTCCAATTGAATGTAGTTGCTAATAATTTAATTTACAATTTAGCATTTACAATTCAATACTACATTCCCATTCCACCTAAATCCATACCAGGGATATTAGGCATCATTCCTTCTGTGCTTTTTTGCATGTGTTCTTTACTTTTTTCTTCTGCGCCTTCTAATGCCTTGTTTACTGCTGCTACAATTAAATCTTGTAACATTTCTTTATCATCTGCTTTTATAATATCAGCATCGATATCTAGTTTAATGACTTGTTTTTTTCCGTTAGCTACTGCTTTTACCATTCCACCACCTGCTTCTCCTTCGGCTGTAATATTTACGAGTTGTTCTTGCACTTCTTGAAGTTTGGCTTGCATTTCACGCACTTTACCAAACATTTTCATCATGTCTTTCATATCGAATAGGTTTGTTAGTTAATTCTTATCAATTTTTATAATTCGTTTGAATGAAAGTAAAATTACAAAAATTATTGTTTAAATTTTATTTTTTCACTTTGACTTTCAAATTTTCAATTCAGTTTTATCTTAATGGAACGTTTAGTTTATTAAAAAGTTTAAAATATACGCTACATTTAAAACCATAGTTCTAAATCTTGTTCTATAAAACCAATTGGTAAGAGAATTTTTTCTAACTCTTCTTTTTTATAGATTTGATTTACCAACTGTTGCAAGCTATCATTTAAGAAATTATCTTCTATACTAATTTCTTGAATAATTGCGCCTCTGCTTAATTTTATTTTGATTCTATATTCTTGATTTTTGAACGTAATTTTTCTAGTAACTTCACTCGCTGGCGAACGTCCCCAAATCCACTCAAAAGATTTATACTTTTCTTGTGCTAATTTTTCTATTTCAATTATCTCATCTTCTGTTAGTCTATGCAAATGAAAAGGTATATTAAAATACAATAGAATAAAATGAGCCAACTTTTCTTCAAACTCTTCTATTGTTAGAATATCTTCATTATCATTCTGTTTTAAAATATCTTTGATATTCATTACTTTACTTCTTACTGATTTAAGACTTTTTGAATTAACTTCGATATTTGTAGGAATTGTTATAGCTTTTTCTAGTTTTTCTAAATCTGTATCAAAAAGAAGTGTTCCGTGTGTGATAAAACGGTGTTTGTTGGTATACTGAGCTGTACCTGTGATTTTTCGTTTTTCTCCTTTTTCATTTTCTAGCCAAATGTCTGAACGCTTACCAATAGAAGCATTTAGATTTACTGTTTTCAAAAACTCTACAATAGGAACTAGCAGTGAATCATAATTAGCTACCATTTTTGTGTCTAATGGCTTTATAAAGCTAAAGTTTAGATTATTCAAATCGTGATATACAGTTCCACCACCCGAAATACGACGAGAAAGAAAAATATCTTGAGCATTGAGATAATTAAAATTCATTTCTTCCCAAGCATTCTGATTTTTTCCCATGACTAAGGAAGGTTCATTTCTGTAAAAAAGTAAATACTCACTTTCTTTATCAGTAAAATTAGATAGATATTCTTCTAAAGCGAGATTAAAAAATGGATAGTGAGAGGGTGAAAAGATTAGTTTCAAAATGAGTTAAATTTTATATAGGATGGTAAATAAGCTCAAAAATAGTTTTGCAAAAATACTCTAAAAATTTATTTCTTTATTTTCTTTTAAAAAGAATAAATAGTGTCACTTCAGTTTATTAATCCAATCTTTCTCTAAAAAACCATCCTCAATTTCACTCAAATCAAGGTTTGGGTCAAAAAATAATTGACTTCTACGTCCATTCAAAGTTACATAAACTTCTGCTCTAATTATCGGATTTGGATTTTCTTTTGTGGTATATTTCTCCTCCAAAAAATGAGCATATTGTAAAATCATATCAGACTGAAAAGCCATTTGTTTTTCTTGATGTTTATTCAAAAATTCACTATTATCCACAACTCCTTCTTTTCCTGTTTTCGGATTTTTGACATAGAATGTAGCACTTCCAAACTTTTCCATAAGCATTACTCGCCACGAAAAACGATAGCCTTCTTCTTTCCAAAAAAGTGTTTCATTATAGGGCTGACTTGCATATAGCATAAAACGAAAAGGAAATAAAAACTGAAAGATGAAATAAATAGTTAAAACATACAGCCATTTCTTAGAAATGAATTGAAAATTTTTGAGTGGATTTAAAAGTAAATGAGAAGATTGTTTTTTGTTAGAAGAATGAAAAGTAAAATATTTGGAAGTTGTCAGTGAGGACACCGACAACGGTAAGAGTTTATTAAAAAATAAAGAAATAAAATTTAATACTGCTTCGTGATACTTTGCTTCGAAGAAAATCAAAGTTAATGCAATCATAACTACTGGAAAAACGCCAATTTGAAATAAATATCCTGTCATAGCGTGAAAACCAACTACTGCAAAATAAGCAAATAGGCGAGTTTTTCTATAAAATAACGCAAAAGGAATTAATAAATCATACAACATTCCTGTCCACGAAAAAATATAAGCTGTAATTTCATACGGCATCAAAAAACCAAAAATCGGCATATCATAATGAGGAGGAAGCCAAATTTTGAGGGGCATTGCATCAAAAAGCCATTCAGAATTAAGTTTTGCTAATCCTGCATAAAAATAAGTAATGGAAAGTTGAAGCTGAAAAATTAAAATCCAAGCACGAGAAATAGAGAGTGAAGGCAAAACATAAAAAAGATTGAATAAAAAACTTTTTAGATTATACTTACTTTGTCTTTCAAACTTAACTTTCTTTTTGCTTTTGTACCTACCAACGCCAAAAAGTAAACAATCCAATGAATAAAAACGATTCGCAGGAGCAAAAATGAGCAGAAATGCCACCAAACTCACAAAATAATAATGATTGAGATAATAAGTAAGGTCGATAAGTTGGCAATACGTGAAAGTCAGAAATAATAAAATAGCAGAAAGACGATACAAAAAACCAAATGCAACGCCCAAACTTGCCAAAATCAAAACCACATGAACAGCATACATTCCATAACTATTCAACGGCTCAACCCACTCAAAACCAAAATACTTAAAATGAAAAACAGGCTTGATATAATGTTTTTCTATCCAACCCATATACCAAAAACGAAGCGTACTAAAAAAGATAAGTAAACCAAATAAGATTCGGAAACTTACTAAAGGAGCTATTGAAATGGGTTCTTTGAGGAAGTTTTTACCATAGTTTTCGACTCTCATTTTTTATTTATTTTTTAACAGCCGAGGCACGACTAGGGTAAAAAATAGCCATATTATTGTTAGTGTAGTATTCATAAAAATCATACTAGTGGCATAAAAATGATATCCTGTATCTTCAAAAAACAGATATAGAAAAAATAAATCAGATATCAATAATATAAATATAGGTATATATATTAAAAATTTTATTTTAAAAATCTTAGACAAAAAAGAAATTGATAAAACTATAAAATATATTATATGAAAAAATAAAATAAGTAAAATAAAAAAAGAATGTAGTTGTTTACCTTCATTATTACTAGGTGTAAAATATATATTCAGAGTAAAAAGACTTAAAATAAAATTTGTCAAAATTGTTTTGACTTGAGTTCGGAGTATTTGTTTTGATGTATACATATATTGATATGAAAAAATAAGTTCTGTAAAAAAACCTTTTTCATTCTAAAAAACAAACTACACTTTCAAAAAATTCTTCAAAAGCTCTTCTCCAGCATCTGCACTTTTTTCTGGGTGAAACTGTGCTGCATAAAAATTATCTTTTTGTAAAGCTGCCGAAAAAGGTAAGATATAATCACAAGTGGCAACAGTATCTTTGCATAGTTCTGCGTAATAGGTATGTACAAAGTAAAATTGAGAAGGATTATTTACTTGATTAAATAAATTACTATCAAATAATTTTCCTTTTAAATCTTGCGTTGTATTCCAACCCATGTGAGGAACTTTATCAACCGAATTAGTTGGTTTGAATTCTTTTACGTTTACATCAAAAATCCCTAGTCCTTTTGTGTTTCCTTCCTCTGTATGCGAACAAAGAAGCTGCATTCCAAGACAAATTCCTAAAACAGGTTGTTTGAGTGTTGGAATAAAAGTGTCTAAATCTGCATTTTTGAGTTGTTGCATAGCAGATTCTGCGTGTCCAACCCCTGGAAAAATAACTTTGTCAGCCGAACGTAGTGTTTCTTTATCAGCACTTACCACAGCATTTATTCCTAAACGCTGCAAAGCAAAATCAACAGAACGAATATTTCCTGCTTTATAATCTATGATTACTATTTTCATATCTTATTATAAAACCCTAAGGGTCTCAGAAGCCCCTTAGGGTTTATTAAATTTGTTTTAAACTCCTACACTTCCACTTTTTCCTTTTGGTGGATTTGTTGGAATGACTCTTATTTTTTGATTTGTTTTGTCTGATTTATTTTTTGGAGTTATATCTTGTACTTCCAAAGGTCTAGCTGTTTTGTCTTGATCTTTGACTAATGCCAATTTTAAAACTTCTCCAGCTTTTTCTACAAAATGAAACTTCATTCCTTTAATATAATGCTCTTCAATTTCCTCAATGTCTTTTTGATTGCGTTTGCTCATCACAATTTCATTGATTCCAGCACGTTTGGCAGCTAATATTTTTTCTTTGATTCCACCCACAGGAAGCACTTTTCCATGCAGCGTAATTTCGCCAGTCATTGCCAACTGATTTTTGACTCTTCTACGAGAATAAGCAGAGACCATCGCTGTAAGCATCGTAATACCAGCCGAAGGACCATCTTTTGGAACTGCTCCAGCAGGAACATGAACATGCAAATCGTATTGGTCAAAAAGTTGATGGTCAATTTCCCATTCTTCTGCATTGGCTTTCAAATAAGAAAGTGCTGCACTAACCGATTCTTTCATTACATCTCCCAATCGTCCAGATAAAGTAGTTCTGCCTTTTCCTTTACTCAAACTGACTTCGATAGACAAAATCTCGCCTCCATATTGAGTCCAAGCTAGTCCAGTTGCTACACCTACTGTTTCATTTTCTTCAAAAAGTTCTTTATCAAAAGAAGGTTTTCCTAGTATTCTTTCTACTTCTTTTGGTGTAATTTTCTTTTGATAGTCTTCTTCCATAGCCACTGATTTGGCTACACTTCTACAAAGAGAGGCAATTTGTCTTTCCAAACTTCTGACACCTGATTCTCTTGTATAACCTTCTACTACAAAACGCAGTGTTTCGGCAGTAAAACTAACATCTTTTGCTTGAAGTCCGTGAGCTTTTCTTTGTTTGGCTATTAAATGTTGTTTGGCAATTTCAATTTTTTCTTCAATTGTATATCCAGAAACTTGAATAATTTCCATTCTATCACGAAGAGCTGGCTGAATAGTATCTAATGAATTTGCTGTAGCAATAAACAAAACTTTAGATAAATCATATTCTGTTTCTAGATAATTGTCTACAAAAGTATCATTTTGCTCTGGGTCTAAAACCTCCAATAAAGCTGAAGAAGGATCTCCACGAAAATCGCTACTTACTTTATCAATTTCATCTAAAACAAAAACAGGGTTTGAAGAACCTGCTTTTTTTACATTTTGCATAATTTTCCCAGGCATTGCACCAATATAAGTACGACGGTGTCCTCTAATTTCAGATTCATCGTGCATTCCACCTAACGAAATACGCATATATTTTCTACCAAGTGCCTTTGCAATAGATTTTCCTAGAGAAGTTTTGCCCACCCCTGGAGGTCCATACAAACACAAAATAGGACTATCTAATGAATTTTTGAGTTTCAGAACAGCTAAATATTCTAAAATACGTTGCTTTATTTTTTCTAATCCATAATGCTCTTTATCTAATACTTTTTTTGCATTATGTAAATCTAAATGGTCTTTTGTAGTAAACTGCCAAGGCAAATCTAACATGAATTCCAAATAAGAAAGTGTAATGGAATAATCAGGAGAAGCTGGATTCATACGAGCAAAACGTTCTACTTCTTTCAAGAAAAACTCTTTTGTTTCTTCACTCCACTGTTTTTCATCTGCTCTTATATGCAGTTTATTTATGTCTTTATCATTTTCATCTCCAATTTCATCTTGAAGAGTTTTGATTTGTTGGCGAAGAAAATACTCTTTTTGTTGCTGGTCTAAATCTGAATTTGTTTTTTCTTTTATATCACTTTTGAGTTCTAAAAGCTGAATTTCACGGTGCATAATCTTTAAAAGCTGCACAGCTCTGTCCATTACTTTTGGAAGTTCTAGTAACTTTTGTTTTTCTTTTACCTCTACATTTGTATTGGCAGATAGAAAATTAATTAAGAAATTAGGACTTTCAATATTTTCTAAAGCAATTTGGGCTTCTGGTGGAATATCCGAACTCAAATGCAAAATTTTAAAAGCTGCTTCTTTTATAGATTCTATAAGAGCTTCTTTTTTACGTCCGTCATTTTTCTTACTTCCTTTTGAGTTATCTAATGAAAAATCCGTCAGATAATTTACTTTACCAATTAAGAATGGTTCTTCTTGTGTAATTTCATGAAGTTCAAAACGTTGCTTGCCTTGTACTATGATAGTTGTATTACCATCAGGCATCACAATCTTTTTTACTATTTTGGCGACTGTTCCCACAAAATGCAAATCAGTTTTTTGTGGTTCGTCTTCCCCCAAGTTTTTTTGAGAAATTACACCAATATAACTCTCGTCTCTATATGCTTTCTTTATTAAACGTAGAGATTTCTCACGCCCTACAGTAATAGGCATAATAATTCCAGGAAATAAAACAGTATTTCTGACAGGTAAAATAAATAATTCTTCAGGCAAATCGTCTTCTAGTTCACGAGCTGAATTTTCTAGTTCTTCCAAGTCTATTTGAGGAATATCATCTTCGGTAAAAGGCACTTTTATATTTTTCAAAAAATGTATATGATTTTAGTGTATTTGAATATCAAAATTAGAAAGAATAACTATAACAACAAAAAAGTGTCAGATTGTCAGTGCTTGATTAAAAAAACACCTGTAAATCTGAATGAAATTGTTATAAAATTATACGAATTACTCTTAAAATATCTATAAATATAGTCTAAGTATAAATCGCAATCAAAAACAGATAAAATTATTTTTGATTACAAAACTATTTGCAAGCTATGTACCAAGCCTCTTTTTTGTTTTTACGAAAAAATAATAGGGCAAAATGGCAGATAAATAAGTTATTTGGTTGTTGGTGTCGCTACACTAAAACACCAACAAAGGCGAGTAATACCTTTTATCATGTCGTTATTAGTAATAAACCTTATCACGGTTTGCATTAAGATACTTCAGATTTCCAGTCTGAACATCAAAAATAGTATTTTATCAAATTTAATAGTTTGGAAGACTGTTATACAAAAATAAATGTAATAACCTTTAATAAAAATACCAATAACGACATATATACTAGAATAATTTGCCTTTTTTGAAATGACTATTTACTCTCTTTCAGAAAGTTCTAACCAACGCATTTCTTTTTCATCAAGCGCATTTACAATGACTTCCATTTCAGCACTCCATTTTGAAATTTTATCATAATCAGTTTCTCCACTATTCATAAGAGAAACTAATTCTTCTTTTTGCTTAGTAAGTTTTGCAATTTCTTTTTCAGTAGTTTCTAATTCTTGCTTTTCTTTGAAACTAAGTTTGTTAGAAGTATTTGTTTTTACTGGTGCAATCGAATGAGCATTTTTGTTAGAAGGTTTGTTTTGAGATTCTTTTATTTTCTCTAATTCCTCTTCTCTATAATCAGTATAATTTCCATTAAAATCTCTAATTTCTCCTTCGCCTTCAAATACAAAAAGATGTTCTACTAGATTATCTAAGAAATACCTATCGTGAGAAACCAAAATCAAACAACCACCATAATTAGATAAAAATTCTTCCAAAACAGAAAGCGTTTGTAAATCTAAATCATTGGTAGGCTCATCAAGAATCAAGAAATTAGGCATCTTTATCAAAATCTGTAAAAGCTGCAAACGTCTTTTTTCTCCTCCCGAAAGTGTACCTACGTTTTTGTATTGCTGTGCTGGTGGAAAGTTAAATTGAGTAAGCAGTTGCGAAGCCGAGACTTGATGACCTTCTGAGACTGTCGCCATTTCTCCAATCGCTTGAATGACTTCAATAACACGCATAGAATCATCAAAAGAAGGAGGCATTTGGGTATAATATCCAAAGTGTGTATTTTCTCCTTTTTCAATATGCCCTTTTGTTGGTTCTAATGCACCTGTCAAAAGAGAAAGGAAAGTCGATTTGCCTGCTCCATTTTTTCCTATAATTCCAATTCTTTCTCCTCTTACAAATTTGTAATTAAATTTATCAAGGATTTTCTGTCTTCCTTTTTCACTTTGAAAATCAAAACTCACATCGTGAAGTTCAATAATTTTCTTTCCTTGGCGTTTTGCACCAAATTGAATATCCATGTTATTTCCTTCTGGACGTGTACTTGCCTTTTCTTTTATACCTTCAAAGGCTTCTACTCTATATTTTGCTTTTGTGCCTCGTGCTTTTGGCTGTCTTCTAATCCAATCCAACTCTTTTTTCATAAGTTGGTGTGCTTTATCTGCTTCGGTGTGCGCTTGTGCAATTCGTTCAGATTTTAATTCTAAAAATTGTCCATAATTTGCCTCATAACGATAAATATGACCGTTATCCAACTCAAAAATTCGATTACAAATTTTATCTAAAAAGTATCTATCGTGAGTAATAAGGAGTAAAGTCGTATTGGAAGAAGCCCAATAATTTTCTAACCATTCGATAGTTGCTAAATCCAAATGGTTGGTAGGCTCATCCAAAAGCCACAAATCTGGCTCGTCTAAAAGGAGTTTTGCAAGTGCAACACGCTTTTTTTGTCCCCCAGAAAGTTGAGCAATTCCTTTTTCTGTATCTTCTAAACCTAACTTTGAAGTAACTTCTTTTATTTTGGCATCATACGCCCAAGCATCTAAACGTTCCATTTCGTTCATTGCTTTTTCCATTCTTTCAGCATCTTCTATATTTTCAGGCAAAATAGAATTTTCATAATTGCGAATAGCCGTAATGGTTGGACTATCAGCCTGTACAATCGCTTCCCAAATCGTTTTGTTGAGTGGCAAGTCTGGGTCTTGAGCCAAATAACCCACTCTCACACCTTGACGCAAACTTACATCGCCTTTATCTGGATTGACTATTTTTGCTAATATTTTAAGAAGTGTAGATTTTCCTGCTCCATTTTTACCTACTAAAGCTACTTTTTCGCCTTGTGAAATTCCAAAATTCAAATCATTGAAAAGGAATCTATCTCCATAAGTTTTGGAAAGATGCTCGCCCGAAATGAGATTGATTGCTGCCATTTTATATATAAGTTTGCTCGTTTTGTATCTAGTTTATTATCTTGCTTTTTGTGGCTGCAAAGGTAGTGTTTTTTTGTTGCATTTATTATAAAAGCCATTTTTTTTAAAAAAGGTGATAACGGTTTTCAAGAAATAAGGAAGGCTCTTTCTAATAAAGTATTTGAAAGTAAAGAACAAGTGAAAGAATGTTTACAAAATGGGTAGAAGAATAAAAAACCAACCTCAAAGAGTAATAAAGCTAACTTTACTTGGATTAGGGAAGAATAGATTTTATTACAAGCTAAATGAGCATCTAATGAGTCTTCTATTATCTTTTCAATACCACGACGAATAACTCTTCTAAAAAGACTATTTAAATCTCTTAAACTGTTTCATAAAAGCATTTGTCCGAATTATACCCTATTTTACACTACTTCTGCTACCACAAAAGCACTTCCACCAACATAAATAAAATCTTTTTGATTTTCAATTGCTTCAGAATCTTTCTTTGCAGCATCTAAAGCAGCTTCTACACTTTCATAAATATCTCCATTTAGCCCAAAACCCTCTGCTTTGTTTTTCAAAATAATTACCTCTAAACCACGAGGTACATTGGGTTTACAAAAATAAAAAACTGTTTTTTGAGTAATTTTTTCTTGTAATTCTTTACTTAAAAGATTAAAAATTTTATCTAAATCCTTATCATTGACTGCTCCAAAAACTACTCGTAAACTAGAATAAGTTCCTTTTGCTAATTCTGATTTAAGTTGAGAAATAACTTGATTGATTCCGTCTTCGTTATGAGCAATATCACAAATTATAGTTGAGTTTTCATTTTCTTTGCTTAATCTATACCAACGTCCTTTTAGTCCTGTTTTCTGAGCAGCATTTCTTAGCCCTTTCATTAAATTTTCTATTGTAAAAGTAAAACAATCTTCTTTTCTAGGAGATTGTATCTTTTTAAGTTTTTCCAAAGCACAGATAACACCTACTAGATTTTGTTTTTGATAAACTCCTTTCAAGTCTAATTCTATACCATTACGCATATATATAAAAGGTTTTCCATCCATACATTTTCCTTCCTTGGTACTGATATTAAAAGTTCCCATTTCATTTTGTTCAATACCATATTGATCAGTTGCAAAAATAAGTTCAGCATTACTTTTTTGAGCAATTTCTTCGAAAACAGATGTCGTTTCTTCTTGTTTTTGATTAATAATTACTGGCGTATTTGGCTTGATAATTCCTGCTTTTTCGGCTGCAATTTTCTCTAAAGAATCTCCTAGGAACTGTTGATGATCAAATCCAATATTTGTAATTATAGAAAGCAAAGGAGAAATTACGTTGGTAGCATCTAATCGCCCTCCCATTCCGACTTCAATAATGGCAATATCTACTTTTTTATACGCAAAATATTCAAATGCCATAGCAACAGTAACCTCAAAAAAAGAAGGTGAGATAGATGTAATAGTAGTTCGTATTTTTTCTACAAAACTGATAACAAATTCTTGTTCTATTTCTTCTCCATTTAATCTAATTCGTTCTGTAAAATTTTTGAGATGAGGTGATGTATAAAGTCCAACATTGTACCCTGCTGATTGTAAAACAGAAGCAATCATGTGGGAAGTGCTACCTTTTCCATTTGTTCCTGCTACATGAATAGTATCAAATTTCTGTTCTGGATTACCCAACTGTTTACACAGAATTTTAATATTATCTAAATCACTTCTATAGGCTGCACCTCCTACTCGTTGAAACATAGGAAGTTGTGCAAAAAGATAGTCTAGGGTTTGTTGATAAGTAAACAAAATATAAAGTATGAATTAAATTATTCGAAATATTTAAAAGGAAACAGATTGCATTTTCCAAATAAGCGATAACAAATTTAGATAGAAAAATAGTTAATTCAAGCTATAAAAAATAATTTATAAGAAAGTCTAACCAATATCTTTTTTAGAATGATTAAAAATAGGTAACTTTGTAAAAGCAAAAAACACTTATTTACAAATAAATATTATTACTTCCATTCAAATAATAAATTAGTTTTTATACAAAATAAGTATTATATGTTCATACAGTATATTTTTTCATCTGCTTTTACCAATAAACCTATCTTTGATTTTGATAATTTAGAAACCTTCAATAATCAAATCAATGAATTAAACTTACCCCAAATAATAGTTTGGGCAATTCCTGTGATGCTTTCTTTGGTCGCTTTAGAATATTATTTAGAGAGAAAAGAAAAAAAAGAACATCAAGACTCACACCTAACTTATAACAATCACACTTTTTGGTCTTCTGTATTGATTGGTTTGGGCAATTTGATTTCTACAGCACTTGCTAAGGTATTTACTTTTGGTGTAATTCTTTTCTTTTTTAGTATTTCACCTTTTTACGTTGAACCTTCTTGGTGGTCATTTATTGTTTGTTTTGTAGTTTTAGATTTTTGTAGATATTGGGCGCATCGTGTGGCACATCGTCAGCGTTTTTGGTGGGCTACTCACGTTACGCATCACTCTTCAGAAGATTATAACTTCGCTGTTTCGTTTCGTCTTTCTTGGGTTCAACAATTAAAAGTTATCTTTTTTGTGCCTGTTGCTCTCTTAGGTTTTCATCCTCTTACTTTCTTTATTTGCCATCAAATAGCAGTTTTGAATCAGTTTTGGATTCATACCGAACAGATTCGTAAAATGCCAGCTTGGTTTGAATATATCTTTGTAACACCTTCACATCATAGAGTTCATCACGGAACAAATGAACATTATATAGACAAAAATTATGGTTCTACTTTTATTATTTGGGACAGAATTTTTGATACTTTTGAACCCGAAGGAGAAAAAGTAAAATACGGAATTACGACACCAATTAACACAAAAAACCCTGTTCGTTTGGTTTTTCATGAATTTGTAGATATTGCAAAGGATTTGAAAAAGGTGCGTTCTCCAAAGCAGGTTTTCAAAGTTCTTTTTAGCCCTCCAGGGACTTATGAGCCTAACAAAAAAACTGATAACTCGGATACGTTATAATTTTATTAAACAACTCTATTGATTACCAATTTATGGATTTAGAAAATCTAAGACAAAACTATACTAAAGCAGAGTTTGATATAAAAAACGCTTTAGAAAATCCTATTCAGCAGTTTGAAAAATGGTTTCAAGTAGCTTTAGATGCAGAACTTTCAGCAGAAGCTAATGCTATGGTACTTTCTACAATAGGAGAAAATAATCGTCCCTCAGCTCGTGTTGTTCTTTTAAAAAGTATTGATGAAGGATTTGTTTTTTACACCAACTATGAAAGTAGAAAAGGAGAGAATTTGGAAACGAATCCTTATGCTAGTCTCACTTTTTTTTGGGCAGAGTTAGAAAGACAAGTTCGAATAGAAGGAAGAGTAGAAAAAATTAGCGCAGAAAAATCTTCTGAATACTTCAAAAGTCGTCCTATTAAAAGTCAGATTGGGGCTATCGCTTCTCCTCAGAGTCGCATCTTGAATAATAGAGAAGAGTTAGAAACATTATTTCATTCTATTGAAAAAAACTATGAAGAGACTAATTTTATAGAAAGACCTAAAAACTGGGGAGGCTATCGATTAGTACCTGATTATGTTGAGTTTTGGCAAGGAAGAAGCAGCCGTCTGCATGATAGAATTGCTTATCTTTTGAAAGAACATGGAGATCAAAGGTATGGTTCTCTGTGGGAAATTGTTCGTCTTGCTCCTTAGAAACATATAAAACCCTTTCAACATTGGAAAAAATGATTGAAAGGGTTTTATTATCTGACATAACTTAAAGTAAACTAGCTAAAATAAGACAGTTTTTATTTTGGTATAAAGAACCCTTATAATATTAGTTCCTCCAAAAAATATAAAAAAAAGCCACATAAAAATGAGTATATATTCTTTATCGTGGTTAATAGGAAGGAACATATCTTTATCTGGGCTATAAAGTACCATTACAGAATCTCCAATATCATATGGTACGCCATACTTTCCCCAATGGTACACTTTATCTTGATATTCTATACTACTGATGGTCATCTTATTTCTATATTCTTTGTCTATTAACACTGCCTTTACCTCTATTCCATTTTTTAAAATATATTCATTATCTAAATAGTCATTAACTGTAAAGAAAGAAAACAACAAACCCATAAAGAGACTGACAATATAACTACTTATAATAATCAAGTCATTCTCTTTGGGAAAAAGAGTGTTTATTATACTTTTATACAGGTTTTTCCAATATCGTTTTTTTATAATTTTCATTTGCTTAAACGGTCATCTTAAAAAAAAATTCCTTTTACCACTCTAAAAAGAATAATAAAAGGAATTTTTGCACTAATTAAAAGTCAGCTTATTAGTTAGCTAATACTTCTTTTACTCTATCAGCAGCTTCTTTCAAAACAATTGCTGAAATTACATTCAAACCAGATTCTTTAATAATTTTTGCACCTTCTTCTGCATTTGTTCCTTGCAGACGAACAATAATTGGCACATCAATTTTACCAATATTTTTATAGGCTTCTACCACTCCGTTTGCAACTCTGTCGCAACGAACAATTCCACCAAAAATATTAATCAAAATTGCTTTTACATTTGGATCTTTCAAGATTATACGGAAACCTTTTTCTACTGTTTCAGCAGAAGCTCCACCTCCAACATCTAAGAAGTTAGCAGGCTCACCACCTGCAAGTTTAATCATATCCATTGTAGCCATCGCAAGACCAGCACCATTTACCATACAACCAACGTTTCCGTCAAGTTTTACGTAATTTAAGCCGAATTTACTTGCTTCTACTTCTAATGGAGATTCTTCAGACTCATCTCTAAGTTCTGCCAATTCTTTATGACGATAAAAGGCATTATCATCCAAATTAATTTTTGAATCTACTGCCAAAACTCTGTTGTCAGATGTTTTGAAAGCAGGATTAATTTCCACTTGAGAAGCATCAATACCAATGTAGGCAGCATACAAAGATTTAATGAACTTAGTCATTTCTTTGAGTGCTTTTCCTTCTAAGCCCAAAGCAAATGCTACTTTTTGCGCTTGGAAAGATTGCAAACCTAATTTTGGATCAATCCATTCTTTAATAATTTTTTCTGGGTGATGTTCTGCTACTTCTTCAATATCTACACCACCTTCTTGGCTTGCCATAATCACGTTACAATTTTTGTCTCTGTCTAAAAGAACAGCTACATAAAATTCTTTGATTTCAGACTCACCTTTGTAATAAACATCTTGTGCTAACAAAACTTTATTTACTTTTTTGCCTTCTTCACCAGTTTGGTGAGTTACAAGTACGTTTCCTAGAAGTTGTTTTGCTTTTTCAGCAGCATCTTCAGGAGACTTTCCTAGCATTACGCCATTATAATCTGTACCTACAACTTTTCCTTTTCCACGTCCACCTGCGTGAATTTGTGCTTTTACAACAATCCAGTCTGTGCCAGTTTGTTCTCTAAGTTGTTTGGAAGCATCAGCAGCTTTTGCAGCAGAATCAATTACGATTCCTTCTTGAATTGCAACTCCGTATTTTTTGAGTAGTTCTTTACCTTGATACTCGTGAATGTTCATATAAAAAATGATGGTAAAATGAAAAACTATTTAATTTTGATTAAAATTACAATGAAAAGAGTAGAATTACAAGCCAATTTAGAATTTAGAAGTCAGAATTGATAAGTAAATCAAAAACTGAGGAAATAGCCTGTCTTATTAACGTTCGTTTTTAATAAAAAATCTTCTCTAGTGTCATAAAGCAATAGAGAAGATTTTTGAAAGATAATTATAATAGAGTTGAATTATCAAAAATTAATTACTTAACTCTCCTACAAACATTTCTCTTATTTCTTCTGTCGTTGCAATTGCTCGTTGTGTTTTTCCATCAAAAAGAACAAAAGTAACCACAGCATCACAAACTACTGTATCTGTATTTTCTAAATAAATAGTTTGTTTGAATGTACTTGTTTTACTTCCTACTTCAGCTAAAGTTTGTAATTTGCTTTTAATGACAATAGTTTGTCCAACAGAAGCAGGATAACGGTAGTTGATGTTTACATTTACCACCACAAACATAATGTTTTTCTTTTGTAGTGTCTTGAGCGCATCACTTTCTTCAAAAAATGCCCATCTAGCTTCCTCAAAAAATTCTAAATAACGAGCATTATTAACGTGCTGATATCCATCTAAATGATAACCACGTACTTTTATCTTTATTTCTTTTGACATTGCAATTATTTTTTCTGAATAAGTAAAAACTAAATAATTAGTATTTGTGTGTTTGTATAACTGTGAGTTTATTGAACTAATTTGAATTTCCTTTCTATAATAAAAGTACCATCAAGAGTGGTTAGAACAATTGAAAATTTATCTCCTGTAAAGTCTTCAAATTTATATAATTCTTGACTTGTACCTAAACCTAACACCATTGTATTATCCTCTTGGTTATATTTCCATACATTAAATCCAGCAGGTTTTTCAGGTGATGTACACACATTACTTTGAAACTTTTGTATCCTTCCATCAATATCTTCTTCAGAAGTTACCTCTGAACGACGAATAAAATTATGGTAAAGTTGATTGAAACAGTTAAGATTGGATGGATTTCCATTAATTATATGAGCTGTTTGTTGCCAACGTTTTTCATATCTTCCTGTTAGCTGTGCTTGTATAGAATTTTTGATTGTAACTGTATTTACATTTTCAATAAGCAAATTAGGTGTTTTTACAATAGTTGTAGTATACCAATTATTTAAATCCTCTTTTTCAATATTTACATAATAATCAAATATCTTAAAATCTAAAGCAACTTGTACACGTCCTTCTTTATCTGAATAAAAAGATTTCATTATTGGGTTTTGATCTTTCATCAAATCGTTCTCATTTAAAAAAAAATCCACTTTTGCATTAGGCACAGGCAGACCTGCTGTATCAACTACATATAAATCTAAAAGACGGATAGGCTCTTCAATCCCTTCTCTACCTTCACAAGAAGTCAAAACAAGTAAAGATGAAAAAACTAAAACAAAAAGACTAAAATATTTATTTTTCATAACTTTGCTTCTATATTTCCTATTAAACATTTTTTTATAATTCTATTTTGATTACAATTAAAGATGCTTAAAAAGCTCTTAAAAAAATAATTGCACAAAATTAGATAATAATTTATACAATTGCTTATCTAAAACATTGCAAAAGGCATCAAAAAGCTAGTTTTGGTCTTCAAATATATCTTTTTCTATTTTTTTAGGACTTTTTTCTTGATTAGCAAGCTGCCAAGTTGTGTGAAAAATAAGTTTTGTTACTTTTTCTACTCGTTCAAAATCTATTTTTTCAGCTGTATCACTTGTTTTATGGTAATCTTTATGGTCAGGACTTGTATAAAAAATAACAGGAATGTCATGCTTTGCAAAACTATATTGGTCAGAGCGATAAAAAAACTCTTCAGGATGTGATTTTGAATTATAACTATAATCTAAATGGAGCTTTGTAAATGTTTTATTTGCTTGCTCATGAGTTTGATGCAATACAGGAGATAACCAATCTGAGCCTACAATACTTATATAATCATTAGATGAATAGTTGTTTTTTGGAACATATTCTCTTCCAATCATATCAATATTTAAGTTAGCAACACTATTTGAAATAGGAAATAAAGGAGCAATATCAGTGTAATAAGATGAGCCTAACATACCTACTTCTTCAGCAGTAGTTGTCAGAAACAAAATACTCCTTCTAGGTGCAAACCCTTCTTCTTTGGCAAGAGCAAACGTTTTTGCTAGTTCCATAAGAGCAGCTACTCCTGAAGCATTATCATCTGCACCTGCAAAAAAATTGGTTTTGTCCTTACTTTGTCCCAAATGATCATAATGTGCTGAAATTATTATTATTTCTTCTTTCAAATCTGTTCCTTCTACAAATCCCACTATATTTTCAGTTTCTAAAGTAACTACATTTTCTTTTTTTACTTGTATAGAAATTGTTGCATAAGGAAGGTTTGAAGGAACATTATTATTTTTAAATTGATCTACCAATTCTTCCCATTCTTGTTTTGGATACTCAAACAATTGTGCTGCTGTTTCCATAGAAAGAAAATAAACACCAATACTTTTTTCGGTCTTTAAAGTATATATTTCTCTATTGAGATACTTATTTTTTTGAAGTCTTTTGGAGTTGGTCTTAAAATTATCCGAATTTGTCAAAACAAAAAAAACAGCTTTTGCTCCTGACTTTTGCGCTGAGAGCATTTGTTTTTCCATTTTTTCATTCCAATCTTGATTCGAATAAAAAATAGATTCTTTATCATCAGTATCTAATAATAAAGCTATCCCACGCCCACTAATTTGTTCATTTGGCAAAATAGAATACCCTGTTAAGACAACATTTAACTCATTTTCATTATGTAAATAAGTCAATGGATTAGCCAAAAAGTCCTCTTGGTTTTGATAAATGCTATTTTTCCCTTGCAGATTTGTTTTTATAGTTACAGTAGAAATTTTGCTTTTTTCTACTTCAAATTCTTGCAAATAACGTTTGCCCAAATCAGTCATAACAGCTGACTCAAGATTGTTTTTTATAAAAAAGTCTTGAATATATAATCCTGCCATTTTTTGCCCACGTTCTCCTATTTTACGTCCTTCAAAACTTTCTGACGAAAGTAGTTCAATATGGTTTTTCAGGTTAAGAGCTTCTATTTTATCAGCATAATAGATTTGTGTGCTTTGTTGCAGTAGAGATAATGTTTCTGAAGTGAGTGTATCTTCTCTAACTTGTCTTTGAGTTTGGGTTATATCATCTTTTGGATATTTTGTTTTATTTTGTTTTTTAGAAATACAGTTTGTAGAAGAAAATAAAATTAATAGAATAATTAAATTACAGAATAAATTAATTATTGTAGAATAGTTTTTCATAAATTATAAAATAAAATGCTTTTGTTTTTATACTAGAAAGTAAAATTAAAATATTTTTCCGAAGGAAGGCTAGGAAATCTATTATTTCAGATAGAATGAACAACTAAATAAAATACTTTCTGTTTCAAATTTTGACAAGTCGTGTCTATTAGAGTAGATAAAACTTAGTTGCAAGAAGTATCCAAAGTCAGTGTTACAAAATTTTTTTTTTTCATTGAAGTCAGGATTTAATAGCTCTTACCATTTCTCGTTTTGGTGGCGCACCATCTAATTTTTCTACTTTCCAGCTTGCTGTCTTGAGGTCTCTTTTAAATTGTCCTTGAGCACAATAAGTAACTAAAATCCCATTTTTACGAGTAAAATCAAATACTTTTTGAAGATTAGATAATTGCCATACTTCGGCTTGTTTGCTAGGGGCAAAAGCATCATAAAAAGTACAATCAAAGTAATTTTCATCCATCTGATAATTTTCTAATGTAGATTCAACTTTTTGTATTGAAAAATAAGGAGAGAGTTGATACATTTCTTCCCAATTAACTTGATGTAAGTTACTAAAGATAGCTTTGGTGTCTTCTTGTAAGAAATCTATATAGTTTAATTTTTGAGCAATCTCTAAAGGGATAGGAAAAGGTTCTAAAGTAATATACTCTACTTTAATTTTGTTTTGCTGAGCAAATTCATACGCCAAAATAGCATTCAACCCTGTACCAAAGCCAACTTCTAGTATTTTAATTGTATCATAGTTTTGTTGCTTCAAATAATTTAATCCTTTGTCTATAAAAACCCAAAGTGATTCTTGTATTGCGCCATTATGAGAATGATAGGTTTCAGAAATATCATGACGAAGAAGTGTATGTGAGCCATCCTTACTTTCTAACAAGGATAGTTCTATTTTTTTGTTTATAGTATTACTCATTTTTGTATTCAGGTTTATATTTTTATATTCATGGCTGGTTAACTCATTGGAGATTTACTAAAAAGACAGTTTGAAAGGCATTTTTCTTGTAAAAACATAAAAAGCAACTATTTTTAGCAATTTTTTAGCTAAAATATTTATATATTTCAAAATATTTTGGTATTTTTGATAAATTTAGTTACTTTTATTAGATAATGCTAAAAATAAATCATATAAGTGTACTATAGATTTACTAGAAGCATTCAAAAAATAATTAGAACTTGTACCTATATGACTTGTATCTATAAAGGTATCTAAAAAATTACTAAAATACTGTTATTCAAATAATTATCAATACTCTTATGTTTCTAAGCCAAAACCTACGTTATTTACGTCGTAAATCCAAAAAAAGTCAGCAAGCATTAGCTAATGAGGCATCTATTTCTCGTGGTGCATATTCTTCTTATGAAGAAGGTAGAGCCGAACCACGCTTACAAACACTACAACGATTAGCACAAATTTTTGAAGTACAGATAGATAATTTGGTAACCAAAAACTTAGAAGAAGAAAGTCAGGATACGCCAAGCAAGCGACTTGCTCGTTATGTAGCTGCTGATTCTCTACGAGTTCTTGCCATTACAGTAGATGAAAACAATAATGAAAATATTGAAATGGTGCCTGAAAAAGCTGCTGCGGGTTATACCAAAGGCTATACAGATGTTCAGTATTTGAAGGATTTACCAAAGTATAGACTTCCATTCTTACCAAAAGACAGAACATACAGAGCCTTCGAAATTACAGGAGACTCAATGCTTCCTTTACAATCAGGAACTATCGTGATTGGTGAATATGTAACTGATTGGCACGAAGTAAAAGACGGACAAGTCTGTGTAGTTGTCCTAAAAAATGAGGGAATTGTACTCAAAAAAATATTCAATAAAATTGAAGAAAAAGGCACTTTGCTTCTCAAATCAACTAATCCACAATATGACCCTTATGAATTAGAAATTGCAGAAGTAGGAGAAGTTTGGCGTTTTGTGGCATATATTGGAAAAACTCTTCCTCAGTCTGATTTGGATAGTTTACGTACTGCTGTACAGCGTTTAGAAGACCGTTTTCAAGAATTTACCGTAACAAATCAGTAAATACAATAAATAAAAAACTAGAAATTAATCTTATTTTATAAAAATAACAGTAAAAGTAAAAAAGTCTAATTCTTTGAGTTGGGCTTTTTTTATGCCTAAATTTTTCACTGTTATTTTTTTTTGATAACTTGCTTTGCTTAGAATTGAGCTATTACTCTTCCCCTTTATCAAAAAAAACAACGTAATCTATGGATTTACCAGAACATTTGACTGCAACAGAAAATGAATTAATTTATGATATTAATGTTAGTGAAAACGATGCGCTTCGCATTTATTACAATGAAAAAGCAAATTGTATCATTACTCGTAGTATTGGTTTTGTATATGATGCAGAACTAAGGACATTTTTAAATCAGATTATCTTTTTTTTGAAAGAAAAAAATACAAATAAACTGATTGTAGACTTAACTTATAGGCAAACTTATACAGATGAAGATCAAAAATGGATAGATACAGATTGGTTTCCTCGTGCTTTACAAGCTGGACTTTCTTTCTTTGGCTATGTTATACCTAGTGATTTGTTTATGCAACTTTCAGCAGATGAAATTTTGGTAAAACAAAAAGGAAGTGTAAATGTAATTCCTTTTGGAAATTTAAATAAGGCTGTTGAATGGATACAAATCCAAGAAAAAGTTTGATTCTTATTGCTTAAAAAGCTAAAAGACTAGCATTAAATCCTTTTTTTGTATCATAATAAAGTGCAGGAAAAGGAATTTTTATTCCATTAAAAATAGTAAATAATAATTGTAAGCCTTTTCGATGAGTTACAATTGAAGCAAAATTTATATCTAAAGACAAATAAAAAATTCTTGAACTCTGATAGCCATTTTCATTATTTTGCTTTTCACTTCCATAAATCATATTATTTCCACCATAACCAACTGAAAGAGCTAACCATTTTGGAAATTTAGTTTTTTCATTTGACCACATAGCAGGACTAGAAGAAAACCAGTACGTCTGTCCGTTATAATCTTTTATAATTTTTGTAGGAAGATTTTCTCCCAAAGTATTCGGACGCAAATCAGAGTAAGATGTTGGAAAAAATGAAAATTTGAATTGGATACGCTGCTCTTTAAAAGCTATTTGTTGAGATAAAAATAATAAAGAACCTGTTCCATTTGCAATCAAATCTCCATAACTTGCGCCATACGTTGGAGAAAATCCATCAAAAATTTCAATAGGAAGCATTAGCCAAAAACCAACAGTAGAAGACCAAAGAGCTGTTTTTTCTGAATAATTTAGTTTTTTGAGAGAGTTGTAACTTAGTTTTCCTAAATGATAAGAAGTATAAGCATGTCCGAATTTATCTAACTGATTCCATTGTTTATTATCATTAAAAAAATGAAATGAAGTTTGATTTTCATTTTTGTACCAACTTTGATATAAAAAAGTCATTCCACCTATGTAGGTTGTGGTAGCCAGAGTTGGAAAAAGCCATTTTTTTCTTGTTGAGATTTTGTAAATAGTATCATTTTTTAATGTATCCTTATCAACTAGAATATCTTGAGAGAAACAAGGAAAATAAAACAATAAAAAAAGAAAAAAGGCAAGAATCTTGAACTTTAAATAAAACATCAAAACTATTTTTTAGGAAATTTGTAAATCAAGCTAATATACATCTATTTTTAATCCAAAAATTGGTTTATTCAGAAAAAATAACTTACTTTGTGTACAAAAAACACTAAGAAATAAAAATTCATTTATTTAACTTTCATCTTATGTATAGCTACGAATACCCACGCCCTTCTGTTACTGTCGATTGTGTCATTTTTGCTTGGGATAGCGAAAACTCTGACTTAAAAGTGCTTTTGATAGAACGAGCACACGATCCTTTTGCAGGAAAGTGGGCATTTCCAGGGGGGTTTGTAGATATGGATGAAGATTTGGAAACGGCAGCACGAAGAGAATTAGAAGAAGAAACAGGTATGAATGACCTTTTTATGGAACAACTCTACACCTTTGGAGCTCCTGATCGTGACCCAAGAGGACGAGTAATCAGTATTGCATATTATGCTTTAGTAAGTTTGGCGCATCACGCAGACCAAATAAAAGCTGCCTCCGATGCTGCTGATACACAATGGTTTAGTATAAAAGAACTTTCAGAAATTGAGCTTGCCTTTGACCATCAAGAAGTTATGAAAATAGCTTTAGAAAGATTGCGTGGAAAAGTACGCTATCAGCCTATTGGTTTTGAGCTTTTACCTGAAAAATTTCCTCTTTCTCAACTTCAAATTCTTTACGAACACGTTTTAGGAATGACACTTGATAAGCGAAATTTCAGAAGAAAAATATTGAAAACAAAACTTGTTCTTCCTTTAGATGAATACCAACAAAATGTATCACATCGTGCTGCCCAACTCTACAAATTTGATAAAGATAAATACGAACAACTTGTAAAAGAAGGATTTGTATTTGAAATTTAATTTTTTTTTATTTGAAGAAATTGAAGTAAAAATCGTTGATGAAACACCGAAAATGGTGATGGTTTGGCTATAAAATGATTCTTTTTTGCCGTTGTCGGTGTCTCACCGACGACACAGACAGTGATTTTAAATTATGCTTTCTTATTTTAAAAAGCAATTTCATAGTTTTGGGTATGCCTTCAAAGGGTTGAGAATAATGCTTAGGGATTACAATGTTTTTATTCATATTCCTGCTTCCATTTTAGCCTTATTGCTCAGCTTTGCTTTTCAAATAAATCTCTTAGAATGGATTTCTATTTTATCAGCAATTTGTTTTGTTTGGGTAACCGAAATTCTCAATACAGCTTTAGAAAAATTAGTTGATTTAGTAAGTCCAGACAGAAATAAATTAGCAGGTCAGATAAAAGATTTAGCTGCAAGTGCTGTTTTGATAGCTACTATCTATGCTATTTTGGTGGGAATAATCATATTTGGAAGGAGAATTCAAGAGTTTATACTTCTTTACTAAAGTGCTTAGACAAAATATTTACTACTTAAAGCCATTCTTAAAACCTACTTTTTGTATCTTTGTAATTATACAAGTAAAATGGCATAGCTATTTCTCTAATTTGAAAAGCTAAAATTCTATTTTATTCATTTCTTTTTTAATTATTTCACAATTCTTTTTTATATATGAAATTAGCAGTCATTGGTACAGGATATGTAGGTTTGGTATCAGGAACTTGTTTTGCCGAAACTGGGAATCAAGTTATATGTGTCGACATTGATGAGAATAAAATCAATCGCCTAAAATCAGGTAAGCTAACTATTTACGAACCAGGTTTGCAAGTTCTTTTTGAAAGAAATATCAAACAAGAACGTCTTTTATTCACTACCGATTTAGAAGAGGCAATTAAAGATGCTCAAATTATTTTCTTAGCTCTTCCAACTCCTCCAGGGGAAGATGGTTCTGCCGACCTTTCGTATGTATTAGGAGTTGCCGAACAATTAGGAAAAATGATTACAGACTATAAAGTAATTGTTGATAAAAGTACCGTTCCTGTAGGAACTGCTGAGCGTGTTCAGGCTGCTATTGCTCAAAATGCCAAAACAGAATTTGATGTTGTTTCAAATCCTGAGTTTTTGAGAGAAGGTGTAGCTGTGGATGATTTTATGAAACCTGATAGGGTTGTGGTAGGAACTTCTTCAGATAGAGCTAAAAAGGTGATGGAAAAACTCTATAATCCTTATGTAAGACAAGGAAATCCTGTTATTTTTATGGATGAGCGTTCGGCTGAAATGACAAAATATGCAGCTAATTCTTACCTTGCTACTCGTATTAGTTTTATGAATGAAATTGCAAATATTTGTGAGCTTGTAGGCGCAAATGTTGATTTTGTGCGTAAAGGAATGGGTTCTGATAATCGTATTGGACAGCGATTCTTATTTGCTGGTGTTGGCTATGGTGGAAGTTGTTTTCCAAAAGACGTACAGGCATTAGAAAGAACAGCCAATGAAAATAAATATGAATTTAAGATTTTGAGTTCGGTAATGAAAGTAAACGAACGTCAGAAAGTGGTAATGGTAGATAAAATTAAATCTTTTTATGGCGAAGATTTGACAGGAAAGCATTTTGCTATGTGGGGACTTGCCTTCAAGCCAAATACAGATGACATTAGAGAAGCTCCAGCACTTTATATTATTGATGAGCTTTTGGCAGCAGGCGCAACAGTTTCTACTTTTGACCCAGAAGCAATGGAAAATGTATTGGAACAATATGAAGGAGATGAGAGAGTTTCTTTCGAAGAAAATCAATATAATGCTCTAAAAAATGCTGATGCGTTGATTATTGTTACCGAATGGAGCGTTTTTCGTACTCCAGATTTTGAAAAAACATTCTCTATCATGAAAGACAGAGTTATCTTTGATGGAAGAAATGTATTTGATTTAGCTCAAATGGAAGAATTAAAAACGTATTACAACAGTATCGGAAGACAAGTTGTAGATACAAGAGAGAAAAAACAAGTAGCACAAGAAGCTTAATTTTTAGCTCTTGAAAATTTATCTCATTTAATACCCTATTTTTTTATAGAAATAGGGTATTTTTATGATTATAAGCAATTAGGCAAAATTACATATAACAAAACCCACGATTTTAAACTATCCCATAACTAAAGTTATGGATTTCATTCTAAAAAAGATGCTTAATAAATAAGTTGTAAATAATTTAGCTCAATTACTTAGTCTCAAAAAAATATGCTAAAATTTCTTTTCAAAGTAACTTTTCAATCAGTTATTTTATTTTTTGCTGTTTCTTTTCTGACTATTTTATATGACATTCTACCTGACTGGTTTAATCTTCCAAGAGAAAAATCCTATCAAATAAGCATCGGTTTTCCATTTGAATACTATTACCAGTTTTGGCTAGACAGAGTATCTCCTAATCACGGTTGGAATTTTAATAATTTAATTTACAACTGTGTTTTATTTTGGTTATTTACTTTTGTAGTTTATTATTTCAAAGATAAATCAAAATTAAATGACACCAAAGAAGATATTTTTTAGATAGATAAATAGTTAAAATTATATTTTTTGGTTATCAATGTATTACATTCACCCTTTATAATTGTTCTTTAAGTAAATGGTAACGCAAAATTATTTATATGCAATCGCCTGACACCTTAAAAGTGTCTTGACAGTTTAAATTTCCACTTTCTATTTTTTTTGGCTCTTCCGACTTTTTAGCGAAACATCGTGAATTGAAAAAAACGCTTACTCAGAAGCGTGATTTAAGCAATATCACGTTTCTGAGTAAGCGTTTCATTCGTTTTTGAGAATGGTGTAACTCTCAGCGAAGCTAAAACGAACGCACACCATCCTATAATTTCGCTAAATTGTCAGAAGAGCCTTTTTTTATTAGATATGTTTTTGCTCAGTTACTTAGTTTGCCTTCAAAGTAGTATCATTATCTAATAATTTCTCATTATCAGCATCAGCTACTTGTACAGCAATATCAAATTTTTCTTGAAATAGCTTTTCAAATTCTGAAATACTCATTTCTGATGGCATTTCAAATTCACCTAAACCAGCAAGTGATTCACGTTCATCAGCTACTTCTCCCAAACGAGCTTTATCATCTGCAAAGCGTGCGCCACGCCCTGCATTATTGCCTTTATAGACACGTAATGAATAACCAAAAGTTTCTTTGAACTTATCTTTAAGTGTGTTTACAGTCATACGACCATCTACTTTAAATGTTCCCATAAATTTCTAATTTTTGAGTGTTAGAATTGTAAATTGAGTGATAATTAAGCATTAATTAAATTTTATTGAATAAAATTAATGAACTTCAATTTACTAAAATTATTCTACTTGCAAAACCAAGCCTTTCAAATATTCCCCTTCTGGATGATAAATATTTATTGGATGATCTAAAGGTTGTGTCAGTTGATGAACAATTCTTACCTTTCTTCCTGCTTCGGCTGCTGCTGTAAAAACTACTTTTCTAAATAAATCTTTGCTTACACTTCCCGAACACGAAAAAGTAAATACCAAACCACCACTTTTTACTTTCTTAAAACCTAATTCATTCAAATTAATATAACCTCGTGTAGCCTTTGGAAGTGAACGTTTATTTTTAGCAAAAGCTGGTGGATCAAGGATAATAATATCAAATTGTTCCTCTTCATTACTTGCATCTAATCCTTTTAAATACTCAAAACAATCTTGTGCAATAGCTTCATGATTTTTATTAGCTCGCATCAAACTATTAAAATTAAGGGCAACATTTTGGTTAGCTTCTTGAGTTGCTTCTTTCGAAATATCTACTGAAACTACTTTTTTTGCACCTCCATCAATTGCATAAACACTAAAACCACCTGTATAACCAAAACAGTTCAAGACAGATTTATTTTTTGAATATTGTTTTACAAGCTCTCTATTTTCTCGCTGATCTATAAAAAAGCCTGTTTTTTGTCCATCTACTACATCAACTTTGAATTTCAGATTATTTTCCAAAATTTGAACTGGAATTACTGGAATATCACTTTCTGTTTGTCCTTCTTCTAGCTGCCAACCTTGTTGTATTTCATTTTTTTCATCTCCAAAACCCTCTATATTGCGTGTGCTTTCTTTGATATGAAGATAAATATGTTCGATTCCAATAGCACGAATTCCACTAAAAATATATTCTGCAATGCGCTGAGTTCCTTTTATTAAAAGTTGAACTGAAGCTATATTATCATAAATATCTACAATTACGCCTGAGAAAAAATCTCCTTCTGCGTGCAAAAGTCGGTAGGCATTTGTACTAGAATTTATCAAATATTTTTCACGTAAATTATACGCATTTCTTATTTTTTGATGAAAATAGGCTTCGTCTGCTACAAATTCTACTTCTTTATCATGAAAACGAGTAAACTCAAAAATACGACACGTAATTTGACTATTTGTATCAAAGAAACCATATCCTAAAATACGCCCACTTGCATCTTGAACAGCTATGATTTCGCCGTTTTGAGCCTTTGGCATCTTCTGAACTGCTCCTGAAAATATCCAAGGATGCTGATTTAAGATTGATTTTTCTCTATTTTTTTTGAGTAAAAGAATTGGGTAAGATGTCATTGATTGATTTGATACAGTTTAAAAAGTTAAATTAGAACCTCAAAGATAGTATTATTTTTGATTACTCTGACCAAACGCACTTTTAATAATCTGTTTCATGATTCCTTCATTTACAACATAAGTTCTGAATGCTAAAAAGTTCTCATCAGAGTTTTGTATATCTGCTTTTTCTCTCAACATTTCCATTTCATGCATTACATGTCTTCTCAATTCTCCTTTGTCTTTTACTTTTTTGCCTATTACACTTTTTTCAAAATCATCAATAATTTTCTTTCTAGCTATCTTTAGACTATCTCTATTTAGCTTTATAACATCAATCGTTTGTTTTGCTTGTTCATCATTTGAATTTGTAGGACAAATTTCTCCATTTCTATCAAAAGAAAATCTAAAATGTAAATCTTCTTCTTGCTCTGGATTCAGCAACAGAGGTTTTTCTAATTCATCATATTCTTTACAAAAGTTATTTATTTTACTCAAATCTATATCCGAACAATCAATTTTTGGTGAAACAATAGCCGTATTTTCAACAGGAAAATGAGATGCTTTATTTCCACTACCATTGCATTTTGCACAAGCCAATAATAAATTATCCCAAGAAAAAGCTAACCAATAATATTTTGTCTTTGGACGATAATGTTCTACGTGCATAATTTCTTGATTCTGTTCACAAAAAGCACATTTTTCTTTATAGATTCTACCTAATTCTTTTCTTATTTCTTTGTGTTTGTATCTGTCATTGAAATTATCATCATACTGCTCATTTTCTATAACAGTCTTTCTTCTGTCTTCATTTGTTGTTGCAGTTCTCTCTTGTGTTCCATTTTCACAATGCTCTTTTGACAAAGGATAAGGAATATTCTCAAAATCTTTTTTTACAGAAATCATCTTTGAAATAGTTTTTATAAGGTTTTAGGATTATAAGTAATACAGACTTCCTAGTCTGTATAAAGAATTACACAGACTGGGAAGTCTGTGGTACATAAATTATTCTATTTCATCGTTTTCTATTTCTGAATCTAATGCTTCATCAATCATTGCATTGATTTCTTCATCAGAAAAATAAACTTCGCCTTCTTTCTTTCTTTCTGCTAAACGCTGACTAATTTTTTTATGAATTCTGTTGTACAAATAATCCTCACTTGTATCAATTTCTGAACTATCTGTATGTCGCATAAAAGGCGTTTCCAAATCAAAAAGCATAGACGTAACTATTTGATTAGCAGTCATTTCTTTAATTTGAGAATAGTTTATTTGCTCTGAAAGTTTTGCAATTCCTTCTTCTTTATACAATCTATAAAAAACGGCATCTTCTGACGCTCCCAAAACACAAATTGGGCTGTGTGTAGTAAAGAAAAATTGAATATTTGGAAACCACGAACGCAGTTTTTGTACAATCTGAATTTCCCATTTTGGATGTAAATGAAGATTAATTTCATCTACCAAAACAATTCCTTTAAAATCTTGAATTTGCTTTACAGTCGGTTGAGATTCTGCCAAACGAGAAACCAAATCAGCCACCCAAATAAAAACACTTCGATAACCCTCTGACAAATGTTCGAATTTGATTTTTGTATCTCTTTCTTTGAAAACTACTTTTTCTTTTGAAGATAAATCCACTTCAATATGAATATCTTTTGGATTCTCTCCAGAGTTTATAATGTCTTCTAAAAGACTTTTTGCAATTTCTAAAGTTAGAATATTTTGTTTCTCATTATTTTTTTGGTCTTTGCTTTCATTTTGGACTTTTAGTTCTAGTTCTTTTCCACGCATTTCGACAAGCCAATCAACAGGATTTCGCAGATGATAACGAGGACTAAAAAGTGTCATAAAACCATACTCATCTTCTGTTTCACTTAAAATATTTCCTCTATGTGTTCCATACGCATATACATCTGAATGATAAGACATATTAGTTTTTGAAAGGATAGTTTTATCATCTAATTCTATTTCATAACTCGCTTTTTCAAAATCTTTTTCAAAATCTAAAAATTCTCCTACTAAACTTTTACGAGCTATATTTTTGACAAAATGTTCTTTAAAAGCCAACATTAAAGCCTGTAATAAAACCGTTTTGCCATCGCCATTTTCGCCTAGAATGTAAATTTCTTTTTTATTTGATAGATTGTTTAATTCTACTTGTTTTATGAACTGAAAGTTTTTTAATTGAATATTTTGAATCAAATTTTTACAAGTTGCTAACTTTATATTTTCTTTAACTTTATCTTCTTTAACAGACTTTGAATTTTCAAAGTCATACATTATATTGGTAGCTTCAGTAACTAAATCAATCCATTGTATAAGTCGTTTAACTATTCCCTTTGTATCTACCCAAGTCGCACCTGATTCTAAAGAGTAGCCGTCAGAAGGATTACTTATTACTTCGTAGTATTCTTTACTTACAAGTTCGGTTACAAAGAAGTTATATTTTTCAAAATCTCCTCGCCCCCTTACTATAAATAAGTTATTCGTGAAAATTTCGCTGTCAAAAAAATTTTCCAAGTCACGTTTATTTATAATTGATTCAAATTCTTCCTCTAATGCTTTTACATCTCTAATAACTTGTAAAGGATATTTTGATAACTCCATCTTTCTAAAATTTTAATTTTCATACTAAAAATAACGTCTTTACAAATCTATACATATAAATTGAAAAACAATAGAACTATTCACTTTGAATTACAGATAAATTTTAAAAAATAAGAAGTATTATGGAGGGGAGAGAAAGTAAAAACATAAAAACAGACTAAAAAATTCTTAAAAAATTATGCACGCATAACAAATTTTACTTATCTTTGTTTGTAAGCTCATACTTCAAATTTACCAAATAAAAAACTGAATAAAAAAGAAAAAGGGTGTTTTTGAATAAAAAAAAGCAAAAAAAACAAGACATTTTTAGTGCAAAAGATAATTTACACAATATCAGCTAAAACAATTCTATAAAATAATGAGTAGTAGCAAAACCAAGATAATGACAAATGGTAGCAAAACAAATTCTGATAAAAAATCTGATTCTTTTTCAGATAATTCTTTAATAGATAGAAAAAAAAGACGTTCTGTCGATTTTGCCATCAAAGCATCTTGGTTATCGATTGCCAAAATGTACAATATGATAGGTGGCGAACACGGAATTACACACTCAACAGGATTTGTTTTATTAAATATAGACCAAGAAAAAGGCTCTCCTGCTACCAAAATAGCTCCCCTTATGGGAATGGAAGCACGTTCATTGACACGTATACTCAAATCGATGGAAGAAGAAGGTTTAATTGTTCGTCAAAGTGATAGCGAAGACCGTAGAAAAGTAATGATTTGTCTGACCAATGAAGGAAAACTAAGAAGAGAAGCTGCTAGACAATCTGTAAAAACATTTAATCAACAGATTTTTGATAAAATTTCTCCAGAAAAAATGGAAAACTTTTTTGAAGTAATCGAACATATCAACCGAACTGCTGAAAGAAACCTTTCTCAAAAAAATGATTTTATACAAGATGTTCGTACAAAGGTAGAAGATGCACAAAAAAATAATTTTCAGAAATAGAGTTTCATCTCTTTAAATTATTAGCTTTTTGAAAATTTAGAAAACCTCTCTTTTTTACAAAAAAAAGAGAGGTTTTTTGCTATTATATTTTTCTATTTTAACTAAAACTTTCTAACAAACGGTTAATTTTAAATCCTATTATTTTAACTTTGAGGTAAATTAATTTTTACTAAAACCAACTACTAAATTAACAAGTCACATGAATATTGAAAAAATAGATATTGAATTATTATCTCGTCTTACAAGTGTAGCTGGCGCACCTGGTTATGAAGACCGAATTCGTGAACAAATTCAGAAAGAAATAAAAGACTATGTCGACGAAATGAGTGTCGATAATTTGGGTAACTTGATTGCTCTAAAAAAAGGAACACATTCAGATTCTTCTGAAAATAAAAAAGTAATGGTGGATGCCCACATGGACGAAATTGCTTTTATGGTTACTCATATCGATAACGAAGGCTTTGTTCGCTTCCATCCACTAGGAGGTTTTGACCCTAAAACTCTGACAGCTCAACGTGTTATTGTTCATGGAAAAAAAGATATGTTAGGCGTTTTGGGAACAAAAGCAATTCACATGATGACGGCTGAAGAGAGAAAAAAATCGGCTGAACTAGATGATTATTTTGTTGATTTGGGTTTACCTAAAGAAGAAGTAGAAAAATTTGTTTCTATTGGAGATACTATCACTAGAGAAAGAGATTTAGTAGAAATTGGAAATACAATATCGACTAAATCATTAGATAACAGAATTGCAGTTTATATTTTGGTAGAGACTTTGAAAAATTTAGAGGCAACTCCATTCGATGTCTATGCTGTTTTTTCTGTGCAAGAAGAAGTTGGTTTGCGTGGAGCTTTGGTAGCAACTCGTAATATTGACCCAGATTTTGCCATTTGTTTGGATACAACAGTAACTAATGATATGCCAAGTGTTTCTCCACAAAAACGAGTAACTGAACTTGGAAAAGGTACAGGAATTAAAATCATTGATTCTCAAACAATTTGCGACCCTAGAATGGTAGATTTCTTGAAAGCAACGGCTGACAGAGAAAGTTTGAAATGGCAAGCTGAAGTTTTACCTGCTGGTGGAACTAACACAGCTTCTTTGCAACGTGGAGGAAGTGGTTCTATTGCTGGAGCAATTTCAATTCCTACCCGTTATCTACATCAAGTAACTGAAATGGTTCATAAAGAAGATGTTTTGGCAAGCACAAGACTTCTTATGGCTGCTTTAGAAACTATGGATAAATATAATTGGGACAGATAAAATTAGAAGTTAGATTTTAGAAGTCAGAAGTAAATACAAAATTCCGATTTCTTTCTAAATCACAAAAAAAGTCCTCCAAACTAAAAATAGTTTGGAGGACTTTTTTACATTGTCATTATTTGTATCTTCACAATTAACATAAATCAATTCTTAAAGTGATTCAGCAATTTTAGCAAATTCTTCTTCAGTCACTACTTTGTCTTTCAGAGAAACTGATTCACGAATAGCTTGCATAGAACGATTACGCATAGCTTGAGTAGCAATTTGTTGATAATGTTTACCATCCTCAGCTTTTAAGAAACTCTCAGCCATGTTATCCATTTGAGCTTCTGGAAGTTGCATTCCACCACCCATACGCATCATCATGTTCTGAACTTCTTTGCGAGCTTCAGCCATAATATCTTCTCTAGTAATCTCTACTTCTTTTTCTTTCAAAATACGATTCTGAATAAGCGACCATTTCATTTCTTTTATGAATTCTGGATACTCTTCTTCAATTTGTTCTTTACTGAATTTGCCTTCATTAGCAAAAGCCAACCAACGCTTCAAAAACTCGTCAGGAAGATCTATTTTAGTGTTTTCAATCAAATCTCTACGAATATAAATATCTGTAAGTGCTTCACCTTCTTTAGCATAATCTTCTTTCAAACGAGTCATAATTTCATTACGAAATTCTTCTTCATTCATTACTTCAGGTTCGTTTTGCTCTTCTAATTCTTGTTGAGCTTCTTCTCCTTCTGTTACTAATTTTGGTTCTACTGGTTTATAAGCACCTACTTTTTTGAAAAATTCTTCATCCATTACAGCAGGAATACGACGTGTAATACTTTCTACTGCCATTGTAAATTCTCCTGAAAGTTTGGCTGCGTCTTCTTTTTCTAATCCTAATGCAAAGCCTCTTTCTCTTTCATTTGGAAGTGCTTCTTCCATTACAAAAGTAAATGTATCACCACCTTTTACACCAATAAATTTATCTACTTGAGATTCAGCTAATTTATTTGTTGGTATAAGTGTTTCTACTGAAAAAGATTTTGTTTCATTTCCTTCTTCATCTTTACTCATTTGGAAAATTTCTCCGTATACAAAATCATCTTTATCAGATTCTTCTGGGTTTTCTACTGTTCCAAAACGAGTACGAAGATTATCAATGTATGTATCTACTTCTTTTGTAGTAATATCAATTTTATAATTATCAGCTACCACTTTTTCAGAAATATCATAATCAAAATCAGGAACTAAACCAATTTCGTAAGAAAACTCAAAATCTTTTGATTTTGCAAAATCTACATCTTCGGCTTGTGGAATTGGTGCGCCCAATAAATCTAATTTTTCTGCTTGAATATAATCACTTACTCCTTTAGTTACTACATCATTCACTTCGTCCATTCTTACTTCTTTTCCTATCATCTTTTTCACTAAACTCATAGGAGCTTTTCCTGGGCGAAAACCTTTAATAGAAGCTTGTTTACGATAATCTTCTATTTTTTTATCAAATTTAGCCTTGTAATCTTCTTCTTTTACCGAAACATGAATAAAAGCATTTGTTTCGTTCTTTTTTTCTAACTTAATTTCCACGATAGTCTATAAATTTGGGAATTACTTTTAGTTCAATTACGAATTACGAATTAAAAATTACGAACTATTTACTTGTTTAAAGTAAGTACATAAAAGCTAAAACAAATCGTAATTCACAATCAACCTCTAGTGATTCTGCGTGATGAAATGAATTATTTTTTAAAATCTGAAAAACATTGACTCAAAGGAAGAAGGATAAATCAGAATTCCCTTTTAGCAAAATTTTTTATAAACAAAAATTTCTCTTATTTAGGCAATCAAACTAGATGCAGTTTAAAAGAAATAAGAGAAATTTTGCTTTTATTAAACCCAGTTTTTTTATATTTTTTGTATTGCTACAATAGTATAAAAAAGTAGTGCGGATGGAGGGACTCGAACCCACACACCTTACGGCGCTAGATCCTAAGTCTAGTGCGTCTACCAATTTCGCCACATCCGCTTGAATCGTGATACAAAAGTACTACAGGAAATTGATATATGCAAACTATTCCCTACTTATTTTACTAACTTTTCTAACTTTTTTTTGAGCTAATTTATTAACTATTGATTATCAATATCTTACGAGACAAAATTAAAAAAAATAAATTTGACTTTTTTTTAATTATTTATTCTAGTTATGCTTTCAAGCTCTAAAAACATGAATTTTGACTCTTCCTTAATGAGGAACATTTACATTATTCTCTTCTTTTTGTTCTTCATTTCCTTGCCTAGCTTTTCCAAAACGATAAACCAAACCTACATGATGTGAGTAACCAACTTGAGGAAGGGTTGTAAAAGCATAATCTACACCAAAACTTCCTTTATAATACCCTACTCCAAAATGCGCTAAAAACTCGGCTGTTGTGATTCCTGTTCTGATAAAAATTTCATTTTCATTAAAATTAACTACTTGATACTCTAAACCTGCCTTAAATGAAGCTGGATATTCCGTATCTTTTTCAGTTTCAAAATTTACAGTTACACGCTGGACAGGTTTATAAGAAATTCCAATTCGCATAATAGTAGGGATTCGTTCGTCTTCAAAATCAGAAACTTTTGCTTGATTAATATTAAAAATGTGCATTCCTAAAGTAAGCGTTTCAGAAAGCTGTGCTACTCCTCCCATTTCTAAAGCAAAGTTTCGACGAGTTCCGTATCCTTGAATAGAAGTTTGTAAATAATTGGCTTGAATTCCGATGCTCATATTGCTGATTTTGTGAGAATAACCAACTGCCAAACGGTGTTCGTTGTACAAATCATCTCCAAAACGAGTAACTCCAATTCCCATTTTACCATCAAAAAAAGCATCAAAGGTAGCTCCTGCCTGTAAAGTATTGAGTCCAGAAAGGGTAAAACGATTGGAATAACCTAGAAATGTCTCTGTTCCTTTTACATTTGAAAGTGCAGCTACATTATTAAAAACTGCCCAAGAATCTGCAACAGTTAGGGAAGTTCTGCCCATTCCGTAGGTTCTTGCACCTGATTCAATTTGTCCGAATTGAGCAAAACAAGGAGTTTGTAGAGAAATAAATATAAAAAGAGTAAATAAAAAAGCGTAGATTTTTTTCATCAGTAAATAGAGTTTGAAATTCTTTTATAAAACCTGTTTGTCAGAATCAACCCTAAAATACGAATTTGAATTTAGAAATAAAGTTTTCGTTAGAATAATTTTAAAAACCTACCTCACATCAAAAACCCTACAAAAACTTTTAAATATGGGAAACTTAGTCAGTTCTAATTTTGCGCCTATTTCCAATAGTTTTTTATATTCAACTTGTGAAAGCAAAGGTGTTGTAGTAATTTTTTCTTCTTCCAAAAAAAGCAAAACTAAAAATTTGACCAACACATAAGGTGCATTCAAAGCATCATTTTTCCAATTCTGACTAACTGATTTTTCTTCATGTAAATGTAGCCAAAGAAGTTCATTTTTTCTAAGAGAAGAATACATAGCTGTTTTGATAGCATCATAAAAACCATCTTCCCATCTTGAAAAATCTTTTGTGAGTTGCTTTAAGGCTGCCAAAAGTGGGTCATTGGTACGAAAAGCATCTTCCTGACGAGAAAGCATACGAGCTTTTTTAGTCAAGCTAAGTTCCTCAAAAAGACTAATACTTCCATTTGCCAGCGCAATCGCTATCGAAGGAGCGAGCAGAGTAAGCGCAAAAAAATCTTTTTCATCTAAAGGGCGAATTTCTGTATAAGCAGAAAAAAAATTACTTCGGAGAGAATCTAAAGGTTCTCTAACAGATGGATTTTGCAGTAAAATGGAAAGTTCGCTTTCGTTTAGCATTAGTTGTGAGTTGTTGGTGTCGCTGTCGCTAAAACACCAACAACGGCAAAGTTGGAGACTTTATTTTTTAATAAAACGGTAATTTAATTAATAATTTATCATTCAAAGATTTATTTACCTTCTTTGTCTTTGTCTTCATCTTTTTTATTATTTTTATTTTCTTTTCTTCCAAAGACAGACAAATGGACATATCGTTGTGGGTGTTCTCTCAAATCAATGAGTAATCTATCCAAATCTGAAACAGTATAATTGAGCTGTTGATAAAGCGAATCGCTATGAATAAGTTTTCCTAAAGAACCATCAGCATTATTTATAGCTTGTGTTGTTTTATTTAATTCTGCTAGAAGTTCATTGCTTTTCTTGCTAATTTCACCAATCTCTAATTCATTAAGAGATTCTGCAAATGTATTTAGTTTTGCAATAATTGGTTTGAATTGCGCCTCTGTATCTTTCAATGAAGAAGTAAGTGCTGCTAAATTGGCTGTAATATTTCTAAGTTGCTGACGATTATCTTCCAAAATACCATTAATACTTGCTGTTGTCATTTTTGTATTATCTAATATTTCTGCAACACTTCCACTCATAGCTTCATACTTTACAAGCATATTTTTTAAAACTAGAGCTGTTGAATCTATATTTTGAGCCAAAGGACCTGCTTTTTCTGCTACCATAGCTGCCAAACCTAATTCTACATCACTTTGTAGTGTATCTCCAGACTCTAAAACTTTTCCTTTTCCTAAAATAAGATTAATTTGCTTTCCACCCAAAAGACCTCCATCAGCAAGTGTAGGAATAGAACCCTCTGTAACTCCAATATCTTTTTTGATTTTTAGTGTAACCATTAATTTATTTCCTTGATTGGGAAGTAGTTCGATTCCATCAACACGTCCAACAGCATAGCCATTTACAATAATCTGATTAGAAATAGTCAGCCCATCAATATCATCATAAAAAGTATAGAAAGTATTATCGCTACTAAAAAAATCACGCCCTTTCAAAAAATTAAAACCTAAATACAACAATGCGCCAGCTACTACTACGAGCAAACCAACTTTAAATTCTTTGGATATATTTTTCACAAAAAAAAGTAAAAATTTTATGTACAATTAAAAAAATAGATTTTACAAACCTTTAAGCCTTGTTTTATCTTTCTACAAAACGCTTCTTTGTTAATTTTGTTTGATGTAGATTAAAACTAATGTTATTCTGAGTACAAATTTAGAAGTTAAATAACAGAATGAAAATTATTTAAGCAAATTTAGTTCATAATTTTCTTATCGCTTTTTTCTACCTTTGTTCTTTATAAATTCTTTTCTATTAAATTATCTATTTTTGATTTTGAATCTATGATTTTAAGTATCGAAACTTCTATCCATATTTGTTCAGTTGCATTGCATGACTTGGAAGGAAATTTACTTGCCTTACACGAACTCCACGAGCAAAGAAAACATGCCGAACGCCTTACTCTTTTAGTAGAAGCTGTTTTGAATACTACTCAAACAAAATTTTCAGAGTTAAAAGCCATTGCAGTAGGTTCGGGTGCAGGCTCTTATACAGGCTTACGAATTGGTGTTTCGACAGCAAAAGGGCTTTGTACAGGTCTAAATATTCCCCTTATCGGAATTCCTTCATTACAGGCGTGGTCTTTATCTATGATTGATTTGGCAAATGATTTGGAGAATCAGGCTTTAGAAAAAGTTGAAAAAGAACAAAAAATAAAAACAAAGTATCTACTTTGTCCTTTAATGGATGCTCGTCGTATGGAAGTTTTTACTGCTATTTTTGATACAGAATTAAATTATATCTTAAATGATACAGCTTTAGTTATTGATGAGGATAGTTTTGGTAAACAACTTTCTGAAAACAAAATCTTATTTTTTGGAGATAATGAAGAGAAATTACACAAGTGTAAAGCAGTCATAAATAATCCAAATGCCATTTTTATTTCCAATAAATTGCCTTCTGCTAAAGAAATAGGGAAATTAGCAATTAAGAAATTTAATCAACAAGATTTTGAAGATTTGGCTTATTTCGAACCTAATTATGGCAAAGAATTTTATACAACAGCCAAACAGTTACCAGTTACCAATTATTAGTAACCAGTCAATTTCTGTATTTTTCTGAAAAATATTCTCCGTTCTCTAAACTCTAATTTCTATTCTGCAAAAGTGAAAAAAAATCTTCTTCTCTTTCTTATTTTCTCATTTTTTATAGGTTTGGTTTCTTGTGTTCCCACAAAAAATCTTGCGCCCAATGAAAAGCTATTATATAATCAGAAAATAGAAGGAACTGATAAAGTAGATTCAGATGAACTAGCTGTTTATTATCGTCAGCAGCCTAACAGACGAATTTTATCTTTACCAATTACTCCTTATTTATATTTTTATTATTTGGGGAAAAGTAATTATACAACTCAAGACTCTTTAAACTTTATAAAAGATAAGCAAGAATTAGAATTAAAATATGATAAAAAATTAGCAGAATATGAAAATGCGACTACTCAAAAAGAAATCAATAAAAGAAATAGAATTAGGAATAAATATGATAAAAAATTACTCAAAGCCAATGATAAAATAGAAAATGGAAACTGGTTTATGCGTTCGTTAGGGGAAAAACCTACTGTTTTTGACACAACTTTAATGCAACAGACAGCCGACCAAATGAACTTAGCATTGCGTCAGAAAGGTTATTTTTCTAATACTGTAACTCCCCAAATTTCTTATCATAGAAATGATTCTCAAAAAGTAGTTGTTACTTACCAAGTACATGAAGGAAAAGCACAGCGAATTCGAAATATAGACTATCAAATTCAAGATTCTACTATTCAACAACTCATTTTTTCAGATAGCAGTAATCGACTCTTTAATCAAAACACGAGATACAATGAATCTAAATTAGCAGCAGAAAGAGAACGCATAACAACTCATTTGAGAAATAATGGATACTTTGATTTTACAAAACAGTTCGTTTTTTTTGATGTAGATTCACTCATACAAGATGCTCCCTTTCAATCTGATATTACGATTGCTATCGAAAATCCATTACCTACTCTCAAAGATAAAAACAGAAAACATATACGTTTTATAGTAGATTCTGTAAAAATGATTATTGATGGAAATGTATTTGGAGCAGTTCAGAGTACGCCCAATCGGTCAAGATATGATAGCATAAAATATGCAGAATACAAGCAAAGCTATTCAAAAAGGGTTTTGAATAATAAGATTCAGCTTCGTCCGAATGAATATTATAGCCAAGAGCATGAAGCACAAACACAACGTTCACTTACTCAACTAAACATGTTTCGTTTTGTAAATATGCGTCATGACACAACAGGAGGAAAGTTTGTTACTACCATTTTTGCTAATTCGCATACCAAATATAATCTTTCTTTGGAAGGAGGAGTAGGGCTAAATGTGAGTCAGATTATACCAGGTCCTTTTTTTAGTGTTTCATTGCTCAACAGAAATACGTTTGGAGGAGGTGAGTTGTTAGAGTTTAATGGACGTGGTGCTATCGAATATCAAGCAGCTATTCAAGGATTAGATATAAATTTAAATCAGACACTTCGAACCCAACAGTTTAATTTTAGCACCAATCTTACTCTTCCTCAATTTGTATTTCCTTTCTCCAAGAAAATACAACAGCGTTTTGGAAAGTACAATGCAAGGACACAGTTTCAAATAGGTTTTGCCAACACAGACAGACCCGAATATACACGTACAAATGCTGAATTTGCGATGCGTTATAATTGGAATAAAATACCTTATAAAACTTATCAAATTGATGCTATTGATGTTCTGCTTACCAATACCACACGAATAAACGAGGTTTTTTTAGAAAATTTAGAAGAATTGGCTGCTAATGGAAATAATTTGATATTTAATTTTAGCCGTTCGCTTACTACTACTGTTGGTGGAAGTTATACCTATAATGATAATTTATTTGATAGAAAAGTAGCTCGTTATTTTAGACAGTTTGCTGAATATGGAGGAACTTTTCTGAGTTTGACTAATAGAAATAGATTAGATTCAACTCAAGTATTAAGTGATACACTTACATTTTATCGTTTTTTTAGAACAGATACAGATTTGAGATACTATAAGCCTATAGGTAAAAAAAGTGTTTTGGCATATCGTGCTCGTTTGGGAATTGCCAAACCATTTGGTAGAGAAAGTATATTGCCTTATGAACGCTACTTTTTTGTAGGTGGGGGAAATAGTTTGAGAGCATGGAGACCTAGAAGATTAGGACCTGGTTCATATTCTCCACGTCTTGCAAATGGAGATTATGATACTCGCTTCGAACAACCAGGAGAACTTTTGTTAGAACTTTCCTTTGAATGGCGACGAGATTTGATGAAATATGTTGAAACGGCTGTTTTCTTTGATGCAGGAAATGTTTGGATGATTTCGAATGATAATGCAAGACCAAATTCTGAATTTGCTTTTGACCGTTTTTGGAAAGAAATAGCACTTAATACGGGATTAGGATTACGACTAGATTTTTCTTTTTTGATTGTTCGTGCTGATGTCGGAATTCGATTGTACGACCCTACACTACCACTTTCTGAGCGTTGGGTAGGCAATAAACTCTTTCAAAGTCCTTTTCAAAACTCTGCTGTAAATATTGCTATTGGTTATCCTTTTTAAAAAAAATCACACTAAAGACTATTTATAATCCCAAGTTCACGTTAGAGTATTATCCTTTCAAAATTTTATCAATAATTTTTGTTGTAGAATATCCTTCTACAAGTTCTATTGTTTTGACCTCTCCTCCATTTTTCAAAACTACATCAGCCCCAACAATATTTTCTATTGTATAATCATTGCCTTTTACCAAAATATTAGGCTTAAGAGCTGTAATAATTTCTAAAGGTGTTGGTTCTCCAAATAAAATAACAGCATCAACAAAACTGAGGGCAGCCAAAAGTCGCATTCTTGCATATTCATCATTAATAGGACGTTCTTTTCCTTTATTTAAAGTTTTGACTGAAGCATCTGTATTTACTCCAATAACCAGCTTTTTACCTAATGCAGCTGATTTTTCTAAATAGTCAATATGACCTAAGTGTAAAATATCAAAACAACCGTTTGTAAAGACTACATTTTGATTATTAAATTTCCATATCTCAACCTTTTTTTGAAGATTTTCGATAGAATTATAAATTTTACTAGAAGTTGGTTTCATTTTCACTAAGGTTATTTTATATATAGTTTCAAAATTTATCTAAATCTAAAAAAAAATAGACAAGAAACTGTAAAATAGTTGCTTGCCTACTAGAAAAAAATAGATTTTATTACTCTTTATCTTTAAAAACTCTCAAAAAATGAACTTTTCCATCATTATAGCCTTCAAACTTTATTAAAACAGAATCCTCTTCAATTCCTTTTATCATTCCTTGTCGAAAACGAATTCCATCACCAAATAAAGCCCAAACTCTATCATTTTTCTGAATATCTACAGTATCTAATTTCATAAGTTCGACAAAATCCCTTGAATCTGTGTCATTATCCATATATCTTAAATTGGTCTTTCCACCATCAAAAGCTACAATTTGAGCTAAATACCAACTATCTGTTCCTTGATTAACAGCAACATATTCGCCTTCATAAAAACCGTTTAACGTATCAATAATAGGATTATCTATACCATCAACGATTTCAGTTTCCTCAGGTGTAACAACAACTCTGCTTAATGTATCTTTTTCATTTTCAGCAAAGGAGGCATCTTTTGTGGGGCTACAAGAGCTAAAAATTACGAAGAAAGAAAATAAAAATAACAAAAGTGATTTTTTGAAAAAATGTGTCATCATAAAAAATAATAAGTGTTAATAAAGGTATTTTAATACTATACTATTTTGATAGATAAATTGTTGGATTTAATTTAAAATTTCTTCTTAAATAGGCAAGTTTACAACTTGTCAGGTTAGATAATATTATTTTCTAATTGTGTCTAAAAACATGTTTTACTTTTTGGAGAGAAGTTATATTTGAGATAATTTTGCTCTCATTAATAAATACTGAAACAGTATATCTTACTATTTTAAATAACAAAGCTGTGGTAGGTCTCATATCCTAAACATAGCTGTAAAACAGAGTAAAAGCAATAAATGGAAAATATTTCACAAACTGATTTCACTATACTATTAGATCTTTTTGGCACATTTGCCTTTGCAATTAGTGGTATTAGATTGGCATCAGGAAAACAAATGGACTGGTTTGGAGCATACATTATTGGACTGGTAACTGCAATTGGGGGAGGAACATTGAGAGATCTGCTGCTTGATATAACTCCCTTTTGGATATTGGATGCAAAATATTTTCTAACTACAGGAATTGCTCTTATTGCTACATTATTATTTAAAGATAAATTATTCAAATGGGGCAGTGCTTTATTCATGTTTGATACGATTGGACTTGGCTTGTTTACTATAGTTGGTATAACCAAAAGTATTGATGCAGGACTTCCTATTTGGGTGTGTATTGTCATGGGAAGCATCACTGGTTCTGTAGGTGGTATTATTAGAGACATACTGCTAAATGAAGTCCCTTTGTTATTTCGTAAAGATATTTATGCGCTTTCTTGCATTGCTGGAGGTGGAGTGTATTTCATTTGCGACTATTTTAACCTACTAACTGGAGTAACAGAAATAATAGCTGCTTTGACAGTGATTATTGTCCGATTGATAGTTGTAAAATTTCATATTCACTTGCCACAGTTACAGCCATTAGATACTAAAAAAGAATAGAAAAATTATTTTCTAAGTTTCATTTTTCCATAGAAGTTGTTTAAGAATGGATTTTGTGGATATGTTTGTTGGTGTCGCTACGCTAAAACACCAACAAACACATAATTTATCTAACTAGTTTATCTAATTCTCAAAAATTGTTTTGCTACTTTTAACCCGTTTAACTGTCCTTCTGTATAGGCTTGCAATTCTTCATAACTTCCTCTAGCGTGCTTCAAAAATCCTGATGCTTGTCCATAAATTGCATCAAAATTTATTTTCTCTGTCAGATAATATCCATCCAAAAATGTTTTTACTCCTCCAGAAATAATAATTTGATTACATTTTATGGATTTACTAGTATATTTTACTTTGCCTTTCAGATTATTATCATAATCAGACTTAATTTCATTACAAAAACCAACCATTTCTTCTGCGCTGTGTCCGATATGAGCAAGAGGTTCAAAAAGACTTTGTGAAAGCTGACTACTTCGTTTGAGTTCTAAGAGAGCAAAATTTGTTCCTCCACTAGCTGCAAAATCTACGGCTGCAAGAGGTAAGTTTAATAATTCTTCTAAGCTCTCTTTTCCAAATCCTTGTCCTACTTCTTTTACAATAATTGGATAATTTGCAGTCTGTAACAATTTTTTAATTGTTTCTAAAGGAGATTTTTCAAATCTATCACCTTCTGGTTGTAGCCATTCTTGTAAAGGATTTATATGAATAATTAGTCCATCAGCTTGTAGTTTTTTTAAAAGCTCATCTATTTTTGGAGTTTGTTTTGTTTCAATGAGTTTTTCTAGCTGAGCAACTCCCAGATTTGCATACAAAGGTTGGTCACCAATAAACTTTCTCACATCAAAATCAGGCAAACATTCATCATCAGTAAGCAAGGCTCTACATGACCCCAAACCCATTCCAAGTTTATATTCTCCACATACTTTCGCCAAGTTCTGATTAATTATTTTTGCCCATTCTGTTCCTCCTGTCATACTAGAAACCCACAAAGGCGCATTCATTTGCTTTCCTAAAAACTCAAAACTTTCTGTTTCTATTTTTGGATGTGCTGCCAAAATAGGCTCATAATAAAAACGATTATCTAATTGATTTTCGAAAACTTGGGCATCAAATGCAAGTTCGATATGGTCTTGTTTACGAGAAGCTGCAGTAGCATCAGAATCAGTATAATTTCTTGAGGCGTTAGATAAGTTTTCCAAGTGAATTTATTTGGTTTTGGAATCGCTCATAAATAAATAAACGATATAATTAATAAAGGTTATCACGGTTATTTTTGAATAACAGTCTTTCAGACTGTTGAATTTGATAAAATACTGTTTTTGATGTTCAGACTGGAAGTCTGAACTACTTTAATACAAACCGTGATAAGGTTTAATTTAATGACAAAAATACTAAATCTTAGTTTCTGACAAACCTTATGTTCTCAAAATTGTTAGAAATGAAAAGAGAAGAATTTTGCATTTTCATCATTTTATCAAAAAATCATTTTAATTCATTTTGTAGAATAGCAAAAAACCACGTACTTTACCATTTGGAATAAGAAATTGACTTTCTTATTTCATTCTTATTTTATTCTATTTTTTCTACTAAAATAAATTACTTTGGCAGCTTTTGGTTTTTCAGATAGTGGTGCGCCTGTTCGTATTGGCGTATTAGGTGGAGGCAGTTGGGCGACTGCAATAGTAAAAATGCTCTCCGAAAATAATGTTCGTATAAATTGGTGGATGCGTTCGAAAGACGATATTGATTTTATCCGTAAAAATCACAGAAACCCACGTTATTTGAGTTCGGCTTTACTTAATATAGATAAAATTACTCCTCTGAATGATGTAAAAGCTGTGATTGCAGATTCAAAATACATTGTTTTGGCTGTTCCTTCTGCTTTTATTACCGATGTTTTTGAAAAACTAGACCCCACTATTTTTAAAGATAAAGTCATTGTCTCGGCTATCAAAGGAATGATTTTGGATGAAAATGTATTGGTAACAGAATATGTACAAAAAGTATTTAATGTTCCCGCTGACAAACTACTTACTATTGCAGGTCCTTGTCACGCTGAAGAAGTAGCACAAGAAAGACAAGCCTACCTCACTATTGGAGGAGATGAAGACGAAGGGGATAAATTCGCAAAACTTCTGAGAGGACATTATATAAAATGTCGTACAAATCCAGATTTGAATGGAATACAGTATTGTGCAGTCATAAAAAATGTTGTGGCTGTGGCATGTGGAATGGCTCGTGGTCTGAATTATGGAGATAATTTTCAAGCTGTTTTGGTTTCAAATGCTGTACAAGAAGCAAAACGTTTTTTGGATAAAGCCTATCCTTTGAAAGAAAGAGATGTTAATGCTTCTGCATACTTAGGCGATTTACTGGTAACTTCTTACTCTCAATTTAGTAGAAACCGTACCTTTGGAAATATGATAGGACGTGGTTATACTGTAAAATCTGCTCAAATTGAAATGGGAATGGTAGCCGAAGGATATTATGCTGTAAAAGGTCTATATGATGTTACCAAAAAACATAAAGTAGATATGCCAATTATTAAAGCTGTTTACAATACACTTTATGAAAAAATTTCGCCTGCAATTGAGTTTAGGATTTTAAAAGATTCTTTACAGTAGATTTAGATTAGTTCACTGTTTCAATTTTGTGTGTTCAACTCCTCAGAGTTGAACGAAACGCTTCTGAGGAAGCGTTTCGTTCGTTTTTGAAAACAGTGTCCTCAGCAAAGCTAAATCGAACGCACAAAATACACAGTAAAAAATAGTCTAAAAATTTTGTTACAAGGTACTAGTATAAACCAGTCGTAATCCGTAATTTTTAATTCGTAATTGAATAGTATATGTTTAAAATAACAAAAGAAACTCCTCCTTATTTTCCCAAAAAAGCTAAAACTATGCCTTTTTGGGAATCTTTTTTTGAAGAAAATTTAAAAGACCTTTTTAAGAATCAACCTATTTTAGATTCTATTTATCTTCATAAAGAAGCATTTGAAGTTATCAAAAATCATATTGGATTTGGAAACGATACAGAAGATAACCAAGTAGAACAAGGAGGTTTGCTCTTTGGAGAAGTCATAGAATATGAAAGTGAACAAGTTAATAAAGAAAAACCTAAACTTATAGGAATTGTCAATCATGCAATTGCTGCCAAAACGGCTGAGGGTTCGATGCGTCATTTACACTTTAATCATTCTACTTGGCATTCCCTTTTAGAAGAACAAGAAAAGATAGATGATAAAGAATCTAAAAAACAACTTATTGGTTGGTATCATACACATCCAAAACACTTACAAGTCTATTTTTCTCATATTGATAAAGAAAATCATCTTACTTTTTTTGAAAAGGATTGGCATTTTGGATTGGTACTCAACCCACAACGAGAAGAAATAAAATGTTTCTTAGGAAATGAGTTTGAAGAAGTGTGGTGTATTGTAGAGTAAATTTTGTAGGGTTAACAAGTAATACTAACTAAAATACAATGGAACACGAGTTTTGCAGATTAAACAAACAAAACACAGATTTCTAAAAATAGCTACATATTCACTACTACTCAAATTTTCTTTACTTCAAAGCCTCTACCATTTTATTAGCATTAAACTCTATCATTCCGATATAACTTTCTTCTGCTGTTCCAGTAGCTCCCATAGCATCAGAAAAAAGAGTTCCACCAATTTTGACTTCAGCACCTTTATTTTTTGCACCTTCCAAAACAGCATTAATAGCCTGTGGAGAAATAGAACTTTCTACAAAAATGGCTTTTATTTTTCGTTCTACAATAAAATTAACCAGATTATTCATATCTGAAATACCTGCTTCTGAAGCTGTCGAAATTCCTTGCAATGCCTGTACTTCCATTTCGTATTCCTTTCCAAAATAATAAAAAGCATCATGGGAAGTAATCAAGACCCGTTGATTTTGAGGAATTTCTAAAATTTGAGCTTTTACTTTTTTATCTAAATCTTCTAATTTTTGAGCATAAATTTTAGCTTGCTTTTCAAAATAAGCTGCATTTGAAGGTTGCTTTTCAGATAATGCTTTTACAACCGAAGGAATTGTTTGTTTCCAAAGTGCTACACTCATCCAAATATGAGGGTCGTGTGTATTTTGTCCTACTTCTCTCAAAACAGATTTATCAATTGCATCTCCCAAGGCTGTAACTGACTTTTGAGAAGCAAAATTTTCTAAAATCTCTGCCATTTTTCCTTCTAAATGCAATCCATTATAAAAAATCATATCTGCTTCTGTCAATCGGCTAACGTCATTTTGAGTAGCTTTGTAAAGATGTGGATCAACTCCCACGCCCATCAGAGCTTCTACATGTGCAGAATCGCCTACAATGTTTTTTACCAAATCGGCAATCATTCCTGTTGTACAAACAATTTCTAGTTTTTTTGAGCTGTTTTGAACTTCATTAGAAGTCTGTTCTGATTTTTTTTCTATGCAACTACTCAAAGAAAAAGTAAGTAAAATAAAAAACAGAGAAAATAATTTTGAAGAAATAGTTTTAAAAGAAGTCATAAATTTTAATAGATTATTTATTTGATAAATCAAATCACTACCTTTAAATTTTGTAGTTGCTTGATTTATCAGCGAGATGATTTACAAAAGTAAAAAGAATAGAATCCAAAACTATTAAATTATTATTTTTACTTCAAAATTTCTCTTTACTTCGTATTACAGACTTTATTAGTCCATACATAAACATAACTATTTTCAAACAGACTAGGAAGTCTGTTATACTTTAATTCTAGATTTATGAAAAATGAATCATCAAAAACTACTTTTCAAGGACATAGGGGAGCTAGAGGTTTAGCACCCGAAAATACTATCCCTTCTTTCAAAAAAGCATTAGAACATGGCGTTCAAGGATTAGAATTTGATATTGTACTGACAGGGGAAAATCAGTTTTTGGTATCTCATGAACCTTATTTTTCTCATGAATTTTGCTCAAAACCCAATGGAGCAGCTATTTTAAAAAAAGAAATTCTACATCATAATATTTATAGAATGGATTACGAAACTATAAAAAAATACGATTGTGGAAATCGGGGACATTCTCGTTATCCAGAACAGCAACCTCTACCAGCCATAAAACCTCTCTTAAAATCTTTTTTTGAAGAAATTGAAAAATACGTTTTAGAAAAAAGAATAAAAAAGCCTTTCTACACTTTGGAAATAAAATCTGATTTTGCGTGGTATGGTTTTATGCAGCCTTTACCCTCTGAAATGGTTACTTTATTTATTGAAGAAATTACGAATTATCCATTTTATGATAAAATAAAAGATAGATTATTGGTAGAGTCGTTTGATGTAAATATTTTGAATGAACTTCATAAACAAACTCAAAATACAGAAACAAAATTTGAAATCGGTTTTTTAGTAGAAAATAAACTTTCGATTGAAGAGAATTTAAACAAATTAGATTTTATGCCATCCGTGTATGTTCCTTATTACCGATTACTGACAAAGAAAAAAATAGAGGAGTTACATCAAAGAGGACTAAAAGTTTTTACGTGGACAGTAAATGACACTGAAACTATGCAAAAACTCAAAAACTGGGGTGTAGATAGTATTATTACAGATTTTCCAAATCGAATACCAACATTAGTAACTGCCTAATTTAATTAGTTTAGGAATTAAAATCTTTTTTTTCAAAATAAATAGGGGTAAACTATTTTTTATGCGTCATACGTTTAGACACTACGTAATGGTATAAAAAATAAACTTCTTTTCAATCAAAAATATGAGCAAGAGCAATCATGAAATAAAACTTACCGACCAGCAAATAGAATATATTGCAAGGTACATTTCGAAAGAACCTAGCGAACTAAGCGAAATACAAAAAATACAAGTAGAAAAATGGCGTAAAGAAATTCCTTTTTTTGAAAAAGAATTTCAGAATTATTCTCGGTTATGGGAAGAAAGTAATCGTTTTGGACAAAAAATAAGTAAAGATTTTTCTCCTAATGTAGAAAAAGGTTGGCAAAAGCTGAGTAATCAAATAAAAGAATATGAAGCCAATAAAACAATTGAAGCACAAAAAACAAAATGGGTCAAACCTGCGCCTGCTTCTCAAACTACAACAAAATCTATTTCTATTTGGAAAGAGGTTTCGAAAATTGCAGCCGTTTTGATTCTTGGTTTGGGATTAGGTTGGTGGATTAATTCTATTCAAAATAATTCTAATTCTCTAGCAAGTTCAAATCAAATTATTGTTCATCAGCATTCAGACACACCTTTGGTTTTGCCTGATGGTTCTAAAATTTGGCTCAATAAAAATGCAACTGTTTCTTATAGTAATGATTTTGGAACATTTAAAACGACTCAAAAACGAAATCTAAAACTAGAAGGAGAAGCCTTTTTTGATATTGCTAGAGATGAAAAACATCCTTTTATGATTGACATAGAAGGAAAAGCAGAAGTTGAAGTTTTGGGAACATCTTTTAATATCAATCCTTCTAATGAAAAAATTGAGGTTACAGTAGCTTCTGGAAAAGTCAGTTTTAAAAATAATAGTGTTTTTAAAAATGACAATACAGATAGTTCAGAACAAACTTCTATTTTACTTACAAAAGGCGAAAAAGGAATTTTGTATGAGAAAACTAAAAACCATCCAGATTCTTTACCAACTTTAGTGCGTTTTGAGAGAAATGACGATGTAAATTATTTAGCTTGGCTCAATCATCGTTTGGTTTTCGAAAACATGCAAATGCAGGAAGTGGTAAATAAAGTGGAAAATTATTACAATATTCGTTTGAAATTGGAAAATCCAAGTTTGAAAGAATGTCGTTTTACAGGAACTTTTGACCAAACACCTTTAAATGATGTTTTGGAAACATTGTCTTTTGGTGCAAATCTTCAAATCAAAAAATCAGATTCTACTACTTATTTACTTTCGGGCTCTGGTTGTAGATAAAATATATACTAGACCTTAAGTTAAGAGTCTAAAATTTAAAATACTCACTTATCAATCATCAAAACAATGAAAAACTATTTCTTTTTCATACTTAGCTTCCTTTGCCTTTATTTTAGTGGTTCTGAAAACTCAATCTTTGCTCAAACTAATTCAAAAAATATCTTAGAGCAACCTGTTACATTATTTGCCCAACATGAAACCTTGGAAAATGTTCTTTCTGATTTATCAAAAAAATATAATGTTCGTTTTTCGTATAGTAATTCTCGCCTTCCACTTCAAAGAAAAATTAGTCTCAATGTTGTAAATATTCCACTCAAAGAAGTTTTAACACAGATTTTTGAACCTTTAAATGATGAGAATACACAAATTCAGTTTCGTTTGATTAATGGACAAATTGTAATTCAGGCAAAGTCAAATTTAGCAGAAACGGATATAAAAAAAGAAGAGTTAGAAAAAGATAAGAAGCCTCAAATTGCATCACTTCCAAAAGACCCTTTAGTAATTGATAAAAAAGATAAAACATCCAAAACAGCTAGTGTTTCGACAAACAAAGACAAAGTTGATAAAGATGGAGTAGAATTAATTGAAAAAAATGCTATTCTTGATAGTTTAGAAAAAATTAAAACAGATTCTCTCAAAAATATAGCAGACAAAGAAAGTTTAGAAAATCAATTACTAGACAGCACTCAAATAGAAAATATAGATTCTCTTTCTAGCAAAAAAAATAAAGTCTCAGAACTTGCAAAAAATGATTCTCTTCTAAGTGCTTTTCTTGATTCTACTGCTTTACAAATTACCTTAGTTTATCCTTTGGGAACAAACGGAGCTAAAAGTCCTTATAAAAACAATCGTTTTTCTCTCAATCTTTTAGCTGGCTATAATGGTTCGGTAACAGGTTTTGAGGTAGGAGGTTTTGCAAATATTCTCAAAAAAGATATAAAGGGTTTTCAAGTGGGAGGTTTTGCGAATATTGTCGGAGGAAAAGCCACAGGGTTTCAAAGTGCAGGTTTTGCCAATATTACAAAGGATAGCGTTTTGGCTTTTCAAGCAGCAGGTTTTATGAACATTAATGGAAACACTACAAAAGGATTTCAGGGAGCAGGTTTTATGAATGTTGTCAATGGAGATTTTACTGGTTTTCAGGGTGCAGGATTTGCAAATATTGTAAATGGCAATGTAAAAGGTGTTCAAGCTACAGGTTCTATGAATATTGTTAAGGGAAATGTAGAAGGAGCGCAAATTACGGGAGGTATAAATATTGCAAAAAATGTAAAAGGTGTTCAGATTGGAATTATCAATAGAGCAGATACTGTGAGAGGTTCACAAATTGGAATCATAAATATTGCAGATAGTGTAACAGGTGTACCAATTGGGCTCATTAATTTTGTAAAAAATGGCTACCGTTCATTTGATGTAAGTGCAAGTGAAGGATTTCATACAGCTCTTTCTTATAATATTGGCGTAAATAAATTCTATCAAATCGTTTCAGCAGGCATTCAAACGAGTAACAAAATGCGTTGGGGATTAGGGGTTGGCTTGGGAACTCGTTTTCCAATTACTAAAAACAAAAAAACTCATGCAGGTTTTGAGCTGATGGCATATCATATCAATGAAGAAAATTGGACAAATGAACTAAATCTTTTAGGTCAATTAAAATTCAAACTTCATTATCAAGTTAGCCGACAAATAGGAATTTTTATTTCTCCTACTCTCAATGTTACCGTTTCTCAAATTTATAATTCTGAAACTAATACGTATGGGACTAATTTTGCACCTTATTCTTTTATAGAAGATACCACTACTACATCTAATTCATTAAACAATACGACTACAAACACTAAAATTTGGGGTGGTGGGTTTATTGGAATTTCGTTTTAATAAAAATTGATTTATATTGTATGTATGAAACAAAAAATAAAAGATGCTTTTTTCGGTTTTGCTATTGGCGATGCTCTAGGTGTTCCTGTGGAATTTCGAAGTAGAGAAGATATTGCTAGAAATCCAGTAACAGATATGCGAGAATTTGGAACGCATCATCAACCAAAAGGAACATGGTCTGATGATAGTTCAATGGCATTTTGTTTGGCTGAAAGTTTAGCAACTCCCAAAAACTCAAATAAAAAGGCAATTTATGATGTAAATGATATTGCAAATAATTTTGTAAAATGGAAATATGAGAGTTTTTGGACTCCTCACGGAAGAGTTTTTGATATTGGAATCGCTACAACAGATGCTATAAAAAGACTGAAAAAAGGAGAAAATCCACTTCTAGCTGGAGGAATGGACGAATATTCGAATGGAAATGGTTCTTTGATGCGAATTTTACCACTCGTTTTTTATAATGGTTATTTATTTGAGGATTCTATAAAAAAGCGTTTTGAACTGGTTTCAGAAATTTCATCCATTACACACATGCATTTTCGTTCTGTTTTTTCGTGTTTTATCTATACTGAATTTGCTAAGATTTTATTGGAACAGATTCAAAAAAATGAAAAACAAGATAAGTTTGTAGCCTATCAAAAACTACAAATTTTACTAAATGATTTTGCAACAGAATTTAATTTTAACAAAACTGAAATTGCCTTTTTTGATAGAATTCTGAAAAATGACATAACTACTTTTGAAGAAGAAACTATCAAATCTTCTGGCTATGTTTTACATACTTTGGAAGCTAGTTTCTGGTGTTTTTTAAAATATGGCTCTTATTCTGAAAGTGTTTTAAAATCTGTAAATCTAGGAGAAGACACTGACACTACAGGATGTGTAACAGGTGGAATTGCAGGACTTTTTTATGGAATGAACACAGAAAATTACACAAAAGGAATTCCAAACGAATGGCTAGAAGTAATTGTGAAGAAGGAAGAAATTAATGATTTGTGTGAAAGGTTATATGATTTGAATTTCTGATTTGCCTATATTTTTTTTTAGAAAAAAACTAAGGGTAGGGTGTTCAGAATTAGTTTGTTTTTTTCCTACAGTTTTGTAATTATGATTTTCAAAAATGTAGTGTATTTTAGCTGCGTAGCTGCGTTATATTTGTAGTAGATTAAAATTGAATTTCCGTATTTAGAGTTGCGTAGCTGCGAAATGTTGAAATTTTACAGTTTTCAAACATCAAACAACAATATTACGCAGCTACGCAGCTTTTTGAACTTGATATTTTTTCGTTTCTACCCATATTTCGCAGCTACGCAGCTAAATTTCAAAATGATTTAAAATAATCATTTTTTGTAGGATTTTTTTGAAATTCAACTAACCGTTGTTGGTGTCCCCACCAACGACAAATACCTCCATTAAAATTTTTACTCAAAAAGTGCCAATGTCTGCATCACAAAAAGATGCAAAGCAAAAATTAAAACAATAGCTGAGAGAACAACTTTCCAACGGTTTTTAGTAAAATCAAGATATTTCATCATTACAAAACCAACAACTAAGCCTATCATAACCACAAAAATTTGAGCTACTTCTAGTCCAATATTAAATCCTAAAAGAGGAGAAAATAAAGAATTAGGTAGCATCTGACGCAAATAATTAGCAAAACCCAAACCATGTATTAATCCAAAAAGTAAAGCAATACTATAACGACGAATCATTATAGAAGACATAATTTTTTGTTCTTTATTTGGTAAATCTAAAATACCTAAGTCTGTATTTTTTGGTTTATCTTCTGTTTTAGTAAAAAAATTTAAGATACAAACCATAATAATTGTCAGAGGAATCAGCCATTCAATCACAGAACTAGGAATCGGTGAAATATCAGAAACTGTCAAAAGAAGAGTAACCGAATGTCCAACTGTAAAAGCAGTAACCAATAAAAAAACTTTTCTCCATTCTGAAAAAGTATAAATGGCACTTAATGCTAAAATAAAAAGTAAGTGGTCGTAACCCTCAGGAAATTGAAGAATATGCTCAATTCCCATTCCCATAAAAGTAAAAAATTCGTTCATAGTTAGTTGATGAATAAATAGCTTTATAAATTAATTTTCACTACAAACTTATTACTTTTTTCGACATAAGTTTTGATTTTCAATTTATTTATAAAATGATAACTGTTCAAATCAATTTATATTTTCTAATCTAACTTGATTTGTCTATTTTTGAAATATTATTTTAAGAAGATTTCTCACAGACTAAAACAATAATAATTATGAAAATAGGTGTTTTATTATCAGGCGCAGGTGTTTATGATGGCGCAGAAATTCAAGAATCAGTTTTGATTTTATTAGCTTTAGACCAAGCAGGTATATCTTATTTCTGTATCGCTCCAAACATAGAACAACATCATGTTATCAATCATCTGACGGGCGATGAGATGAATGAGAAAAGAAATGTTCTTACCGAATCTGCACGCATTGCAAGAGGAAAGATAAAAGATTTGGCAGAGATAAGCGCAGAAGATATGGACGGACTTGTAATGCCAGGAGGATTTGGAGTAGCTAAAAACTTTACAAAATGGGCATTTGAGGGCGCAAACGGAGAGATAAATAGTGATGTAAAGCGATTAGTAAATGAGATGATAAAGCAACATAAACCTATTGCAGCCGTTTGTATGTCACCTACTACAGTTGCCAAAGCATTAGAAGGAAGTGGAATAGAAGCAACTTTGACTGTCGGAACAACAAATAAAAAATCGCCTTATCAAATTGCAGACATTAATGAAGAAATGAAAAAAACAGGGGCAAATCCTGTCATGTGTACAGTAACAGAAGTAGTTTCAGATGATGTAAATAATATTGTTTCCTCACCTTGTTATATGATGGAAGCAAGTATAAGTCAGGTAAATGAAGGCATACAAAAAACAATTGCCAAATTAGTTGAAATGGTTGCTTTACAGAGAGAAAGTTAAATTTAAAACAAAAAATGTAAAATGAGTTTGACATTAATTAATGATAAAAATCATTTACCTTAACAAAATCAGTTCAGTTTACGTTTTAATAAAACTAAATTCATTAATTTTAGAACTTGACTTAAAACTATCTAAAAATAGAAGTAGTCACAAAGAAATTTTTCCAACTATACAATCACTAACTATATGGCTTTCGGATTTTTTAAAAAGAAGAAAAAAGAAGAAGATAATGCTCCTCATTACGACCCAAATCATATTCGAATTATAGATATTCGTGTGGGTTTTTTCTTAGAATATGATGCAAAAACATGGGAAGTAGCCGAAGAATATGAGTATGACTGGGGCGATAATGAATTTTCATATTCCTATTTATTACGCAGCTCTAATGATGAAATTTATTTGAGTTTGGAAAACGATGGCGAATTAGAAATTGCAGTAACAAATAAAATTCGTCTAATGAAATTAGGCGAAGATTTGGATGACCAGATTGCAGAAAACGAACGCCCTCCCAAAACAATTACTTATGAAGGTGTAAAATATTATCGTGATAATGAAAGCCCTGGATATTATAGAAACACAGCCACAACAGAGCGTGAAAAATCTGTTGAAATGATTACGTGGGATTATTACGATGACGATGAAGAGAAAGCTCTTTTTATAGAACAATTTGGCGAGCGAGACTTTGAAGCCTACATTGGAGAATATGTAGAAGAATATGAATTTTCTAATATCATTCCTTCTAGTGAGCCTCCTGCCATTCTATAATTTCAAAATAATTCAAACTAACATTTACCAAAATTTATCTTATTAGTTTTAAATCAATTTTATAAAAACATGAAAATTCAATATCTTCAACATATTTTAATTGCTTTCTTAGTCGTTTTTTCTTCTTTCCTGACTTCTTGTGGAAGTTCTGAAAAGGTTGTCAAAGACCCAGTTGATAACTACACTCGTGATTTGGATAAGTATAAAACTTATTCAGTCCTTTTATATGATATGGACTTGGAAGAGAAAACATTTGGAAGCGACATTCACAAACATCAATACAAATTTATTTTGCCTGCTAAAGACACAACAGGTGGAAAAATAGTGCGTGATTCTCTTTCAACTTGGGTGACTGTTTCAGAAGAAACATTTAACAAAAACTTAGATAACATGGGAATGGAACTTCTGTCTAAAAATGAAGATGGAAAAGTTTCAAAAATCCCTTCTCCTCCTGGTTATAATAATTATGTAGGAAATCAGCGTTATGGTTCTTGGCAAACAAATAGTTCAGGAAATAGTTTTTGGGCGTTTTACGGACAATATGCTTTTATGAGCAGTATGTTTGGAATGATGAGTAGTCGTCCTATTTACAGAAATTCATACAATGACTACAACCGTAATTATAGAGGTTCAAGACCTTATTATGGAACTACTTCAAGTGGAACTCGTGCGTATGGTTCTGGTTCGGCAACATCACAAGCAATGAACTCAAAGAGTAGATTCAAATCAAATGTAGCTAGTAAAGTTTCTCGTAGTAGTACAGGTTCTTATACTCGCTCTAGCCGTTCTAGTGGATCTTCGTCTCGTTCTAGTAGAAGTACAGGTTCTTCTTCTCGTTCTCGTTCATCTTCAGGTGGAGGGAAATAAATCCCTTATTTAGATTTTTTATAATTAAATCCTTTTCTAATTTTACATTGAATTAGAAAAGGATTTTTTTTAATGTGTATATTTGCAGAATAGTCAGTACAACGACAAAACCAGCATAGTATAAAGATAATATTCAATGAATAACTCAGAAACAACTTTAGTACAAAATACAAATACTTCTTTGCCTTCAACTTCTTCATCTGCTAATAGCTCAAAAGAAATGGGTATTTTAGACCATTTGGAAGAATTGCGTTGGCATGTTATTCGTGCTGTATTGGCTATTTTGGTTTTTACAGCAGTTGCTTTTATAGCAAAGGATATTGTTTTTGGTAAGATTATTTTAGGTCCTTCAAAAAGTAACTTTCTTACCTATCAATTTTTTTGTCAGCTTTCTAGCCTTACTTGTATTGATAACTTGCCTTTTATTATTCAAAACCGTGTAATGACAGGACAGTTTACCATGCATATTGCAGCTTCAATAGCCTTTGGTTTTATGTGTGCATTTCCGTATGTTTTTTGGGAAATTTGGCGTTTTGTTGCACCTGCTCTATATAATGAAGAGCGCAATGTAGCACGAGGAGCTACTTTTTTTGTATCTCTTTTATTTGCTATTGGTGTTCTTTTTGGCTATTTCTTAATTACTCCTTTGTCTATTAACTTTCTTTCTAATTATCAAGTTGATGCAACTATTCTCAATGAAATTGATATTTCTTCCTATGTAACTACAGTAGCTATGCTGACCTTAGGCTGTGGACTTATGTTTCAACTTCCTATTGTAGTATTTTTCCTATCACAAGTCGGAATTGTTACACCTGAATTAATGAGAGCTTATCGAAAACATTCTATTGTTGTTATTTTATTTATTTCAGCTCTTATTACTCCTCCAGACGTAATTAGTCAGTGTTTAATCGGAATTCCTATTTGGATTTTGTATGAAATAAGTATTCTTATTTCGGCTTCTATTCAAAAGAAAAGAAATATAGCAATTGCAAAAGCTGAGAAATTAAGACAAATGGAATAAAATAATTTCTAGTTTTATTCGATTTTTTATTTCTTCTAGCTTTTTTATTTATGAGATTCAAAATCATAGCTAAATAAACAAAAGCCTTCACAGATTATCTACGTTGCTATTTCGTGGTCTGTGGTTTTCTCGTAATCACCCTTTCATTTTTAATTGAGCCAAGTAAAAAGGGTATGTCTAATATGCCAAACTTTGAAGATTAAAATGTATCAGAATCTTGAAGAAATAATAATTTTAATTAAATCACAAACTTTATTTGGAGCTATTTTTTAGGAATTTAAAACCTCATCTTTTAAATTTTCAAAAGATGAGGCTTTCTGATTATTTATCTTATTTGTGTTTCTAGAGCCATAAAATGAGTGACTTGATTAGAATAAAGAGGAAAAATTTGAACTTGACAAGTATAAGGCGTTTTATCTTTTTTATAATTGACAACTGATATTTTAAAAGGTTTTCTTTTTTGAAGATTCATTTTGACTTCCTTTCTTGATTCTTTTGAAGTCAATTCTCCTTGTAAGAAAGAAGGTTGTTTATTAATAGCAAATTTTTTTGAATAGCCTGTCATTTTTGTAAAGCCTTCATTTACCCACAAAATTTTTTCTAATGAATCAGTGAGTACAATAGCTTCAAAATGATTATTTAAAAATATTGCATCTATATCATTTTTCCACTTATACTTTTCTGCAAACACTTTTATTTTTTGTATGTCTAATTCTTTTTTAGTAACATCAAAAGAACTTATAATAGAAACATCCCAACCCAAAAGAGGCTTAAATTCTGTAATTGAAGGTTTTATTTGATTTCTGATTTTGTCAGACTCTTTTCTATCTAAACTTGAAAGATAAATATCCAAACCCATCATATTCGATAATTCTTGCTTCATTTTATTGACTTATTAGTTATCTGTAAAAAAGAAATAAATTGGTTTTTAATTCATTTTTAATCATTAAAAAACCATTTTTTGGCTTCTTCTATATCACTAAACAATTTTGATTGATGAGAGTGTTTTGAGCTTTCTACATCATCAATAGTTTGTTCGATTGATAACTGAGCTATCAGTTCTTTTGGAATAATCATAGCTTGTTTTTCAATTTTAGCTTCTGTAAACTGTGGAGCAATAACTTCTAAAACCCAATTTTGTAACTCTGGAGTTATTGGAAAGTTTAGGTCTTTAGTAATAGATAAAATAAATTTTATGTTTTTTTCTTTTATTATTTCTACTAATTTTTGCATTTCTTCTTTAAACTCCTCATTATTCATGTCTTTGGTAGTTTCCAACCATGTTGAAGTTAAGATTTGTTTTTCTTCATCAAGAGAACGTTCTACATATTTACTTTTATAATCTTTCATTGTAATTGAGGGGAGGGGATTTTTATTAAATTAATTTATTTTCGAAAGCCAGTTGTCAATTTGTGATTGAATAGTTTGAGCATAAATAAAATTGGTGTCATCTTTTCCTGCTTCTAATGCTTTTTGGGCACTTTCTACTGCCCCTTTGTAATCGTTTTGTAGAGCTAAAATTTCAGATTTTACCCAGTAAGGTAAATAATGGTCGTTTTTGAGTTTGATAGATTGGTTTGCCCATTCTAAGGCTTGGCGAAGTTCTATATTTTCACTTTTGTAATAAGATGCACTTCTTACAAGCACTTGCCAATCGTTTGGATATTTTGAAATGGCAGAAGCAATATTTTTCTTTGCTTCCTCTACTGTATTTACTTGGATTGTAATTCGTGCTAATTTACATTCCCAACGCAAAATAAAAGTAGCTTCATTTTCTAATATTTTATCAAAATCATAAGCTAAAGTTTCCTGAAATTTTGATTTTTCAACGGTTGCATTTACTCTCAAAACATCATTTTCTTGATTATAGGCTTCTTTTCCCCAAGAATCTATAGCTGTATTAAAAATGAAAGTCCAATCTCCCCTTTTTTGTGGAATAACAAAAATAGCATACTTGCCTTTTTTTAAAGGTTTACCATTTATTTTGACATCACTAGAAAATTCTATGGTTGTAGCTTCATTTGCTCCTGCTCTCCAGACTTTTCCATAAGGCACTAGTTCGCCCCAAATATGTTTTTTACGTCCTTTTACACTCGGACGACTATAACGAACAAAAAATTCTGTCAAGCCAATTTCTTGCATTAATGTAGAAATCGAACTCTTGCGTGGAAGTTCTAGTTTTTCTTCCTCTTCCGAAATATCATTGGCTTGTCCCTTCTCTTGTGCTAAAGCAGAAAAAGAAACTAAAAAAAAGAGAATGACTAGGGCGTTTTTTATGAAATTACTTTTCATTTTGATAAAATTACGATTTTTCTTTAATAGTTATAGCGAATCAAACCTATTTTTTGAATTGATTGTTTTATTTTTATCAGACACTTTTAACTTCATTAAGAGCTAAAGCTGTTTAGAAGTAGAAAACAATAAGTCAGCTAGTTTAGATCCCTTTTAACTTTAACTCTGTCGATAATGGGCAAAAACAGTACAGTTTTTATTTTGTTGTGCATTGGAAGTGTTTCATTTAACTTCTGAGGAGTTCAACACAAAAAAAACGTTAAATTACTTTTGTTACAAGGTACTAAAAAAGCAGCTAAATTTATTATGCTCTTTAGTCCTTGATTTTTTTGAATTGAATAAGTTTTAAAATATAAATTTTTAATACTTTCCTTCTGATTCAATAGCCTGTTTGATATGTGCCAAATGATGATTTGAATGCCAAGCATAATTGGCAACAAGTTCAAAAAGTGTAAAATAAATTTGATGTTCTGGATGAAAAAAACGTTTTTCCAAATCAGATTCAGACAAAGATTCAATAATTATATGCAGCTTTTTATGAATTCCTTCCAAAATAGAAATTGAAACTTCAACAGGTAAAGTCATGTCTTGCAGTTCTGCCCATTTATCTTCTAAATAGGGCTTTATAGTTGGCTCTTCTTCAGTAAGAGTTAGCTTGAAACGAACTAAGGCATTAAGATGACTATCTGAACAATGATGAATAACTTGTTTGATTGTCCAACCTTGAGGACGATATTTCCAGTTTAATGTTTCTTCAGGCAAGTTAAGAATTGCTGCTTTTAGTCGCATCGGAAAACTAGCAATATCATTTTTCCAATCCAAAACTAAATCTTTAGCTTCTGGGTATATCAGTATTGGTTTCTCAAAGTCTCCAATTGGATATTTGAGGTTGTCTAATTCTATTTTGTCCATTTATAAATAAAATTTAAACACATAACGCAGACTTAGGAACAATTACGAATTTAATTTATTGATTACCACTTAATTGAATGTTTGAAAATAGTAGTTTACTTAATTCTTATTCCTTAGAGTCTGCGTTACATATAATTTAATGAATTCTGAATCCACCTCTTTTATCTTCTTGTGTAGACGGAGTTTCTTGTGGTTTTTCTGCTGCATCTATACCAAATCCAGTAATTTTGAATCCTGAGCTTTTCTTTGCTGCACGTTCTTTAGTTGGGTCAGGCATTTCTTGTTTATCACATGGAAAAATACCACTATTTCGCATACGCAAATACCAATTACGAGCCTCTTCGTTAGCTGGACTGTGTTCGTTGGTAATTTCCATATCGTATTGTAAGGTACGAATCATGCGAATCATGTGTCTTCCCAAACCTTCTGACATTTCCCAAGTTCCATAACACCAGCGTCCATTTTTAAACCAGTTGGGATGATAAACAAATGGTTCATCAAGCAATTCTAGTTGTGGTGGAGCTTGTGGATAGGCCTCTGGAAGAGTGATTTTGAGTTTATGTTGATTACGATAAGTAGGCTGTGTATCAATAATACTTCGTACAAAAATTGTTACTTCATATTCTTCTACATACGGTGGATTACCCACAAGTGGCTCAAAAGAAAGCAATGAGCCACTAATATTTTCCATTTCTTTATAATCATTCGCCAAACGACGATTTCGTATTTCTTGAGGAGTAGCCATTTTTCAGTTATCAGTTATCAGTTATACAGTGACCTATTGATTGTAATGAGCGTATAACCTAGATTATTAATATTTTATTTAAACTTTGAGGTAGGGTCTTTACTTCTAAATTAGTTTTTCCAATTTTGAGTTTCGACTTTTGAATTTGTATTCCTGCTAAAATCTAAATTTATCTTCCTGCATCAGTTGCTGGAATTACTCTAAAAGTAGTTCCGTGAGTGATACCTGCCTGTCCTAATGTTTGGTGGTTAAGCATACGGTTTCCTCCTTTTATAGCCAGATTATATCCTTGCTGACTATTTTTGATAAAATCATGTGTAATAAGTTCGCCTATAATTTCCTGTACACTCATTGTGTCATCTAAAGTTGCGCTAATCATGCGTCCATCAGTTGGGTGTACAAAGTTTACGTTTACGTCTGCCATGTCTGGAATTATATATTTTTGTAAGAATTTTTTTTATGAATTTGTCTAACTAAACCTTAAACCATTAGGTTTATTCTGCTCATTTTATATAAGCTACTAAGAAAATGAATTGCTATCAATTATGCAAAAATAGTTTGTAAAATATTTTTCTATTGCTTATACTAATTCTAAATAGAATAAGTTCTACTAGATAGACAAATTTACAGATTTACAGTTTCAAAATCTATTTTCAAACGTAAGTTTTTAAGATTTTGTTTAGTTAATCTGAACTTGTGCTGCTTAATCAATTGATATACAAGTGATTTAGGGTTTTTATATTTTGTTTGTTGTGCTAAAACAGAGTCTTTTTTATTCTAAAATGCAGCATTTTGCATCTAAGAAAATACTTTGTTTTAAATGCTATTTTTCAAAAATAGTCACTTTTTTAAAATCAATACCAATTGGAAGTAACATTTTTTATAATAACTTTTGGCTTGATTTTTCGTTCCTATAAAAATAAACCGTATATTTAATTGTGTTTTTAGTAGAAATGCAAAATTTTATACTGTTTAGTATTTATATTAGTATTTAGAAAAATTATTGAAACTCCGTTCAAAATCTATACATCAACTCATAACACCATACCATTATGTTAAATCTAATTTGGCTTATCTTAAAGCGCATCGACTGGAAAAAAATTATTATAGGAATCATTATACGTCGTATCTTGAAAGGTATTTTTAAGTAAATCTGTAATTCATTTTTGCTCAAAAATATAATACAAAAAGAGCTATTGAATAAATCCCTTTTTTGAAAAACTATTTCAGAAATGGGATTTTTTATTTCTTTTTTGTAAATTAAGAACTGATTTTGACAAATCAGTTTATAAATCAAATTTATCAATTACTAACTAAATTACTTTTTTATGGGACTTTGGGATAAAATTAGTGGACAATTTATCGATGTCATTGAATGGATAGACAATAGCAGAGATACAATTGTTTACAGATTCAATAGAGATGGAAACGAAATCAAATATGGAGCGCAACTTACTGTTAGAGAAGGTCAGCAAGCTGTTTTTATTAATGAAGGACAATTAGCAGATGTTTTTCCTCCTGGGAGGTATGAGCTTTCAACACAAAACATGCCTGTTTTGACAACCCTAAAAAGTTGGAAATATGGATTCAATAGTCCTTTTAAAGCAGAAGTTTATTTTGTCAATATGCGCCCTTTTGTGGATAATAAATGGGGAACTCGCAATCCAATTCGTGTTAGAGATGCAGAATTAGGCTCTATGGGAATCGAAATTCGTGCTTTTGGTAGTTTTGATTTTAAAGTTATTGAACCAAGTCGTTTTCTTATTGATATAGTAGGAACTGATGGGCATTTTACGACAGAAGAAATTACTACTAAACTAAAAAGTTTGGTTGTCAAGCAATTTACAGATGGGTTAGGAGAGAGCAAAATTCCATTTTTAGACTTAGCTGCTAATTATGATGAATTGGGAGCAATGATTAAGAAAAAATTAGTATTAGACTTTGACCGTTATGGTGTAGATATTACTGATTTTCTAGTAGAGAATATGTCTTTGCCAGACCATGTACAGAAAGTTCTTGACCAAAGAAATGAAATGGAAATTATGGGACGTTCTATGCAAGGAAATCTTAATAATTATACGCAGTTCAAAATGGGACAAGCTATGGAAGATTCTGCCAATAATCCGAATGGAGGAAATGAGGGTCTGAGTATGGGAATGGGGATGGCAATGGCAAACCAAATGTCTAACCAAATGCAAAATCAACAACAGAACCAAAATCAAGGTCAGCAGCACAACAGCACTCCACCTCCCATGGTGTCCTTTCATGTACATCTAGATGGACAACAAGCAGGTCCTTTTCCATTAGCAGAATTACAAAAGATGATACAAAGTGGACAAATTACTCGTACTTCTTATGTATGGAAAGCAGGAATGGCAGAATGGGCAGCAGCCGAAAAAGTAGCAGAACTACAAGGCTTTTTTGGAAGTGTGCCACCACCATTGCCACCACCACCTATGTAAAAAAAGGTTTTTAATAGTAGAGCTTAAAATTTAACTGTAAATTTATAACCAAAATATATTTTTTGAGTTGTATCTGAGAGTTCCTATTTGTTGTTTGTAACAAATAGGAACTTTTTAGTAAATAGCTATTTTTCTATCTCATTTTTTAGACTTATTTTTTAATCTACTTTATTTTTATGCCCTTTCAAAAGCCTCAACAAGACAAAAAAATTCATAAGAAACAAATAGAAAGCCGTAGGATTGTCCGTACTTTATCTATTGGTTTAGGACTTATACTTATTCTTTTAGTAGGATATTTTGTTTCTCAGAATATTGAAAATAATGTTCAAAAAAGATTAAATGATATTTTAGTTTTAGAAAATGAATTAGGTGATCTCTTGTCTTCTATGCAAGATGCAGAAACAGGACAAAGAGGATTTGTAATTACAACCGATAAAAAATATTTAGAACCTTATTATGAATCTATCGAAAAAACAGCTAAAGCATTAAAAGAAATAGAAAATTATCCCAGTCAAAATCCTAATTTTAAAAATAATTTAGATAGTGTAAAAATACTCATAACTAAAAAATATGATAAAATAAAAACAACTATTTATTATATAGAAAATAATCAATCAGAGAAAGCTATAGAAGTAGTAAAGACGGGAACAGGCAAAAGAACGATGGATGGAATAAGGACTCAAATCAAAAAATTAGGTAAAGAAACGTATGAAGATTTTCAAGAAAGTAGAGAAGAAATTATTATTCTCAATAAAATAATTTTAGCAATACAAATTGTTGCTTCAATTGCTATGTTATTTATCTTTTATAATATTTATTCTATTCTGCGTCCTCTCATTGATAATTTGGTGGCATCAAATACAGAATTAGAGCAAAGAAGAGAGACTTTAAAAGAAAAAAATGAACAGTTAGAGCGTTTTGCTTATATTGCCTCTCACGATTTGAATGAGCCGTTGCGTACTATTACAAGTATGATAACTATACTTGAAGAAGATTATGGAGATAAATTTGACGCAGAAGCAAAGCAAAATTTTAACTTTATTACTTCGGCTGCTGAAAGAATGAAAAATATGATTGATGGAATTCTTAATTATTCAAGAATTGGAAAATCTAGTGAAATTGAAAAAATAGAATTAAATGTTCTTTTATATGATCTTAAAAAAGATTTATCATTATTAATTGAAAAAAAACAGGCTACTATTTCTTATGATAGACTTCCTACTATTGAAGGTTTTAGTTTAGAAATAAGGCAACTTTTTCAAAATCTTATAACTAATGCTCTAAAGTTCAGTAAAGAAAATACACCTCCAGTAATAGAAATTTCAGTAGAAGAACAGTCCCAAAGATGGAAATTTGCTGTTAAAGATAATGGTATTGGTATTCCAGAAGAACATCAGAAAAAAATATTTGGTATTTTTGCTAAATTGCATCGTAATTCAAAATATGAAGGACAAGGAATTGGACTTGCATTTTGTAAAAAAATAGTTTCTTTACACAAGGGTAAAATAGGTGTTAGGTCTCAAATTGATGAAGGGACTACATTTTATTTTACTATTTCTAAAAACCTAAATCACAACAACTATGAAATCTAAATTAAATAAAATCTTGCTTATTGACGACTCTGAAGCTGATAATTATATTCACAGCAGAGTAATCAAGAAAGCTGACGTAACTAATGAGATTGTAGTAAAATTGGGAGCGCAAGAAGCTCTTGATTATTTGCAAACGAAGGAAAATGGAGAATATCCTAATCCAGACCTTATCTTTTTAGACATAAACATGCCAGGTTTGAATGGTTGGGACTTTTTGGAAGAATACAAAAAATTAGATAAAGAACAGAAAAAAGGAGTTGTAGTTTGTATGCTTTCTACTTCTGCGCCTGACATTGAACGTCAAAATATAACAAAATATGAGGAAATAAAATCATATTCTCAAAAACCTCTTACCAATGAAGCTTTGAAACATATTATAAGAGAAGTATATCCTGAGAAGGTAAAATAAGAAAATAGAATTAGATGTATAAAATCAGAAGTAAAATCCTGCTTTGTAGTTTTTAGAAACCTATCAAATATATTTTTTTTAATATTATTGGGTAGATTTTTCTACATTATAACTATCTTCAAAACTATTTTCTTTCAAATTTTCAATCAATTGTAAAAGTCCTTTTTGTCCTTTTTCAGTATACCAACGAGCAACTTCTTCTTGTGATAAAAAGTAATGTATTTGAGCATTTTCCGTAAAAAACTGCTCTGTTGTTTGAAGGTTTTGTAATTCAAAAGATGAAAGAGACAAAGAATCTGAGTCTAAAGGAGTAGTAGAATAAAAATCAGAATTTGAATTGATATTAGAATCATTTTTTTCTATATCTATAAGATTTCGCCAATCTTGTTGTAAAGTTGTCCAATATTCAAAGCGTTTATCTACAAGCATAGCCAAACCTTCATCAAACCAAATAGGTATTTTATTTCTTCTTGTTTGCCAACCTAATCTTTCAATAAGTTCAGCATGAGAGAGTTCGTGACTCAAAACATCGATATTTGTTCCTTCAGGAGAAAGAATAATGTAAGTTCCAAAAGGAGTCAGATGAGTCATTCCTGTCTGTCCTTGAGCATTGGAATTACCAAAACGTTGCATTACTTCATTAGTAGTTCCTACTAAAATAGAAGGTCGTGCCCGACTACTTCCAAAAAGTGAATCAATACGAATTCTTGATTTTTTATAAAGAATAATGATATTTTGTCGTTCCTCTTTATTCATTGCAGGATTTACATAAATATCAGTCTGTTCGAATTTTAATTTATCTAAATACAAATCTTTCAAAAAGATACTTCGAATTAGTGTTGGGGCATAAAGAAAAGTGAGTAGAATTAGCCAAAAAATGAGTAGTAAAAAAGCAATGCCTATCCATTTTTTTAGAGAGATAGGAGGTTTGAATAAATTTAGCATCACTTTTTAGAATTATTTTTTTAAACTAACTGTCTTTTTTCCATTTCAATAATAAAATTTTCTTTCAAGTCTTTTTGAAAAAGCTCAATTATCTCTTGTTCTACGGCATCAATTCCATCACTTGCTTTAGCTACTTTTTGCAAAATTTCTATTAAGTAAACATATTCCTCATCTTGTCCGTGTTGTGTAAATGTATCTAAAGCCTTTTTATAAACCTCTTTCAAGTCAAGTTTTTTACTGGCTTCATAATTAAAAGACCATTTTATTTGAGAAGCCCAAGGATGTCCTTGTAAAATAGTATTTAAGGCGTGTATTTCTTCTGGTTGGATAAGTCCATCTGCCATAGCAAGTGCATAAATCAGCTCGCCAAAAGCATCATATAAACGTTCTTTGTTCATTATTATAAATTTAAAATTACTAGTGATTTTATCAAATAAAAAATCCTTTTATTATCATAAATAAAAGGATTTTTGTAGATTTTGTTTCAATTTCTAATTAATTAGTTGAATTAAATAAGAAATTGAGTTTTTCTGCTTAATCTAGTTTATATAATAAGCATTGCATCACCATAACTAAAGAAACGATATTTTTCTTTAATAGCTAATTCGTATGCTTCCATGACTAATTCGTAACCACCAAAGGCACAATTCATCATTAGTAGAGTAGATTGTGGATAGTGAAAGTTAGAGATGAGAGCATTACAAATTTTGAATTCGTAAGGAGGAAAAATAAACTTGTCTGTCCAGCCTCCATTTGGTTTCAAATGGTCATTTGCAGAAACAGATGACTCTAAAGCACGTAAAGAAGTAGTACCCACGGCACAAATTTTCTTCTTGGCATCAATTGCTTCATTTACAGCCTTTACAGTTTCTTCTCCTACTTCAAAGTTTTCAGAATCCATTTTATGTTTTGTCAAATCTTCTACTTCTACTTGACGAAACATTCCCAAACCCAAATGAAGAGTAATTGGATGAAAACTTGTTCCTTGTAATTGTAATCTTTTTTGAAGTTGAGGTGTAAAGTGAAGACCAGCCGTAGGAGCTGCAACTGCACCCTTTTTGTTTGCAAATATAGTTTGGTAACGTTCTTTGTCTGATTCTTCGGCTTCTCTACCAATTTCACGAGGAAGAGGAGTTTCTCCTAGCTCTTCTAATGTTTTATAAAACTCTTCAGGCTCGCCATCGTATAAAAAACGAATAGTACGACCTCTTGAAGTAGTATTATCGATAACTTCTGCTACTAGTTCTCCGTCTCCAAAAAATAGTTTGTTACCCACTCTAATTTTACGAGCTGGATCAACAAGCACATCCCAAAGGTGTGATGTCGAATTTAATTCTCTCAATAAGAAAACTTCAATTTTGGCATTTGTTTTTTCTTTGTAGCCATACAAACGAGCAGGAAAAACCATTGTGTCGTTCATAATCATTTTGTCGCCTTCCCCAAAATAATCTAATACATCTTTGAACATTTTGTGTTCGATAACGCCTGTATCCCTATGGACAACCATAAGGCGAGAGTCATCACGATTATCAGTAGGGTATTTCGCTGTCAATTCTTGAGGTAAATCAAACTTGAATGACGATAATTTATAGCGTTTCGTAGATTTGTAACCAGGTGCTTTGATAATAGTTGTAGGTTTTGGGTTGATGGATTATACTTTATATACTAAGTTTCAAAAAATAAAAGTGTGTTTTCTAAGATGAATAAAATAAAAATACTAGAAAAAAATACTTTTAGCTTGCTTCAAATTAGATAACAATTATCGAAACTAACTACAAAAATACAGAATAGTTAGTTTATGCTCAAATTATTTTTCATAAAAATATAATACAGAGCCAATTTTTAGATAAAAATAATCTTCAAATTTTAATTTTCTTTTTTTAATGTATTGAGAAATGAAGTTATACTTACTTAAACCAATCTTAATTTCTAATTGATTTATCATAATTGTGGATTTTTAATTGAGTTTGTTATCTTTTCAGTTTATAATTACTTATTGAATAATTATCTTTGTGTTATGAAAGAAACCAATCCACAATCAGAATTACAAACAGAAAACTTTTCTTCTGTTGCTCATCAAATTGCTTCAATGCTTTTAGAAATTGAAGCAGTAAAATTACGTCCTCATGAACCCTTTCAATGGGCTTCAGGCTGGAACTCTCCTATTTATTGCGATAATCGTCTGACACTTTCTTATCCGAAAGTAAGAACTTTTATTACTAAAGCATTAGTAGAGATGATAAAAACGTCATTTCCAAATGTTACTGCAATTGCAGGAGTAGCGACAGCAGGAATCCCACAAGCTGCTCTTGTGGCTCAAGAAATGGATTTGCCAATGCTGTATGTACGTGCAAAACCAAAAGAACATGGAACACAAAGTCAGATTGAAGGAAAACTCAATGCTGATGATAAAATTGTTCTGATTGAAGATTTGATTTCAACAGGACAAAGTTCTCTTGCAGCTGTTCATGTATTGCAATCTACACGAGCAAAAGTAATCGGAATGGCAGCCATTTTTACATATGGTTTTGACCGTGCAACACGTAATTTTTCACAAGCAGCTATTGATTTAAAGGTGCTTTGTGATTATTCTACGCTAGTTGAACAAGCTATTTCTCTAAATTATTTGCAAGAAGAAGACCATGCAATTCTTACAAAATGGAGAGATAAACCTGAAAACTGGATGCCGAAAAAGAAATAAATTGTTTTGTTATTTCAAATACAATCTTGACGGTTGGCAAGGTATAGCAAAAGCGAAAGATATTTTTATAAAATGTCTTTCGCTTTTTTTGATTAAATTGAGTAGCACCCAAATTATTTTATACTAAATTTATTGAAATGATTATTCATAATTCTATAAAAAAATAGAAGTATTTTGAAGCAAAAAAACCTAAGAATAAATATATATTCTTAGGTTTTTTGATATATAAAACTATTAGATAAACTCAGTATAATTATCTTAGTCGCAAATAAGCAGCTTTAATTTTTCCTCTCGTAAACTCAACAGATGTAGTATCTATTGTAGTGTCAGATTCTGTAATTTTATCAAAGCTAAAGTTAAAATCAGCTTCTAAAATATAACGAACAGTATCGAAACGAGTAATATTAATTGTGCCTGAGGGAACATCTTCTCCTTTATAACGAATAATTGGTATTGGAAGACCAATAGTATCTGTAGTATCACGAGGTGCTACTATAAAAGAGCCAACAGCAGGATAAGGAATGAATAAATAAAGTTCACTTCCATCAATTAATGAATTTCCTTCTACTGTCAAGATAGTGTCCCTTCCCAATGAATCTTGTCCAAAGCTTTGTACTTTGGGTATATTTGTATTCCAATAAAGGCAATCGGCTACATATCCTTCCATTGTAGAGACGGCTAAAGGATTATCATCATTGTCAGACTCACAAGCAACAGCAAAAAAAGCAAAAAGAGCTAAAAAGGTGTAAGCAAATTTGGATACAAATTTATTTGTATTTCTAATTGAATGAAACATAGAATAGGCTATTATTTTATATGAATTGATTTTTTTATGAATTTCTAATTGTTTATTGAGGACCACCACCAAAAGGAATACGAACTCCAAAATTAGCTCTCCAAAAATGATGTAAGTGAGGTGTATAAGCTGTTACATTCGAAACGTAGTCTTTGAAACGATAAGAACCACCACCTTCAGCAAAAATATAAAAAGAACCTGTATAAACTTCTGCACCAATTCCAGCATTCAAACTCAAAAGCCAAAACTGTTGGTCTTGAAAGTAATTACCCTCTGGAAAAACACGAAAACCGTCATTAGGCTCATAATCTTTTAATGTCCAGTCAATTGTATACATTCCTCCACTCATTCCACCATAGGTATAAAAGCCTCCTCTGTCATTATAAGCTCCAAAAAGATAATAACGCAAATTAGCACTTAGTTCAGCACCTGTACTTTTGCTAGTAATAATATCAGAGTATACAAATTCACCACGTTTTGTTCCTAACATATATGAGCCTTCCAAAGTAAGAGCTGTTTTGTAGCTTATCCCTATATTTAGTCGTGCCTCTAATCCAGCAAAGGGAGGGAAGTCTTCTACTTTTCCAAAAGGAAAACGATCTTCTTCACCTGCAATAAATTTTTGATAACGTGCAGCCACACTCATGCTAACTTGAGCTTGTAGTTGGTTAGTAGAAAAAATAAGAACTGCTACAAAGAGCATCAGAAATATCCCTATTTTTTTGAGAGAGATAGAAAAAGGAGTTGAAGTCATAATTGCAAACATAATATGGAATATGGATTGTTTTATTTTGTTTTTTGTAGTGATTTATTTTTTGTATTCTAAACAAATTCTATAACAAAAGATTTTTAAAGGTTGTTTTTTATAATTAACAAAATTAGTTTGGTGTAGTAAGACCATTCAAATTAATCGTAGTTTTATAAAATATTTGGTAAAACTAATAATTTTCTTTCATTTTTCTGTCCTAATTATCAAAATTTGCTCAAAATTTGCTTCAAAAATAACAAAGCAGTTTTGGCTATCTTATAAGTTGTGTCTTATTAAAAAGCCTTAATAAAAGAACGTCATTTATCACAATTTATTGAAAACGTATTACTATTAAACTATAATATAAATTATTTCTCTATCAATTTGTTAGTTTTTACATCAAATTTATCTCAAATCCTATACCTTAATGAACCATCCTAAAAACATTTCTAACACAACTTTGACAAAAGCAACCTCTATTACAGCAGAACAAGAAATAAAAGCACAAAATAAAAGATTACGAATTTTATCTTTAGGATTCATTTTTAGTGTTTTCTTAACTTTATTGATTTGCTTTTCTAGCCAAGCACAAAGTGCAGATAAAAATAAATACCTAGCTACTTTTCAAGACAAAACTTATATTGGACTTGCAACAGAAGACAATATAGAAATTATTTATACACAATGTGGTGAGCCTATAAGCACTTTCTATTTTGATGTCAGCAATGGAGAACCTATGTTTGTAATGGCAGGTTTGTATGATATTATGATGTATCAACTTACTTCCGTAAAAAAAGAAAATAATAAGTATATTTTGACTTATAATGATACAAAAGGACAAAAACAAGTGGCGCAATTAGAAACAGAATCTAATAATGAGAAAATATACATCATCTTTGAAGGAATGAAAATGGGCTTTGCTGTAAAAGAGAAAATGAGCATATATAAACTCTCTAATGATTGTGAGGAGATGAGATTATCTAATCCAAACAAGAAAAAATAGAGTTTTAAAAAAAGAGATTTGAAAAAAAATAAAAAAGTTGCAGTAAAAATGCAACTTTTTTTTGTGCTTTGAGTATAAATACATAGATTTACGATGTATTAAAAATCTATGTAAAAATGAAGACAAATCCAACCACCGAATTACTCAAAGGAACACTAACCACAATCATTCTTCGTTTGCTTTCCGAAAAAGGCAAAATGTATGGTTATGAGTTAGCACAATGTGTCAAAGAAACTACTGATAGCAAAGTATTGATAAAAGAAGGTTCTCTTTATCCTGCTCTTCACAAACTAGAAGCTGATGGCTTAATTGAATGTGAAAAAATGATGATAGGAAAGCGAGTGCGAAAATATTATCATCTTACACCAGCAGGAGAAACAGCAACTGCCAAGGCAATCAACGAACTTTTAGAGTTTTTGAGTACAATCCATCATCTAATTACTACTGAACCAATTTATGGTAACACTTAATGAAAATCAAGTAGAACTAATTTGTGAACGTGTTTTTAAAAACTCTCTTCAAGATACTGATTTGCAAGACAGTTTGCTAGACCACTTTTGTTGTTTTGTAGAAAGCAAAATGAGTGAAGGCTTTTCTTTTGAGGAAAGCATCAAAGAGGCTTCTGTTTCTATTGCTCCCAATGGAGTTGGCGAAATAGAAGAAGAATTATTTTTTATTATCCATTTCAAAACCCAACTTACTATGAAACGTATCTTGTATTTTTCTAGCTTTATTACAGCTTTTACGCTTTCTATTTATTTGCTTTTCAAGCATTTAAATTTACCTTATGCTAATACATTATTACAGATAGGTAATATTAGTTTGCTCTTTTTTGTTTTACCTAGTTTGGCTACTTTAGCTTTTCGTAATCGCACAAGCCTTGTAATGATGGACAAAATCAGACTTTTTATAGGTCTTTTTGCTGGAAGTTTGATAAGTATCGGAATGATTTTCAAAGGATTACATTTCCCTTACTCAAGCATTTTATTTGCTGTTGGTTGTGGTATTTTTGCCTGTATTTTTCTGCCTATTTTCTTTTATCAGCTCTATCAAAAATCAGTTCGGTTAGCTTAACCTAATTCTATTAGTAGCCTTCTAAAATGTGTTTCTCAAAAGAGTAGAAGGCTATTTTTTACCTCTTTATTTTCTAATAAAAATTTCTCAGAGTAATAATCAGTTTATTTCTTTGGCTAGGATACTATTGTCTTCTAAAAAATACTTCTAATGAAAAAATTATCTTTAATCCGTCTGGTTTACCTTTTTCTAATGCTATTATTTTGTTTAGTTAGTAGAACTACTTTTTCTCAAAATTATCCACTAGATTGGAAATCAAGAGTTGATTCTATCCTCCAAAAAAATACTCAAAATCAAGATTTAGGTGTTACTATTGGGATTACTCAACAAGGAAAACTCACTTATCACAATTATACAGGTTTAGCAAATTTAGAATATCAAGTTCCTTTTAATGACAGTACCGTTTTTGGTTTGGCTTCAGTTACTAAGCAATTTACGGCTGCTTGTATTGCAATTTTAGAAAAAAAACAACTTTTGAGTGTAGAAGATGATGTTAGAAAATATATTCCAGAACTCCTTTTTTATAGAGATACTATTCGTATAAAGCACCTTCTGAATCACACAAGTGGAATCCGTAATCACAATGTACTTCTGAGCTTACAAGGATTTGATTATCAACATAGAGGTTATACTAACAAAATGATTCAAGATTTGATGTTTCGCCAACGTGGAGTGAATGATATTGCAGGAAAAAAAATGTTGTACTCAAATACAAATTATGTCTTTTTGGCTCTCATTATAGAGCGAGTTTCTAAAAAAACAATTTCAGAGTTTGCAAAAGAAGAAATTTTTGAGCCTTTAGAAATGAAATCTACATTTTATAAAAATGATTTGGAAAATATTGTTCCTAACAAAGCCTGTGGATATTATTTTGATGGAGAAACGTATAAACACCCAAAATCTCTAACATTATGTGTAGGAGCTGGAGGTGTAGGGAGTACCATTTCAGATATGGCAAAATGGTCAAAAATATTTTTAGATGATACTCATGAGTTTGCTTATATTGCCAAATTTTTAACCACAAAAGATGCTCTTAATGATGGTTCTTTCATAACACAGGCTCGTGGTGTTTTTGTGTGGCAGTTTGAAGGAAATAATTTGGTAGGACACGGAGGAAGAGATGTAGGAATGCGTTCTTATTTTGTTTGTGTTCCCAAAAAAGAAATATCTATTATGGTTTATACCAACTCTGAACATATTAATGCTCAAGGAATTGCATTTGATATTTTGGAAAAATTAGTTACTCAAAAAGAAAACAAGAATAAAATAGAAAAAGCTGATTATCAACATTCTAAAGAAGAATTAAATCTGCTTTTAGGTTCATATCAAGAACTAAATAGTGATTTATTGATGAATTTTTTTATAGAAAATGACACTTTAAAAGTAAAAACCAATATGGGAAATAATGCAATTTCATTACTGACAGAATCAAAAAATACTTTTCATCGTATCAATGCTAAAAATGTAGTCTATAATTTTTATAATATTTCAAAAGAAAATAATAATAAAGACATGGATTTGACTGTGAATTTTGGAGGAGGAGTATTTTATTTTGAAAAAATAGATTTATTTAAAAAAGAGAAAGTCAATACAAACGACTATATAGGAAAATTTTATTCTGATGAGCTAGATGTTACTTATCAAATTTTTCAAAAAGACAGTAAATTAATTCTTTCTTTTCCAAATAATGAAAACATACAATTATCTTCAAGAAGAAAAGATGAGTTTGGAACAAATCAAAGAATGAGACTTTCTTTTCAAAGAAATAAAAAAGGAAAAATAGATGCTTTTGAGGTAGCAGCAGAAGGAACAGTAAAAGAAATTTTATTCGAAAAGGAAAAATAAAAGAAAGACTAAAAAAGCAAGGTTATTAATAGTGATTTTTTTTCTTAATTTTGAAAGATTAAAACTATTCCTCGAAGTCGTTTAAGAACTGTAAGTCAGCGAAGCTAATACTCATTTTTCCTTAGAACTGGGTTTGCAAACTCAGCTCTAAGGAAAAATGACACAGCCTTTGTTGGTGTTTTAGCGTAGCGACACCAACAAACATACCTGTAAAACCTATTCTTAAACAACTTCCTCTTCTATTTCAAGAAAAAGAAAATTTATATGTTCATTATAAAAGATACTACTCTCAAAGAATTTGTAATTGATGTTTTTATTCAAATGGGTTGTCCAAAAGATGATGCTCTTTTGGCTGCTGACGTTTTGTTAGCTGCTGATTTGCGTGGGATAGATTCTCATGGGGTTGCTCGTCTGACTGGTTATGTGCGTTTGTGGGAAGCAGGACGCATAAATCCTACTCCAAATTGGAAAGTTACTTATCAAACTCCAAGTACGGCAACCATTGATGCAGATGCAGGTTTGGGATTGGTTGTTGCGCCAAAAGCAATGCAAGTAGCTATTGAAAAGGCTGAAAATGTAGGCTCTGGATGGATTTCTGTCAAAAATTCAAATCATTTCGGAATTGCAGGCTATCATTCCATGCTTGCAGCAGAAAAAGATATGATAGGTTGGGCAATGACAAATGCAAGTCCATTGGTTGCTCCTACACATTCAAAAGAGCGCATGTTAGGAACAAATCCGATTGCAATAGCTGTTCCAGCAGGAGAAGAAAATGATTTTGTAGCTGATTTTGCCACAACAACAGTAGCAAATGGAAAATTAGAAATTTTACAACGAAAAAATGAAGATGCTCCTAATGGTTGGGTGCAAGACAAAGATGGAAATACTACCAATAATGCTGCTGCTTTAAAAGAAGGTGGCGCACTTTTACCTTTAGGCTCTGATCCAATGCGAAGTAATCATAAAGGATATTGTTTGGGTTCGGCTGTCGATATTCTTTCGGCTGTACTTTCTGGGGCAGGTTATGGTCCTTGGGCACCTCCATTTGTTAGCTTTTTGCCTTTGCCATCTGACCCTGTGGGACAAGGTTTGGGACATTTTTTGGGTGCAATGAGAGTAGATGGTTTCCGTCCAAAAGAAGAATTCAAATCTCACATGGATAATTGGATTCGTCGTTTTAAAAATGCTACTCCTATTGATGAGTCTCAAAGAGTAATTATTCCAGGAGAGCCTGAATTAGAAAATAAAGCCTATCGTCTTAAAAATGGAATTCCTATTTTAGAACCTGTCGTAAAAGATTTGGAAGAAGTAGCTAAAAAGTTGAAGTTAGAAAAGTTGAAATTTTGATAAAATAATCAATTTTAAATACACTATTTTATACCACAAACTATTGTCAGAGTTGTTTCGGATTACCTTACAACTACTGACAAAGTTTTTTATATATTTTTTATCTTTAAACAAAAATATAGAACTTTTGAAAAAAGTGTACTAATAAAATTGAAAGAAATAAAAGAATGATTGTAGATAACATAGAATTAGACAGAGAAAATATAGAGTTTAATAATGCCTTAGACCTTATTAAACATACAGAAAAGACTATTTATCTGACTGGAAAAGCAGGAACAGGAAAAACTACTTTCTTGAAATACCTCAAAACGACCATCAATAAAAATATGGTCATTGTTGCGCCTACAGGTGTGGCAGCTATCAATGCAGGTGGACAAACGATACATTCATTTTTTCAGATAGCTCCTAGTTTGTATGTTCCAAATGACAAACGCTTGAGAAAAGACTCCAAAATGGGCGATGAGGATAAAAGCACTATTTTCGAACACTTTGTTTACTCTAAAGAAAAGCGAAAAATTATTACTAGTTTAGAGATTTTAGTTATTGATGAAGTTTCGATGGTGCGTTGTGATTTATTGGATGTAATAGATCGACTTTTACGTATTTTTCGCAAAAAAGAAACTGTTCCTTTTGGTGGTGTTCAGGTTCTTTTGATTGGTGATACCTTTCAACTTCCTCCAGTGATGAAAGATGAACACAAAGAAATTTTGATGGAATATTATGAGAGTGAGTTTTTCTTTAGCTCAAAGGTAATTCAGCAAATAGAACCTATTTACATAGAACTCAAAAAAATATACCGTCAGAAAGATCAGCGTTTTATCAATCTTCTCAACAAAATAAGAAATAGTAATCTTACTTACGACCAACTGCAGGGTCTGAATACAAAATATGAACCTAATTTTGATTTTGAAAAATATACAAACTGTATCATGCTTTGTACGCACAATGAAAAAGTAAGTGAAATAAATGCTGAAAAATTAGCTCGTCTGACTACTTCTTTACAAACCTTTAATGCTACTGTAGAAGAAGAATTTCCAGATAAAAACTTTCCAACTAATAGAAATCTTGAACTAAAAATTAATGCTCAAGTGATGTTTGTCAAAAACGATAAAGACAAAAAATATTACAATGGAAAAATTGGGAAAATAATACGAGTAGAAGGTGAAAAAATAATTGTAGAAGATGAAGCAAAAAATCAAATTGAGGTAGAACAACAGGTTTGGAAAAATATAAAATACAAATGGAACGATGAAAAAGGAAAAATAGAAGAAGAAGAACTAGGTTCATTTACGCAGTATCCTATAAAACTAGCGTGGGCAATCACAGTTCATAAAAGTCAAGGACTTACTTTTGAAAAAATAATTGCAGATGTAGGAAATGCTTTTGCAGCAGGTCAGGTTTATGTTGCGCTGAGTCGTTGTACTTCCTTTGAAGGATTGGTTTTGGCTTCTCCCATTCCTCACAGAGCTATCAAAACCGATAAAAGAGTGATGGCATTTGCCAAAACAGAAACATCAAAAGCTGCCATTTCACAAGAAATAAATGATGGAAAAGCAGATTTTTATTATAAAAAAACAAGACAAGCAGCTAAAAACAAAGATTTTGAAGGTGTTTATGATAACTTTATACAAGCCTTAGACTATCGAAACGACATCAAAACGGAAGATTTTAGAAAACACTTTTTATTTTGGGCAGAAAAACTGACTGCACCTCAACCAATTCAAGAGAAAAAAGAAGTAAAAGTAAAGCCTATACAAGAAAAAAAGAAAAGGGAGCAAGAAGTTCATCAAAAAATCAAACCTAAAAAAATTGTCCCTGTAAAATTATCTACTACCAAAGAAGTCAAAAAAACTAAAGAAAATACTTATAAACGTTGGACTATAAAAGAAGAGGCTCAGCTCAAAGATTTATTTCATTTAGGACATACTATAAAAGAAATAACCAAAATAATGGGAAGAGATAAAGATGCAATTATTTCTAGGTTACATAAAATAGATTTGAAGAAATGATATTACCTTTTCGATGAAAAACATGAAATTGATGAAGTTAAACAAGTTCATTAATAAAAACTAACCATGATACTTCGATAAGTTTTCTTTCTTTTGATTGCGTAAGTTCTTTATATATAGTCTCTAATTCTAAATCAGGAGGATTAACAACCCAATAGGCACAATAACCCTTTACTACAGAAGTAAGAAAAAATTGGAGAGTAGATTTAGGATTTTCAACTAAGAAAGTTGAAAACTGTCTATCAACACAATCAAAATCTAATATAACTTTATTATCTATTTCTTGTGAATATAAAGAAAAATAGAATTTCTCATCTTTATACTTTAACCACAAATCAGAACAAAATTTGTTATTAGTAACTACAGGAGGTTGAATAAAACTAACCGAATCAATGAGTTGAGTAATTACTTTCTGTAAATCTTGTTCATCTACTATTATAAAAATTGATTGATCTATCATTTTTGATAGTTATATTAATAATTGGTTTTTATTTTTCTGATCGCATATCCAAAGGTACGCCATTTTAAAATATCATTTAACATTATTTCCCCCTCAAAGCCACCAAACCCAAAAAAGGCCCTAAAGCTAAAAACACAAAAATATACTTTTCATTGATAAAATTAGGAAAATCAGAAAGCATATTTATAAACTGAATACTGACAATCGTAATAGCAAAACCAATACAATTTACAATCGTGAGTGCTGTTCCTTTTAGTTCTGAAATGGCACTTTGAGCCACCAAAGTAGAAAAAAGGGGAGAATCTGCAATCACTACCAAACCCCAAAAAATGAGAAAAGTAATCAATAAAAAATAAGAATCTGCATAAAAAATAAGAGGAGAAACAAGACAACAAAGCGTAGAAAGCGATAAAGATGCAAAGGCAACTTTCTTAGTTCCGAAACGCTCCGAAAGATAGCCACCAATTACACAAGCAAAACTTCCTAAGCCAATAATTAGAAAAGAAAGAAAGGAAATATTCAAATTTATTTCTGGGTGTAATTCAGAATAAGTCAGTAAAATAATAGGAATAAATGCCCAAAAGGTATATAACTCCCACATATGCCCAAAATATCCAAAGGCTGCCAAACGAAAATCAGCACTTTTGAAGACTTGAAAGAAAGCTGTAAGTTTTATTTTTTGTGCTGATTTTCCAGAACGATTGATGGAATGGTTTGGAACAAAAGCAAACATCAAAACTCCTCCCAAAACAGCAATCAGCGAAGTTGCTTGTATAACCAAACGCCAAGAAAATATACTTTGTGAATATTGAGAGTTGTGAAAATAATCCAAACTTTGAATGCTTTTCAAAAGATGAGGAAAAGCCGTTCCGATAACTAAAGCTCCCACTAAATAACCTAGTGATTTTCCTAAGCTCTTTTGATAATAATCTGATGCTATTTTCATTCCTACTGGATAAATTCCTGCTAAGAAAAAACCAGTTAGAAAACGAAATAATAAAAGAGTAGATAAATTATTCCCTTCAAAAATTGTAAAATAATTACACAAAGCACCCAAAATAGCACAAACAAAGAATACTAATGAAGGCGAAAAACGATCAGCCATCATCAAAAGTGCAAAAATCAATGTTCCACTTATAAAACCAAACTGAACAGCAGAAGTAAGCGAACTCAAGGCATCAGTAGGAAGACCAAAAGCGATTATTAAATCACTCATTACGGCATTTCCTGCAAACCACAACGAAGTACAGCAAAATTGAGACAGAACTATGATTGGTAAAATTACACGTTTGGTCATGTGTTTTGTTTTTTCTTACAACTCAAACTCAAAAAACTACTTTTATATCTTTTATCAGAGATATATTTTCAAAATCTACTATATATTATAAATTGGACAGGGTTTTAACCCTGTCTTTCCAAACTAGCAAGAATGATTTTTTATAATTAATCCTCCTTTACAATTTCTTGTTTTACTAATTTCTTAACAGTCAGACCTTGAACCAAAATAGAAAATACTACAACAACGTATGTAATTGTTACAAATAAATCCCTTCCCATATCTGGCGTAAGAGAAAGCGCAAGAGCTACCGAAATACCTCCACGAAGACCTCCCCAAGTCAGAATCAGAATTGTATTTGGAATAAAATCTCGTTTTAATTTCATAAACGAAATAGGCAAACCTACCGAAATAAGACGAGATAAAAGAGCCACCACAATCGCAATAACACCAGCAATTAAATATTTACCATCAAAAGTTAGCACTAAAACTTCCAAACCTATCAAAACAAACAAAACAGCGTTTAGTACTTCATCTATGAGTTCCCAAAATTTATCTACATAATCTCTCGTCAAATCTGACATCGCAAATTCTCTTCCTTTTGCGCTCATCACAAGACCAGCCACCACAACAGCCAAAGGTCCTGAAGTATGCAAATACGCAGCAAGTGCATATCCACCCATTACAATTGCCAAAGAAATCAAGACTTCAACAACATAATTATCAATCGAATACATCAGTTTGTAACATACCCAACCTAAAGCCAAACCAAACGCAATTCCTCCAATTGCCTCAACAGCAAAAAGCTCTACAACATCCAAAAATTCAGTATTTTCTACTCCTTTTTCTGCCATTTGAAAAATTGTCAGAAAAACAACCACAGCCACCCCATCATTAAAAAGTGATTCTCCTGCAATCTTAACTTCTAAATTTTTAGGAACTTTTGCGCTTTTCAGAATCGATAAAACAGCAATAGGGTCAGTAGGTGAAATCAAAGAACCAAAAAGCAAACAATAAATATAATCTACACCAAGTCCTAACCAGCCCAAAATGAAATACATTGCCGTTCCAATAATAAAAGTAGAAGCTGTAACTCCAATTGTAGCAAAAATAATAATTGGTGTTCGTTCCTTAGCAAGAGTAGGTGTATCTACGTGAAGCGCACCAGCAAAAAGCAAGAAACTAAGCATCACTTCCATCAAAACTTTAGAAAAATCTACACTTCTGACAAGCTCTTGCGCCTTTTGAAAAATAGCTGGATTAAACTGTCCCAATCCAACAATAACGAGTGAAGCCAATAACGCAATAAGCATCAAACCAATTGTAGTGGGAAGTTTCAAATATCGATAATTGATATAAGCAAAGGCAGCAGAAAGCACAATAAGAACAGTAAAGGCGTGGAATAAATCCATAAAAATAAATTTAGAGGTAGGAAGTTAGATTTTAGAGTTAAATACAAATAAAAAAATTGTAGGTTAAAGGCTTGTCTTTGACATCAGACTTAACAAGTTTAAAAAATGTAAATACAATTTGATATAAATAGTTTTTGAGTTACTATTGTTTATAAAAGTGAAAATTAGCAATTTTAGGGTAATAATACTAGTCTAAAACACACTTTCTATTTTTAATTATGAAAATCCAGTATTCAATCAACAACATAACTTATACAGCCGATTTATCAAAACCACTAGACATTTCTATTCCATTGCAAGCAGGAAATGCAGAAAAGACAGTAAATCCAAATTGTTATCATGCTGAAGAACCTACTTTTAAAACTATTAGTTTTGAAGATGTTTTTATTGGAAGTGTTGCAGAAGGAGGAGTTTGTAATTATCAAAGAGTAAGTCTTACACCACACGGAAATGGCACACATACAGAATGTTATGGGCATTTGAATAACCAAGAAAAGGAAAATGTTACAATTAATCAATGTCTACAAACATTTTGGTTTGTCGCTCGTATGATTAGTATAGAACCTACCAAAATTACAGAAGAATACTTACAAAACGAGGAGCTTAGCCAATTAAGAGAAATTGCAGAAATTGATGATGAAGTAGTTTTGAAAAAACATCTTGAAGAAAAATTAGATGAATTAGAAAAGATAGATATTGAAGATACTAATTCTATTCCTTACGAAGCTCTCATCATTCGCACTCTTCCAAACTCTGATGATAAAAAAACTAGAAATTATTCAGGTCAAAATCCTCCTTATTTAGATCCAAGTATAGGCAAGTTTTTAGCTCAAAAAAATATCAATCATTTACTTTTAGATTTGCCTTCAGTGGATAGAGAATGGGACAAAGGAAAATTATCAGTGCATAAAGGGTTTTGGAATATTCTTACTAATAGTTTAGATAAAAATAGCAAAAATGACTTTTCACAAGTCCGAAAAAACGCCACTATTACCGAACTTATTTTTGCAGATAATAAAATTAAAGACGGAATTTATTTATTAAATATTCAAATTCCGTCTTTAGAAATTGATGCTGTTCCTTCAAAACCTGTTTTGTACGAACTAAGTAAATAAACCTAAACTACATCCCAAGATTGCATAAAAGCAAAATCTGATTTTTTGAGTCCAAGCCATTCCAATGCCGAACCACTCAATAATTGTTCTTTTTGTTTATCATCATAATTCATTGAATGAATCAACTTACCTGGTTGAAGTTCACCCAATGGAAAAGGATAATCTGTTCCCAAACAAACTTTATCAGCTCCAATTAATTTGACTATATAATCCAACATTTCAGGACTATGAACCAACGAATCTAAATAAAATTTACCTAAATAATCTTTTGGTGCAATCGGATTATCGACAGCACACAAATCTGGGCGAACATCAAAACCATGTTGAATACGTCCAATAGTCGCAGGAAAAGAACCTCCACCGTGAGCAAAGGCAACTTTTAGATTTGGTAATTTTTCGAAAATACCACCAAAAATCATTGAACAAATTGCAAGACTTGTTTCTGCTGGCATTCCGACAAGCCAAGGAAGCCAATATTTAGGCATTTTGCTTGTTCCCATCATATCCCATGGATGCACAAAAATAGCTGCACCAAGTTCTTCTGCTGCCTGAAAAATTGGAAAAAGCTCAGGTGCATCTAAATTCCAATCCATAATATGTGAACCAATCTCTACCCCTGCAAGTCCTAAATCTTTTACACATCTTTCTAGTTCTTTAATAGCCAAATCAGGTGCTTGCATAGGCAAAGTTCCCAAACCAATAAAACGGTCTGGATAATCTTTTACAATTCCTGCAATATGTTCATTGAGCATTTTAGATAAATCCCATGTGTGTTCGGGCTTTGCCCAATAGCCAAACATCACAGGAACAGTTGAAAGAACTTGTACATCTACATGTTGATGATTACATTCTTGCATACGACGTTCTGCTGACCAACAATTATCTTCTACTTCACGAAAAAAACGATCATCCATCATCATACGAGCGCAACAGGGTTTGTGATGGTCTAAGTGAATAAAACCACCATAACCATAACGTTCACGTAAATTGGGCAGACGTTCAGGCAAAATATGCGTGTGAATGTCTATCGTAAAAAGTTTAGATTCAGGTGTAAAAATCTCTTTTTCGTTTTGTTTCTGTAATGTGTCTGGAATATTCGGATTGTGTGTATTTGGCGTGGAGTCTTGTGGCATTATTTTTTGTAAAAATCTTATTGTAAAATCTTAAAAGTAGGCTAAATTAAAGAATTACAAAGGGTTTTCAAAAAAAATGTTTACATCAGAAGATAAACAAAAATGGCTATCCATAAAAAATGAATAGCCGTTTCTCATTTACTATAATTTAAAATATCTTTTTTAAGTCTTTTAAATATAATATAAATAAGCCCAAGAAGCTGTATTTTATATTTTCTTGTAAAATTTTTCTATTATTATTTTAATGTCTATTATCACATCTTATATATACACAAGGTGTGTTTTTATCTACAAAACAGACAGAAGGACATCCAAATGATACACTTTCAAAGCCAAATAAAATAGAAGGTTTATTTTTAAATATGTTGCCTGTCCATTGATTTGTATAGTAGTTCTCTTTACTATCTTTTTCTATTACATGCAAAGGACTAAAGTCTATTGATTCTCCGTCACGAAAAGAAATAGTGGAAATCACTGTTTTATTAGAATCAATAATTACTATTATTCTATAACGACCAGTATCTTTAACAAAATAATCTAGTTTATTGACAGCACAATGATAGGTGCGAGTTTTGAGTTTAGAAGAAGATAAATGTTTTTTTAATTCATCATCATTTGTTGAAAAGTCAGGAAAAAGGCTTTCATCAATTTCTTTCCATATCATACTTTTGGCTTTTCCTTCTCTAAATGGATTGTGTTTGCCTACACAGACAAAAAAATCATTCCCCTTACTTAGCAAATTCAATTCTGTTTTTTCTAGCTCAAAGCCAATCATAAAATCCCATTGTCTCAATGGCTCTGAGCCTCCATAAGGATTTATAAAAGCCACTAAATTAATATCCTTGACATTGAAAGCAAAAACAGAATTTTGAGATAAATCATAAATATATATAATATCTGTTTCTTTGATATTCACTGATTCAAGAAATCTTTTTCTGTGTTTTGCATCTAATTTGTGGTAATTATTTTCGTCAATAGTAGGTTCATTACTTAAATACTTTTTTGCAATAACAGAGGAATCTGGATGTTCATTGTATGCATAACTGTCTGTCAAGACAATAAATCCTGTAGAATCATAATTATAAAAATCATAAATAATTAATTCTTCAGATTCCTCAGTAGGAGAAATGAAAGAAAATAATAGAAGCAAAATAAAAAAGAAATTTATTTTCATAGTAGTATTAATTTGGTGTAATAAAATTTGCTTCAATGCCATTGTTAGTGTTTTAGCGAAGCGACAACAACAATCAAATAACAGTTTGGAACTTGATGAGCTACTATCTCTAAATGGAAAATAGAAATTTTAGTCCAAAGATAGATGGAACAACTCCTTTTCTAAAGAAGAGGATGCTAAAAGTTTTATGCAAGAACACAATGGAAAAAAAATCTATTCTTTTGAAGAGATTAACAAAGATGTGGTTATCTTGGAGTTGAAGTAAAATGACTTGTCTTATTTTTTACTTTTCAAATTTTGTAATACCTAAATCCTCTTTCTGTGTTTGTGATATTTTCGGAATTTGATTACCTTTCAATAGATTTTTAGCATTTTCATAGATAGAGATATTCTTATTTGTAGGATAATTTCTCATAAAATGTTCTCTATAAATATTCTCAATTGCAGTTTGGGCATTTTTGCTAGGATAAATTTTATTTGCAGTTTCTGCCAAACGAATAGCATAATTTGGATTATATTCTGCCTTTAATAATGCGTCAGTTAAGAGTTCGTTTGCCTTTGCTTTTCGTTCTATTTGCTCTTGTAATTTGTTTTTTGTGTCAATACGTTCTTTGAGAGCATCTACTGTAACACCTAATTGGTTAATTTCTTTATTTTTATTTTCAATAACTCGGTAAGTGCTTTTATCAAGTTTCAAAACCTCTTCTAGTATTTTCTCTTTTTCTACTAATTTTCCCAGTTGATCATCTAATTTTTTACTAATTTGTACAGAATTATTGAGTTGTAATTTCATTTGTTCGTTTTGCATTTCTATTTCTTCTTTTCTATCAATGGCAATACTTCTTTCACGTAATGCCCAAGCTGCTAAAATACCAAGCATGAAAATAATAGCTATCAAAGAAACCGTTTTGATAATCTTATTTGCTTTTACTCTACGCTTACTTTTTGTTATTAACTCTTGTTCGTTATGAGTAAGTTGAAGTGTTTCTAAATGAGGTTCTATTAAAGAAAGACTATTTTTACTTAATACTTCACCTGTATTTTGGTAGGTTTTAAGTCCTGTTTGTAGAATTTCTTTTGCTTTAGATAGATTTTTTTCTTCTGTTGTGAGCCTTTCTATAATCTTTAAAGCAAGACTGTCATGAGCCAATTCAACACGCTGCTCTGAAAGATGAATAATTCTAACCTTGCTAAGTTCTTCTAAACAAAAAGTAATATTTTCTTTACTTGCACCATGCGAATACATCAAGTTGGTAGCTTCATGCAAGTCCATCGAAACACGAGTTCCATCATCAGTTACAAGCAAATTTAAAATTGTCCAAACTTGTCGTTCTTCAGTTTTGGGTAAACGATTTTGAACTTTCTTAACTTGTTCTTCTAAATATTCTCCCAAAACATCGCCTATGGTACTGAGTTCTTTTACAAGTTCTGGATTGAAAGTCACACGTTCTGCCCAACTGTCATTTACAGCATTTGTATAGCCAGCCAGTACACCTTGTTTGTTTTTTGCAAGCTCATAAAGACGATCTAAATAAATTTGAAGATAAGTAAGTTCTATCAAACTGCGCTCTTCTGCAACCTGTGAAACAATCAAATCAGCCGTTTCTTCTGGATATTCTACTTCAATATTGAATGCTTCTGCTGATTTCAAAATAACCTCTTTAGCATTGGCTCGGCGCATTTTTTCTACACGTACTCTATAATCAAAAAGCTGTGGAACACGTTCTTCAAACTCCGATAAATCAGCTAAGTACTCCTCACGCATCACCAAAATAACCTTACAGTTGTATTCACTAGACAAAACAGTCTGAATAAAATCATAAAACTGGTTTTGTTCTTCTTTACTTCCTGAAATATATAATTCTTCAAATTGATCGATGATTACATAAATTGGACGAAAAAAAGTCATGTGAAGTGCCTTAATGGCAAGATGCAAAGGCGTATGTGGTTTGAGTTTTCGTTGAAGGTATTTATTTGTCTCTTCTAAAAGTGCTGTTCCGATATGATCTTTTCTACGAACGTGAAGAGGTAGCCAGTCGTCAGAAGAAAAACAGATTGGCAAACCACAATGTACCAAACTCGTTTTTCCTGTACCAGACGCACCATACACCAAGACTAAATTACTTTCTGTCGTTTTTTTGAATAGTAATTGAATCTCGGCATCTCTACCAAAAAAAATTTCTTTGTCCTTGCGTCCATACGCTTCCAATACCTTAAATGGACTTGTCATAGTTTTGATGAACAGCTATTGATTAGTTTATAGGATAATTATTATTAGGAGTAATTATAAATATAATATACTAGATTGATAACAAATAAATTAAAGTTTTAATCTTGTTCACATTAATAAATTTTTCCTTATTAGAAGAAATATAAAAATACGATTTTTTAATAAAAATACCTATTGTCTACTCTGTTTTTAGATTTTTAATTTGTGTTATACTATTCTTTTTATCGTATAATATGAAACGAAGCAAAACCGTTTTTGGTTTTTTGAATCAAAAAATACTTGATAAAAAATAATTAACTCATTTAATTAAAAATAAATAAAAAAACGCTGCAAGCCTAATATTTTTTAATCTTAATAGTATTTTTCGTATAAAACAAATTATATTTGTTGAAATAAAAAATCACCTACAAACAATTTTGCCTACTTGGTTTTATGCCACTTTCTACTTCAAAATCTGCTCAATTTGCCCAATTTGTTCATATAGAACAAACGCATACAGGAAAAATCCGTAAACATAATGAAGACGCTTGTGCTATCTTCGAAACTCCAAACGGTCTTTTGTGTGTTGTTTGTGATGGAATGGGAGGGCATTTGGGAGGTGAACGAGCCTCAAAACTTGCTTTAGAAAAAATAGGAGAATATATGTCTTCCAAGCGTTTTGATTTGGCAAAACTAAATGATGCTTTAGACCAATCTTTTGCGTCTGCTCATGCAGCCATTGCTTATGAGGCTGAAACAAATCCTTTATTAAAAGGAATGGGAACAACATGTGTTGCTATTTTATTTCACCCAGATGCTACTTTTTGCGCTCATGTGGGTGATAGCCGTTTGTATATTTTTAGAAATAATGAACTTATTAGACTAACAAAAGATCATTCTTTCGTTCAAAACCTGATAGATGAAGGCATAATTACAGAAGCAGAATCGTCTTATCATCCAAAAAGAAATTTGATAGAACGTGCCTTAGGTTCTGATGATGCTCAACCAGATATTGCTAATTTAGGCAGAGTTTTACAAAACCTTAGAGTAGGAGATGTGTTTTTACTTTGCTCTGACGGACTCTCAAATGAATTAGATGATGTAGAAATCAAAAATTTTCTTGAAAATGAAACCCTTGCTTTAGAAGAAAAAGTAGAAAGAATGATGGAATATGCTCTTAAAGCAGGAGGAAAAGATAATATAACAATTCAACTCATTGAAAAAGTAGAGTAAAAATTAAATATTGAAGTATTTAAAAATTTAAAATAGAGTGTTTTTTGAAGTATACATCTGTTTAACTTTCTTAGAAATACTTTTTAGTACCTCATAATATCTATGAAGTTGTTTAAGAAATGAATTTTTCCATAAGATAGGGTTTGCAAACCCTATCTTATGGAAAAAAACATCGCCTTTGTTGGTGTTTTAGCGTAGCGACACCAACAAACATATCCACAAATCCATTCTTAAACAACTTCTATTATAACTTTCTAGATAGGCTATACTATTCTATGCTGCTTCTGAGCAAAATACACGCAAAAGTATAGCTTCTACACAAATAACTTTTAGAGCATTTTTCATTATCTATTACAAGCTATTAGTATTTTCACTATTTTTGCAGATAAATTATACTCAAACTTATATTTAGAACTGATTTTGATTGAGTATAGAATAAAAAAACAAAAATATAAAATGAATACAGAAAAAGAAGATCAAACAAATAACGATTTTGTAAAAACTAACACTCTTGAGGAAGTTGAAAATACGGAACAAATTGAAAAGGTAGAAATTGAAATGGCAGAGCCTTTAGATGAACCTTTTGATGATGATGAAGATGAAGAAAATCTTTACGAACATTATCGTATAAAAGTAGATGGAAAGCAGTTATTATTGCGTATCGATAAATACTTAATGGAGCGTTTGCCTAGAGTTACTCGCAATCGCTTACAAACAGCGATAAAAGGAGGATATGTAAAAGTAAATGAAAAACAAGTAAAACCGAGTTATAAAGTTTTGCCTCATGATGTAATTACGGTGCGTTTGCCTGACCCTGTTCGTGATTTGAAAAAGGTTGAACCTGAAAACATTCCTTTAAAAGTAGTATATGAAGATAAAGACTTGATGATTGTTTTCAAACCTGCAGGCACAGTTTCACACCCTGCTACGGACAACTGGACAGGAACGCTTGCCAATGCAATAGCGTATCATATGGAACAAAATGGTGAGCAGTTTTTAGGGCTTTCTCATAGAATAGACAAAGATACCACAGGAATTTTGGTAGTTCCCAAAACAGCAGAAGCAAGAGATTTTATAGGAAAACAGTTTTTTCATCATACTATTGAGCGTACTTATTTGGCTTTAGTTTGGGGAGAAGTAAAAGCCGATAAAGGAACAATAAAAGGAAATATTGCAAGAGGAAAAAATGATCGTCGTGTGATGACTGTCCACCCAGATGGTGAACGTGGCAAGCATGCCGTTACGCATTATAAGGTAATTAAGCGTTTGCGTTATGTTACTTTAGTACAGTGTAATCTTGAAACAGGACGTACACATCAAATCAGAGCGCACATGAAACATATTGGACACCCTCTTTTTGGTGACTACATGTATGGAGGAAATAAAATTTTGCAAGGCTCTGTGTTTTCAAAATATAAAACTTTTGTAGACAACTGTTTTACAATTTTGCCTCGTCAAGCTCTTCATGCAAAATCCTTAGGATTCGAACATCCGACAACGAAAAAATGGATTCAGTTTGATTCTGAACTACCAGAGGATATAGTACAAGTAATTGAGAAATGGGAAAATTATGTGAAATATACTTAAAAAGTTATTTTGCATTTGCATAATTTATTTGGTGTTATTGGCGTTTTATAAATTAATGAACAAATTATTGTGTATTTTTAGTTTGTCTTTATTTTTATGAATTTGCGCTAAAGAGTTTTAATGCTTATTTTTAAGTTATAAAGTGAATAAAAAAATCAATCCTACTACTCTAAAACTAACGCTCACCCCATCCCTGTGAAGTTCCTTTTTTCCATAAAATCCAAATTGTTTCTCTCCTTTTTGGTGTTCCTCTTTGCAACTATTACCTTAGCAGCAATGCTTCTTTGGTATGATGCTCAGATGCACCGAATAGAAAAACTGACGGCTACACTTTCTCAAGTTGATTTAGATATTCGTCAAACTGATAAACTAGAACGTGATTTTTTTAGTTCAGAAGCTCTAAATTTAGATTTTTACGAAACAGGAGATAGTTATTATGTATTGCAGCATCAAGAGCTTACCTCAAAACTACGAAATGATTTATTAGACCTCCGAACTCATCCTCTTATTCCTTCTGCCCATTTGCGTCATCGCATTGATACATTGCGTCGTTCAGTCATAAAATATGAAACTACTTTTGATGATTTAGTTACAAAAATTTATCAAAGAGGATTCAAAAATCAAGGGTATGAAGGAAAAATGAGCGAACATTTGGATTCTCTTCTCAAAACGCCATTAGATAAACTTTATCTTTATAGAATCAGACAAGCAGAACAGCGTTTTCTTTTATATAAAGAAGAGTCTCAAATCGAACAAGTAAATGCACTTTTAATAGAATTTCAAAACCATATTGAAGAATTTACTCAAAAGGAGTATAAGAATATAGCTATAAGAACCGAAAAACGTACTGAATGGAAAGAATTAACTAATAAATATGAAACTTTGTGGCGAAGGTTAGCAGGAACAGAACGAAAAATAGGATACAGAAGCAAGCTAGGTTTGAAAGGAAAACTCAATCAATTATCTAATCAAATCGAAGTAGCAATTGAAGATATAAACAAAGAAGTACACAAAGATAGCGAAGAGTTTAGAAAGAAAAGTAGGACAAAATTAATCTGGGTAGTAAGTGCAAGTATTTTTTTGAATCTTATTTTAGGATTATGGATGATACGAAAATTAGGAACACCTATAAAAAGAATTTCTGAGGCAATTCATAATGTAATTGAAAATGATTTTTCGGTAGAATGGCAACCCATTCAGATACGTCATAAAGATGAAATAGGAAGGCTTTCTAAAGATGTAAATTTACTTGTTAGCAGGATTTTGGAACGAACAGCCGAAGTATTTCAGCAAAATGAGGAGTTACAAGCACAAAAATCTGAATTGGAACAACAAACCGAAGAAATTTTGGCGCAGCGTGACTTGGTAGAATCGAAAAACCAATCTATTTATGCACAAAATGAATATTTGGAAAAACAACAAGAAAAAATTCAGCTTCAAAATAAAAATATTACAGCAAGTATCAATTATGCAAAACGCATTCAGAAGGCGATGCTGCCAAGTCAAAATCGTTTAGAAGAAATTTTACCAAAATCCTTTGTTTACTTCAATCCTAGAGATATTGTTTCAGGAGATTTCTATTTCTTTGCAGAAAAAGATGATAAAATTGTTATTGCTGCTGTCGATTGTACAGGACATGGCGTTCCAGGGGCGTTTATGTCTGTGATTGGAAATGATTTGCTTACTCAAATTGTTATTTGGAGAGGAATTACAGAAAGTAATTTGATTTTGAATGAATTACATAACGGAATTGTACAAACACTAAAACAAGAAGAAACTGAAAACCGTGATGGAATGGATATTTCTCTATGTGTGTTGGATAAGAAAACAAATGAAATTCAGTATTCAGGTGCAAAAAACTCTTTGCTTTTCATTACACCAAATGGAAAAGTAAATCAAATAAAAGGTGATCGTCATCATGTTGGTGGAGTTGCTAGACAAATAGAAAGAGATTTTACAGCACACAAAATACAACCCGAAAAAGGAACTCGTTGTTATTTACTTACTGATGGATATTTAGACCAATTTGGAGGAAAACACAGTAAAAAATATTCTACCAAACGTTTTCAGTTATTTATAGAAAAACTAAAAACCTTTCATATTTTCGAACTCCAACACGAAGTAGAAAGAAATTTTATTGAATGGAAAGGAAGTGAAAAACAAATTGATGATGTTCTTGTGATTGGTTTTGAAGTGTAATTAGGGAATGAGAATTGGAGTTTGGAAAACACACAATCTCTGATTGAGTTTCATTTTGGATTGTTGGTGTTTGGTGTCGCTTCGCTAAAATACCAACAACGACATTGGTCTATTAATAATGGAGAGTTAATCCTATCTAGTATTCGAAAGTAGTTTTTACAAAAAACGAATCGCATAAATAGCCAAAACTACATTTATCAAAATTAATAATCCTGTCAAAAAAAGTGTCAGAGTAGAAATTGTATTTACCTCAAAATCTTTTTCTCCTGTCATTGTCCCCACCGACGATTTGATAAACAAATAATAAGGAATTTTGAGATAATAAAAGAAACCTATTAGAGTTGCTAGTCCAATTCCGATAAGAGAAAATAAAAATGTAGGATTAGAATGATTTTGATAATTCTGAAAAGCAACAAAAATCACAATCATTTTTACCAAAAAACCACCAAAAGGAGGCAAACCAGCTAAAGAGAGAGAAGCAATAGAAAGAATTATTTTTGGAATAAAAGAAAGGTTTTTTAAGTTTTTTATTGATAAATCAGTATTGGTTATGCTTTCTAATTCTGCACAAAACTTCCAAATAATAGCATTTGATAGGATATAGAAAATCCAAAAAATCAGAATTCCGTTGGTAGAAATAACGGCATTTTGAAAGTTATAAACTAAAAGGAGAATCAAAAAACCTACTTGAGAAACTCCTGAATACGCAAAAAAACGTTTGAAATTGCTTTGTTGAATAGCTAAAAAACTTCCAAAAAGAGCCGATAAAACTCCCAAAATAGAAAGCGTGGAAAAGATAATTTCTTGAAGGTTTGAAGGAATACTTATTAAATAATTCAGAATAAAAAATAAGATTCCACTTACAGCAATTTTGGGAATAGTTGCCAAGAAAAAAATAGTTCCAGAAGAAGCATTCTTATAGACTTCACTTATCCAAAAATGAAGAGGAAAAGCAGCCAGCTTGAATAAAAAACCAATTCCTATTAAAAGAAAACCAATCAGAAAAGTAATTTGATTTGATTCTGTTGAAGAAGCATTGAGAAAAATATCAGAAATATTAAAACTAGCATGAAAAATAATAGGAATAGAAAAAGAGCCACTCATTCCATACCACCAAGAGAAACCGTAAAGCAAACAAGCCGAACTAACAGCACCAAAAACAAGATAATTGAAGGAAGAAGCAATTAGTTTTCCTTTACTTTTTTTATTTTCACTTGTATCAAGAATTTGCTTATCATAAAAAACAACTAATAAATACCCACAAATAGACAGCATTTCCAAACTCACATAAATTCCAAAAATGTTAGCTGAAATAAGTAGAAATTGTGCGCTCAAAATTCCTCCTAAAAGAATGACAAACCATTCTGAAACTGTTTTTTGTAAAAAAGAAGAGGACTTATGAGAAGAATATTGAATCCAAATAGCAAATAGTCCAGAAACTGAAATTAGAATTTTGAGATAGTACGTAAATCTATTTTGATAAAATAAATCATTCCAAAAGAAAGTAGTTGTATCTGTTTCAAGTTTGCCTAAAGAAAAAATAAGCAAACCAATATTTAGCAAAACAGCAGAACTACAAACAAAAGGCACAAAAAAGCAAGTTAGTTTTTTAGGCAAAAGCAAACCACAAAAAGCAAGCAGCCAAGCCAAAACTAAAAGCAGTTCTGATTTAAGAAAATTTACATCTTGCCAAGAAAAAAAATAAAAAGTATCATTCATGTAGTGTACACTTTAGTGTGCAAAAAAATGTACCGTACCCTTTAGGGTGCGAGAGAAATAAGACCACAAAGGTAGAATAAATACAAAAAGAATAAAAGACTATCCTCTATCTAAAACATCATCATCATAAAAAATTTCTTTTTGCCCTTGAAATTGTGCATCTCCAAAAGCAAGCACTGGAAGAAATATAAATGGCAAAAGAACCATTCCTACACCAAACCAAGCATTTTTATCAAATTTTTTGGCAAGTTCTATATAGATATAAAAGTATAAAACATAGTTCAGGAGAGGAAAAAATAAACCAATTATCCAACCTTTAGGCTTTTCTGTGATGTCTAGCAAAATGATAAAATTAAGAATAGGAATAAGACCAATCCAAGGCATTTTTCCAGCTTTTTTAAAAATTCCCCACAAACAAATTCCACGCACAACATAAAACAAAAAAACTATTCCAAGAGGAAAAATAAACTCTATAATTAAATTGACAGGAATATCTCCACCAAACGAAGAAGCAATTAAGTTAAACATACAAGGAAGTTTATGACAATAAGACAAGTTATTTTCTAGCAAAAGTTTACTTACGCTTTTTTCTTTTTATAAAATATCTAATTAAAAAGAAAATAAGGATTACTGCTACAATAGCTATAACAGCAAGCACACATAGAACAATAAAAACTCCTATCATTCCATCATAGGTCACATACAAAAATACTCTATTCATATTTTTTTTAAGTAAAAACTTCTCAAATCTAAGTTTTAAACAAAGATTGGAGAAGTTTATTATTTTAGTTTTTCAGAAAAAGAAAAAATTATCCTCTATCTAAAATACCGTCATCATATACTTTTTCGCCTGCCATTGTGCCTTGATATTGGGCATCTCCGAAAGCAAGCATAGGATAAAACACAATAGGTAATAATATCAATCCGATAGCAAAACCTGTATCTTTTCCAAATACTTTGGCAAACTCTACAACTGAAACAATAGCTATATAAATACCATAAAAAGGTATAAATAAATACAAAACCCAAATGGCTGGTTTGTTAATAATTTCCATCATAATGACTAAGTTATAGATAGGAACTAAGGCAGTCCAACCAGGTTTGCCTGCTTTTTCATAAATTTTCCATAAACATACATAAATAAAAATTTGAATAAGGACAACAATTAACATAAATGTTCCCATCATTGCCATCATTCCTGCCAAAGCAGCTTCATTCTGATCCATAAGAGTAAAATTAAAATTAAGTGAGAGATAAGTAAATTTGTGTGATAAATAATGCTTCAAAATTCTAAATAAATCTTAAAGCAATAGCCAATAAACTAAATTTTTATCAAAAAACGAAACTTTATATCATTATTTAATCAAAATTTAAAATATCTTACCTGCGTTTAATATTCCATTTGGGTCAAATACTTTTTTGATTTCTCTCATCAATCTTAGATTTACTTCACCTAACGCAATAGACATATACGGACGTTTGGCAATTCCAATTCCGTGTTCGCCTGAAAGCATGCCACCCAACCGAACGACTTCTTTAAAAATTTCTCCAATTCCATCTACTACTTTTGTGTTCCAATCTTCTTCCGAAATTTGTTCTTTCAATACATTTACATGTAGATTTCCATCACCTGCATGCCCAAAACAAACTGAACGAAAACCATACTCATCACCAATTCTTTTGATAGAAGTAATAAGCTCAGGCAAATTTCCACGAGGAACAACTACATCTTCTGCTTTTGTGAGTGAATAAGCATTTACGGCAGGCGAAATATTTTTACGCAATCTCCAAAGTTCTTCCTTTTGAGCTTCCGAATCGGCAAACAAAATTTCTCCTATTTTAAAGCCATTTTCTAATGTCTCAACAATTTTTTCGGCATCTTGCATCATTGATTCTTCGTTGTTTCCATCCAATTCGATAATCAAATGCGCTTGTATAGTAGAAGGCAAATCAATATTTGTCTTTTGATTCATTTTATCTTCTAGGTAAAAAGCTGTTCTTTCAATAGCTTCTCGTTCCATAAATTCCATCCCAGAAGGAGTAACTCCTGCAATATAAATGGCTGAAATAGCTCTACATGCTTCTTCATTACTTTCAAAAGGAACTAGTAAAGCAATATTTTTATGAGGATAAGGACGAAGTTTGAATACAATTTTAGTTACAATTCCTAAAGTTCCTTCGCTTCCAGTGATTAATTGCGTAAGATTATAACCAGTAGAGTTTTTCAAGACATTTGCACCTGTCCAAATAATTTCTCCTGTTGGCAAAACAACTTCCAAATTCAAGACATAATCACGAGTGACACCATATTTTACAGCTTTTGGTCCTCCTGAATTGTGTGAAACATTGCCACCAATAAAACAACTTCCTTTACTTGCTGGGTCAGGTGGATAAAAAAGATTTTTTTCTTTGACTGCATTTTGGAAAACTTCAGTAATTACGCCTGTTTCTACAGTTGCTTGGAGATTTAATGTATCAATTTCGATAATTTCATTGAAGCGTTCCATAGAAATTACCACACCATGATTGGTTGGCAATGCACCTCCACTCAAACTTGTTCCCCCACCACGAGGTGTAACAGGCAAAATATGCTCATTACAAATTTTCATTATTTCACTAATTTCTTGAGGTGTGCGTGGTTTTAAAACGACATCAGGTAAAAAAGAATAATCTTCAGTATGATCACGAGAGTAAGTATCTCGGTTTTTATCGTCTGTAAAAATGTATGCTGCACCTACAATTTTCTCAAAATCTTGAAGAATTTGAGGAGTAAGTTTCCCAAAATGATTTTGTGACGTTTCTTTGAAGTTTGCAATATCTAAAGACATAATAATGGAGTTGAAGTTTTTGATTAGTAGGATTACAAAAATACGATTTTTCTGTCTTTTCTCTACTTTGTTATCTAATTTACTGTTATTTTGTCGTTATGCAGAACAAATTGTGTAATAAAAAGCACTTTTTTTTACTGTATTGGTATTGTTGTTGCATTTTTATTTGAAATTTTGAATCAAAATATGCACATTTGCATGTCTGTTTTAAAAAGTAAAGAACCAATTTTTAATTTTATCGTTCTTACTAAAAAAAACCACTCTAAAAAAGCTAACTTTCTATGAATCAATCTATTTACAAAGATATAAATACTTTACAATCAACTACACCAAAAGTGATTGTTCTTCCCCAACCAACTTTAAGAAGCATTTTGGTAAATTATCTTTCAGAGTTATTTTCTTCAAACCTAAATGAGGAACGTGTAAGAAATAGTAAAAAGCTATTTTTTGGCTTATTTTTGATAGTTATTTTTTTTACTTTGGGCATATCTTCTGCTTTCGCTCAAGATGATTTTGTAGAAGACCCAATGGGGAAATCATCTATTTGGCAACAACTTACCGAAAACCCTACTGATTCTACACTTTGGGAAAATTATTATGGTAAGCCTTTTAGTGCCATGAATCAAAAAGAAGCTGAAAAAGTGAACGGGTGGAAACAAGAATTAATGCTTCGTAAACTAGCTAGTAATGATGCCGTTATTGGTTTTGTAATTACAGATGAGATTGATGAAGGGTTCTTTATTGATGAAGCTGCTTTTAGAGAATTTGAAGCACAGATTCAGGCAGCTAAGGCAAGTGGACAAGCTGCAACCATTACCTTTAAGGACATACAAGGGTTAGAAGCTATTATCATGCCTGAGTGGGAAGGCATGTCGGATTTAAAACAAAATATTGCAGAAAACTTTGTTATATTAGAAGATATGTATAAGGATATTTTTACTGAACAAGGAATTGATTTTCAAAACTATACAGTAGCACATCCAGATGGAAAATATAGCCAAATAAAATGGATTGAGGAGTTAGATGGAAAACTTCGTAAAGCAAAAGAAAATCAACTCAAAGAACTCAAGAAAAAATATAATATGAATTAGCTAACACTTAATATCGTGTGACAAAAGTTTATTTGCATTTTGAGATTGTTTTATTCCTATCAGATACTTTCAGTGTCAGATATTTTAGCTCTTTTAACTGTCACTTATGAAAGTGTCTGACAGTTATATTTCATTATTGAGAAAAAATGAAATATAGGATAATTAATTAAACGCTGTACTTAAAAGAAGAAGAATAAAGTTTTTTCAAACTTATTACTTGTTTTTAGGTTACTATGAAAAGGTAAGTATTCTTTCTTACGACTTTTTTTGTAAAATTTATCAAAAGTCTAATTTTTAGAGGAAGAAATTTTTAGCTTATTTTATTTTTTTTAGAATTTGTAGTTCTTCAAAACTAGAACAAAATTCTTACATTTTTTTATCTTCTTTTATTATGCAATCATTCAATCAGAAAACCAACAATGTTATCTTAAATGACATTGAAGTAATAGCTAATACAGAGTATTACACTATTTCGTATTCATATTCAAAAAACCGTTTTTATCTTACCATTACAGGCTTTTGGAAAAATCCAGATGTAATTTCAAGTTATGTAAACGATTGGAGGAAAGCCATGCTTTTGGCAGTTCCTAATTTTACATTACTTACTGATGCTACAAATGCAAAAACTTACCCTCCTTCAGTAATGGCTGTCCATAATGAAGCACAACAAATAGTTGTAGATGCAGGACTTATGCAGGTAGCTGAAGTTCTCCCAAAGAGTGCGTTTTTAAAATTTCAATCTGAATTATTAACTGAAAATAGCCAAATGCCTTGTTCAAAATTTAATAATTTGGAATTAGCTGAAAGATGGTTAGATAATTTGCAAAAAACTCTTTTAAGTAAAAAGCATAGTGCTTAAACCATTTTTTATTTTAAAAAAGATGTTCAGTTGGAGATTCTAAAATACTTACTTTTCCTTTGTACTCTTTCTGTATTATTTTTAGAGCTTCTCTTTCTTTCTTGTTTTTTGTGTAAAAATGTAATTGTACAAACGGAGCAAAACTAGCCAAAGCAAACAAAAACAATTCAGTTTCTAAATGTGATTTAGTAGGTAGTTTGTGGCGAATAGTTATCTTATTTTTTCTGATGATATACAAACTATTATCAGAAGCATTTTTAGATTTATCTATTAAATTTCTGCTTTTTGGATAGGTAGTTTCATAAGTCTTTACATATTCTATAGCTTCAATTTCTTGAAAGGAATAGAAATCCTCTCCTTTTAACTCAATTCCTTTCTCCGTAATTTTTACTTTTTTAGTATTTGCACCAAAGGTTTCTCTAAAACTCTTTGTTTTTGCCAAAAAGCCAAATACTATTGATAAAACTAAAGTTAAAATGGTTTGAACATAAAAAGGTATTTCTGAAAATAACTTAGGAAAAATAATGAGTAAGACTGAGGCTGAAATTGTTGTAAATATAACTTGTAACGTTTCACTAGAAGAGTAATCAGAAAATTCAAAATTAAATTTTTCTCTTTTCTTGGCAAAAAATGAAGTCGCTTGTGGAGGAATAAAATCAAGAGTTTCAGATTGCTCACAATGTTTTGAGTTCATATATTCCCAACTCTCTTTTAAAAAAACAGATTGACAATTAGCACAAAAAACAACAATATTATCTGCTTCTATGCTATCTCCAGTTACTCCATCTAGTCTTCCAATTATATGAGAATGCCTTTGAGAATCTAATTTATGTATATGACTATTCATTTTATTCAATGTTTGAATATCCAATTTTGATACTAACACAAGTATTTATGCTAATAAGTAATTGAGCTAAATTATTTACAGCTTATTTATTAAGCATCTTTTTTAGAAATAGTTAGAGCGTATTTTCCACCTTTCTGCTCCTCTTTTCTCACGATTAAAATCGTGGGTTATATGTAATTCTGCCCAATTACTTAATTTAGAATTAAAATTAATAAATAGGAAAGAATTTGACTTGAATCATCAAAACTTAGATTATTATTTTATCCTATTTTGAATCCCATTACAAGGACATCATCTACTTGTTCTTCGTCTTTTTTCCAATCCAAAAAGTAATTTTCTAGCTTTTCTTTTTGCTTAGTATCATCTAATTTAGCTATTTCTACGAAAAGAGATTTCATTTTTTTCTTCATCAATTTCTTTCCTTTATCTCCTCCAAATTGGTCTTGATAGCCATCAGTACATAAAAAAATGGTGGTTTCTTTTTCTATTTTCAAGATGTGATTTTTATACACTCGTTCTTTTTCTACGCCCCATTTTCCAGCAATAGGAAATTTACTTCCTGCAATATCTTTTAGTTCTTCATCTTGAACATAATATAACGGACTTTTTGCTCCTGCAAAAGCTAATTCTTTTGTTTTTGTATCATATATACACAAAGACATATCCATTCCATCACGATTTTGAGTTTCAGACTGACGAAGAGCCGTAGAAACTTGTTGATGTAAAGTAGATAAAACTAAAGAAGGATTCAGAATTTTTTTCTCTAAAATAATATTATTCAACATATCGTTTCCAATCATGGACATAAATGCCCCTGGAACGCCATGACCTGTACAATCTATAGCAGCAATGCAAATTTTATTTTCCGTTTTGGCGAACCAATAAAAATCACCACTTACAACATTACGAGGAAGCCAAAGGACAAACGCAGAGTCAAACGTATTTTTAATTTCCTCTATGGGTGGTAACATCGCTCTTTGGATACGACTTGCATAATTTATGCTTGATTTTATATTTTCATTTTGAATACTTATGGCTTTACTCTGCTCTGTAATTTGTTCGTAAGATTTAGCATTAACTAGCGCAATTGCTGCATAAACAGCAATATTTTGAACTAAATTAAGATGATTTTGAGTATAACTATTTTTTTCAAAGCTCTGAACAGTCAATACACCAATAGTTTCATTTTTATAATTAATTGGAACATAAATGAGTGATTCAGGTATTTCTCCTTCTATTGCACTTATTTTTTGATTTGGTATATACTCATTAAATTCTTTTTGTAAATCTTTGATATTAATTTCCTTGTTTTGCTTAAAACAGTAAGTTGGTAGATTTTCTTCATTCAATGATGTTTTATGAATAAAAAGTGTTGTTCCATTTTCTTTTGAATTAATGAAATCTAATGAGTTTTCTTTTTCATTATAAATTCCGATAGCAAAAATAGAAGCATCTAAAAGCCTATTGACAGATGAATATACCATTTCTACAATCATTTCAACGGAAAGGTGAGAAGTAATTTGTTTGCCTACTTCACTCAAAAGACTTACATTTTGGTAGGCTATTTCGACAAGTTTCTGCTGTTTTTCTAATTCTTGATTTTGCTGTAAAATCTCTTCGTTTTGCTGATTAATTTCTTCATTTCGATTATTTACTTCTTCATTTTTTTCTTTCAACTGTGAAGTTCGTTCATTTACTAGACTTTCAAGTTTAGTGTTTTGAGCTTGTATAGAGTTTAGTTTGTGTTTGTAAAAACCTATTGCAGTACTCAATACAACTACTCCACAAAGCATAATAAACCACCATGTTTTCCAAAAAGGAGGCAAAACACTTATTTTGAGTATTGTTTCTTTACTTTCTATATTATCACTATTGATTACTTTTACTTTAAAGGTATAATCTCCTGCTGGCAGGTTGGTATAAGTTGCTTGTCTGACAGATTTTGTTTTGTTCCAATCCTTATCAAAACCTTCTAATTTATAGAGATAAGTATCATATTCTGGTTTATTAAAATTAGGCGATACAAATTCTAATGTTATGATTTTGTCTTCATAAGTCAAATCTAGTTTATTTGTGTTTTTTAGAGCCTTAGATAATAAGATTCTATTATTATATTCTTGATTTACTTTGACAGTATTTCCAAAAAGTTTGAGTTCTGTCAGAATTACTTTTCTCTTTGCTGGGTTGGGCTTAATATCTTTTGGATAAAATGAATTAAAACCATTAATTCCACCAAAAAATAGTTCTCCATCATCAGCTTTGAAATAAGCTCCTGAATTAAATTCTAAACTTTGTAGATTATCTCGTGTGTCATAGACAATTATTCGTCTGTCATCAGCTAAATTTTGGCTTTCTTTGTCGTTCAAAAACTTAAAAATACCTCTGTTGGTACTTATCCATAAATTATCTTTTTTATCTACCAAAATGGCATAAATAGCATTGTTTGCCAGTTCATTGCGTTCTCCCCAATACTCAAAAGTTTGGGTTTCTTTGTCCATTTTATTGAGTCCATTGGTTGTTCCGAGCCATAAATTTCCTTGTGAATCTTCTGCTATTGTACGAATTACATTACTACTAATAGACTTTAAATCTTGAGAATCATAGGTATAAAAAGTAGTTCCTATGATATTATTTTGCTCATCTCTTTTTGTTTTAACTAATCCATCATTTGTTCCTAGCCATAAAATTCCTTCTTTATCTTCATAAACTGACCAAATGATTAGTGTTTTTAAAAAACGTTTTGTTTTATAGCCAAAATCATTTTCTGTTGTGGGTTCTAATTTGTAGATTCCATTAAAAGTAGCTATCCAAAGGTTTTCTTTTTTATCTTCTATAACAGCTAAACTTGTCGATTGAAGTGTTGTTGTATCTGTAATACTGCTTTCCAAACTAACAAATTTAGCTCCTTCTTTTTCAGAAAAATCTATCAAACGAGAAATAGTAAAGTTTCCCATTACCCAAATACTCTTATTTTTAGTTCCGTAGAGGCTGGTAACGCTATTTATTTTAAAGTCATTTTTATTGTTTCCTTTGAAAATATTTGTGTACTCGTCTGGTTGTCCGTTTGGTTGTCTTTCTATACGAGTAATCCCTGCTTCTGTACCTACCCAAAGAATATTATCTTTTGTCTTAGTAATTCCCCAAACATTTGTGTTAGGCAGTGAATTAGGGTTGTTTTTTTCTTTCGTATAAAGCTGAAAATTTGTTTTAGAAGGATTGAAATATACAACACCTAAATTTAGAGTAGCTACCCAAATTGTATTTTCTTGGGTTTCAATAATAGATGCTGTTGTACCAATAGAGCCAAAATTAGTTTTGAAGCGAGTGAGTTTTTGGTCAGAAGGAGTTAATGTATAAATATAATCTGTACTAATTCCATATAAATTTCCATTTTGAGTTTGTGTAATGGATTGTAAATTATAGAAAAGTCCATTATAGGAAAAATGTTGAAAATCATCTGTTTTAGAATTGTATTTATTTAATCCTTTTTCAGTTGCTATCCAAACTTGATTGTCTTTGTCTATTAGAATATCATTGGCTGTATATCCAGACAATGAAGAAGAATCAGCTTGATTGTAACGATATAATGTTTGCTGTTTTCTATCAGCACTCCATTTATTGACTCCTTTTTTATATGTTCCTATCCAAAGATTATTATTAGCATCAATGGCTAAGGATTTTATATCATTTCCTCCTAAAAGTAAAGAATCATTTTGAGTTGCACTATAATTTGTAAATGTATTATTTTTGGTATCGAATTTTGATAATCCTTGTCTTGTTCCTATCCATAAAAAACCTTCTTTATCTTCTGTAATGGCTTGAACGGTATTATTTACCAAAGAAGAATTATTATTTTTATTATTTCTAAATGAAATAAACTGATTGGTATTATTATCATAAAGGGCAAGTCCTGCCACTGTTCCAATCCAAACACGCCCTTGTTTGTCTTGATATAAAGACTGAATTTGATTGTCAGGAATGGTGGTTGTATCACTACGAATGTGTTTATAGACAACTACTGTTTGTCCATCGTAGCGATTTAAGCCGTCATCTGTTCCTATCCACAAGAAACCATCTTTGTCTTCCAACAAAGCATTTACTGTATTTTGAGAAAGTCCATTCTCTATATCTAATGCTTTTGTTTCAGAAGTAAGTTCTTCTTCTGTAAGTTTTTGAGATTGGGAAAACCCAAACTGATATAAAAATAGTAATATAATTACTAAAAAATATTTCATTACTTTCCTTCTTGATAATAGAATTAGTGTATTAATTTCACACAAAAATAGTCAATTATTAGCTATATATTACTGTTTCCAATTTTAAATCCCATTACTAAAACATCATCAACCTGTTCTTCATTTTTCTTCCAATCTAAAAAATAGTTTTTTAATTCTTCTTGTTGTTTTGTGTCATCTAAATCAGCAATTTCTACAAAGAGAGACTTCATTTTTTTCTTCATCAATTTTCTTCCTTTTTTTCCACCAAACTGGTCTTGATAGCCGTCTGTACATAAAAAAAATGTAGTGGGTTTGTCTACTTGGATAGTATGAGTTTCAAAAACTCTATCCTCTTCATTGTTTTGCCAACGCCCACCAATAGGTGATTTTGCACCTGCAATTTGTTTTAGTTTTTTATCTTGAACATAATACATTGGATTTTTTGCTCCTGCAAAAGCCATGGTTTTCAAATCATTGTCGTAGACACAAAGTGCCATATCCATTCCATCTTGATTTTGTGTTTCAGACTGACGCAAAACTAGAGATACTTGCTCATGAAGGTACAATAAAATAAGAGAAGGATCTGTAATTTTTTTCCCAAGTACAATATGATTGAGCATATCGTTTCCAATCATAGACATACACGCCCCTGGAACGCCATGTCCTGTGCAATCAACAGCAGCAACGAATGTTTTGCCTTTCATTTGAGTAAACCAATAAAAATCGCCACTTACCACATCACGAGGCATCCAAAGCACAAAAGCCTCTTCGAAAGCATTTTTTATTTCTTTAAGTGGTGGAAGCATAGCACGCTGAATACGACTAGCATAATTTATACTTGCTGTTATATTATCATTCTGAATACTGATGGCTTTACTTTGCTCTGTAATTTGTTGATACGACTTTGCATTTATGAGTGCAATAGCTGCATAAACAGCAATGTTTCGAATAATATTCAGATGATTTTTATTATAACTATACTTTTCAAAACTCTGAACTGTCAGAACTCCAATAGTTTCATTTTTGTAAATAATGGGAACATAAATCAATGATTCAGGCATTTCACCCTCTACAGTTGCTACTTGTTGATTGGGAATATAATTATTATATTCTTTTTGTAAATCATCAATTTTAATTTCTTGATTTTTGTTAAAACAATAAGCAGGTAAATTATCCTGATTTAAAGATGTTTGATGAAAAGGTAGCGTTTCACCTTTTTCTTTTGCATTAATAAAATCTAATTTGTTTTCTTCTTTATTATGAATTCCGATACTAAAAACCGATGCATCTAAAAGTTCATTTATAGATTCATACACCATTTCTATAATCATCTCAACAGAAAGATGAGACGTAATTTGCTTTCCTACTTCGCTCAAAAGACTGACATTCTTGTAAGCTGTTTCAACTAATCTCTGCTGCTCTTCTAGCTGTTCGTTTTGTTGTAAAATCTCTTCATTTTGTTGGTTTACTTCTTCATTTTTTTCTTTTAGTTGAGATGTTCTTTGATTTACTAGTTTTTCTAATTTTTCATTTTGAATTTTTACGGTCTTCATTCTATGTTTATAAAAACCTACCGAAATTCCAAAAACAACCAAAGCACAAAGTGATATAAACCACCAACTTTTCCAAAAAGGAGGTGAAACACTTAATTGCAGCGTTTTTTCATCACCTTCTATATTATCACCATTTATTACCTTTACTCTAAACGTATAATTTCCTGCTGGAAGATTGGTATAAGTTGCTTGCTTAATAGTTGTTGTTTTGTTCCATTCTTTATCAAATCCTTCTAGTTTGTATAAGTATGTATCATATTCAGGTTTGTTGAAGTTAGGTGACACAAATTCTAAAGTAATGATTTTATCTTCATAAGTAATATTAAGTTTTTCAAGATTATTTAATGCTTTGGGAAGTAATACTCGTCCTTCTTTTTCTTGGTTTACTTTTATTTTTTCTCCGAAAACTTTGAGTCCTGTCAAGATTACTTTTCGTTTTTCCTTATTCGATTTAATATCTTTTGGATAAAAAGAATTTAACCCTTCTATTCCTCCAAAAAACATTTCGCCATCTTTTGCTTTATAAAATGCCCCTGTATTAAATTCTAGGCTTTGCAAACCATCTCTAGTATCATAGACAATTATTCTTCGGTCATCATCAAGGCTTTGACTTTGAGTATCATTTAAAAATTTAAATAGTCCTCTATTTGTGCTTAACCATAAATTATCATCTTCATCTGCTAATACTCCATAAATAGCATAATTAGCCAGTTCATTTCTTTCTCCCCAATGTTCGAAAGTACCTGTTTTTTTATCCATCTTATTCAAACCGTTATTTGTTCCTATCCAAAGATTTCCTTTCGAATCTTCTGTAACAGAACGAATAGTATTGCTGCTTATGGACGTAATATCTTTAGGGTCTGAGGTATAAAAAATAAAATCAATAGGTTGATTTTCTACATTTCGAATTACTTTAATTAATCCTTTATTGGTACTTAGCCAAATTATATTTTCAGAATCTTCAAAGATATGCCAAACTTCAAGGTCTTTTAAATATGCTTTTGTAGTATAACCTAATTTGTTTTCTTTGGTAACATCAGTAGGAATAAGTTGATAAACTCCTTCAAAACTAGCGACCCAAAGTGTATTTTTGGAATCTTCATGTATATACAAAAGAGTGCTTTGAACAGCTGTAGAATCCTCATTAGAAATAAGAGACGTAAATTTTGCGCCTTCTTTTTCTGAAAAACTATCCAAACGAATGATAGTAGTTCCGACAACAAACCAAATTTGTCCACTATCTGTTTGTGTTATAGAATAAGCTCCTTCTCCGTGGTAATCTGTTTCTTTTTTTCCTTGAAGAATATTATAATAGGAAGTTTTATTATTTGAAATTGTATCATTGCGATTTATCCTTGAAACGGCTTCATCTGTTCCGACCCAAACTATTCCTTTATTATCTTTCAGAATCGTCCATATATTTCTATCAAATAAAGAATTTTTATTTCCTTTTTCAGCCTTGTATAATCGAAATCGATTAGAAGACGAATTATATTTTAATAAGCCAGCATCTCTAGTTCCGATCCACATTGTGCCATTTTTGGCAAGATATATAGTTTGTACCACTCCTATTTGACTTATAGAAGTACGATAGACAGATAAAGAAACAAGTTGAGGGTTTACTTTATAAATAAGTTCGTCTGATGATACCCAAATATCTCCATTTTGAGTTTCTCCAATTTTATAAACGATATACTTATTGCCATTTGAAAGTGTAAAATGTTGGAAGTCATCTGAAGATGGATTATAAAGATGAGCGCAATAATTTGTTCCTATCCAAATTCTATTATTAGTATCTTGATAAATGGAGCTAACTCGGCTACCCAACAGTTTTGTAGATGTTTTATTAAAACTGCAATTATAAACTTCTTTTGGTTTTCTATCAGCCGTCCAAACATTTATGCCCTTTGCTGTTCCTATCCACAACTGATTTTGATTATCAATAAGTAAACTTGTAATTTCATTACTTCCTAAAAGTAAGCTGTTTTTTTCTTGAGTAGAATAATTTGTAAATGTTTCTTTTTTTGTATCAAATTTACTTAAGCCTTTCAATGTCCCTATCCAAAGAAAATCTTGGTCTTCCTCAATGGCAGTGATATAATTATTGATAAGAGAGTTTGAGTTTTTTTCATGATTACGATAACTTTTAAATTGATTTGTGTTTTTATCATATACACACAAACCACTTACTGTTCCTATCCAAATTTTTCCAGTTGCATCTTCATATAATCTTCTTACTTCATTATCTGGAATAGTTGTCGAATCACTACGAATATGCTTATAAATTGTGAACTTTTGTCCGTCATAACGGTTTAGTCCGTCATCGGTAGCAATCCATACAAAACCATCTCTATCTTCCAAAATATCATTAATTGTACTTTGTGATAGACCGTTTTGAATATTAAGAGCCTCTACATTTAGTATTTTATCACTTTGGTTGTGTTGAGCAAATCCAAAATTAATAAAGAAAAGTAAAGTAATTGAAAAAAAAAATCGCATCATATAATCCTATTTCATAAGTGGTAGTACCTATAAATATAATTGATTGTTTGGATGCGAGCAAATTACTTTCTGAAAAACCTTAATAAAATAGAATATAATTTTGATTTAATCCATTTTCACTTCTTTTATATCCTGTAGTTTTGCTTCAACTTCTTCTTCTATGGCTAAACGAACAGAAAGTTTCATCTGACAGGTATTTGTAAACTCTTGGTTTATTATCTCTAAATCATAATCTTTTATTAGTTTCATCACATCATTCATTCCTAAATAATCAAAGGAAAATGAAATAATTTTTGTGATAATTTTCTCTTCAATTTCTGCATTTTCTAAGGCTTCTTGGGTAGAGGTTTTGTAAGCATTGATAAGTCCACTTACCCCCAACTTTGTTCCACCAAAATATCGAATAACGACAACCAAAACGTCTGTAATATTAAACGATTTTATTTGATTTAGAATAGGAGTTCCTGCCGAATGATTGGGTTCTCCATCGTCGTTTGCTCGCCAAAGTTCTCCATTTTGTCCTAACTGATAGGCGTAACAATGATGACGAGCATCATAGTATTTTTTTCGTAGTTCGTCTAAACGTTCTTTTATTTCGTCTTCGGTTCTGACTTGAAAGGCAAAAGCTAAAAATTTACTTCCTTTTTCTTTGTATTCTCCTTCAGAGGGTTCTTTTATTGTTAAAAATGTATCCATAAATAAAGTATAAAGTAAATAGTATAATTTAAGAAATAAATACTAATACATCTTTAATTATTTGTGTTTTTGTCTTATTTCTTCAATTTCTTTTTCAGAAAAATCAGTAATAGAACTTATCGTTTGATTATCAAGTCCCTTTAAAATAGCATTTTTTACAACCTCTTCTTTTGCTTGTAATGCTCCTTGTTTTACACCTTCTTCTCTGCCCTGCTCTCTACCTTGTTCTATGCCTTGTTCTATGCCCTCTTTTCTACCTTCTTCTATTGCTGTTTGCATCACACTTTTTTCTATCCTTCTATTTTCTTGAAAACGTTGATAAACTTTTTTATCTGTTTCATCTAACTTTTCATACTTTAATTTTTCTTCTACAAGTTCTAATCCTTTGGCTTTGAAATCTTTCTTCACTTCACTATTTTTTAAGAAATAAATCCATTCGTCTAAGGTGTTTTTGGCTACATCATCAAAATTATTTACTTTCAAAATATAATATTTAGGAAAAATATCAGATACTTTTTCAACATCAAATTTTTCTTTTTGATTTTTACTTGCTTGTAAAGTATCACCTAGATTTTCTCCAACAAATTCTCCTACATATTTATAAATATAATCATCTCCTTGTCCGAGTTGAAAATAAATAATATTGATAGAATATACTTTTTTGATTTCTCCATATACTTCGCCTTCTCTTATATACTCTGTGACAAGCTTCGAAACTCCATAAAGCATACGTTGAAAGTAATCTTGTTCTGCAGTATTTTGAAGTTCTACCAAAACAAGTTCGCCACTTGTAGTTCTGACTAGAATATCAACTCTATTGAATTTGTCGTATTCGTCTTCTTTATTTCCTTCACTTTCTAAAATAGTTTCAATAGTTAAATCAAACTTTAAAAGTTCGGTCAAAAAACCTTCTAAAATTCCAAAATTTGCCTTATGGCGCAGGATTTTTTTTACTGCCCAGTCGAATCGTATTAGTTTCATAGTAATAAAATATGAGGTAAGAAATAAGAATTTTGAAATGAATTGTAAAAATACATTTTTTAAACACAAAGTTATAGGTAATGAAAAAGAAAATACATTTTAAACACAGAGAATGAAAATAAGAATAAAATTTCCTAACCCTCACTCTCCATGTTCCAACATCTATTTACTAACACCATTAACAAAAACCTGTTCAATCAAATTACTACCAAACGAATAAGGAAGAAATGCAAGTGACGGAATCTTTTTAGTTAGAATAAAATTTGCATCTGAATTATTGCGAATAACTCCGTGTGTTTTTTCTAATTCAATGGCATAGGCTGCATTTAAAGTGGCTGCATTAATTGTTTCTTCAGGTGTCATTCTCATGTGAATACAGGCAAGTGAAAGTACAAAAGGCATATTTCCAGACGGAGAACTCCCTGGGTTATAATCTGTTGCCAATGAAACAGGCAAACCACTTTCAATTAATTTTCTAGCAGGTGCATATTCCAAACGCAAGAAAAAGGCTGTACTTGGTAAAAGTGTAGGCATGGTTTGATTATTGACTTTGGCAGAGTTTAAGAGAGAATTTATTTCATCTTCTCCCATGTGTTCCAAATGGTCAACACTTCTTGCGCCATGTTTTACCCCAATCTGAACCCCTCCAGAAGTATCTAATTCGTTAGCATGTAGCTTTGCTTTTAAGCCGTATTTTGTTGCTACATTTAATATTCTGTCAGTTTCTTCTACTGTAAAAAAACCTCTATCACAAAAAACATCACAATAATCGGCTAGGTTTTCTTCAGCAACTTGTGGAATCATTTTTTGAGTGAGCAAATCCATATAACTTTCTCTTGAAATTTCTTTTGGAAAGGCATGTGCGCCCAAAAAAGTAGCTTTTATTTCTATGGGAGAAACCTCTTTTAGTTTTCGGATTACTCTGAGCATTTTTAGTTCGTCTTCTAAAGTAAGTCCGTAACCACTTTTTATTTCGGCTGCACCTGTTCCAAATCCTATCATTTCGAATAATCTTTGATGAGCAGCTTCGTATAGTTCTTCTTCTGAGGTTTGTTGTAATCTCTTGGCAGAATTCAAAATTCCTCCTCCTCGTTTGGCTATTTCTTCATAAGTCAAGCCGTGTATTCTATCTTCAAATTCTGTTTCTCGGCTTCCTGCATAGACTATATGTGTATGAGAATCGACAAAGGAAGGTAAGATAAATTTGCCTGTTGCATCTATTTTTTCTACTGAGGAAGAATCTAACCAAGCTGATTTTTGCTCGTCGTTAATGTCTTCCATTCTACCAAACTCCTTTATTTTGCCACTTTCTATGATTAAAAACGCATTTTCTATGCTTGGCAAGTCTTGCATTTCTTTTCCTGCACGAAAAGAAGGTATTTTTTGATTTTGTGCTTCTACTTGAACTAATGATTTGATATTTAGGAATAATGTCTTCTTCATGGATTGAATAGAGTTTGTGTATAATTTATATATTTGCGTAAATGAGTATTACAAAAATACAAAAACTATATTACTCTAGTGTTTTCTAAAGCAAGCCTATCAAAATTCTTGGATCTGCTATTGATTTTAGAAACTGATTATTCTTAGCAGCTTTTTTGTTTAAACTAATTTTAGGAGCTTTTTTTTGATTAATATAACATCCATTTGTTTAGCTATTATTTTAAATAAATTACTGATATAAAGACTTTTAGTTGTTTTAAATTCTCCATTTTTGTATACTATGTCAATACTTTTATACTCAATAGAAATTGGTTTTCGAAAATTGGACGTGAAAATTAGGTGCTAAAAGTGTTTCTAGCTCATCTTTATAATCAACGATATATTCAAAAAATGCAAGGACGTTAGTCCTAAATTTTTCAAATGTATTGTAGTATTCATAATCAATTATTTTCTTTCTCATCAACTTCCAAAGTCTTTCAATTAAGTTTAAATTAGGCGAGTAGGCAGGCAAGTAAATGAGTTCTATTTTAGAGCCATATACCCAGTCTTGCACCAAATAAGATTTGAAATAGGAGGCTTGGTCTAAGACCATATACACCTTGCTTTTATCTAAATAGGCTGCTTCTACTTTATCTAAAAATTCTCTTACACTCTCTGAATCAACTGTTTCTGATTCACTAATGAGTATATCGCTTGGATTTTGAATGTTTACTGTACCTGTCAAATTTATGCGCTTTCTACCACTACTACTTTTAATTTCTCTTTCCTCTCCTGTTGGAATCCAAGCATAATTACTTCGGGTATTCCATTGAGGATGAACAGCATCTGCGTAGAGTAGAACAGCATTTTCTGAATCTAAACGCTCTATCAAAGCCTCTATATCTTCTATAAAGTGAGTTTGAAGTTCTTTATCAGCTTTAGCAGGAACTGTTTTTGTCTTTTTATAAGAAAAACCTAGACGTTTCATCAAACTAGGAAGACTTTTAATAGCGTAATCAATACCTAAATTTTCTTTTATCCAATAAGCAATAGACTGGCAGTTTTTATGCAAGTGAGAACGAAGTTCTTTATCTAAAGCTGCCAAATCAAAACTATCCAACTTACCCCAAAAACCTAAATAATTAGAAGAAATAAAACCAGAAAGACCACAGGAATTATAACTTTTTACATAATTATAAAAACTACTTAAATCAACACCTAAAAGCTCTGACAACTCTTTTGCTGACTTACCTTGGTCAAGACCTAAAAGAACAGTACAACGAATATAGTCCTTCTTTCCTGAAGAACTTTTACGATAATCTTTTAAAATATCTCGTTCAGAAATACTAAGTTGAAAATTCATAAGCTAAAAATAATCAAAATTTAGATATTTTTGAAATCTAATTACGGATGAGTATAGCTCTTTCCATGCTTTTGTCATTCTTTAAAATATAAACCTTCTAAAAATAAAACTTTTCGTTCTTTTTTATCAAAAAAATAGATTGTGTACGTTACGTAAAGAAATATCTACTATTTATTATTCGCTTTGATTTCTTGTGCTTTCATCGAAAAATTTTCAAAAACTACTAATGGTTTATTATTTATTAATAAATTTGGTGTAAATATTGTTTTGTAATAAATAATATTTTAATAAAAAAAAACAAAATATCTAAACTACCAAACCTGCCTATACACCTATTTACATAAATCCTCTTTCAATCATATTATATCTTAACTTACTTTTATTACTTGATTAATAATTAATTTATGCAAAAGAAAGGCTTTTTTGGTGTTACTAAACGTTCTGATTTTACTCATCGTTTAGATGTTTTATTTTATTCTTCTGTTTCTGCCCCTCTTATTCTGCTCTTTTTTGGCTTAGGACGTTATCAGAAACCAAATAGTTATGCTTCTCCCTATGTTATATTTCCAGATTGGTTTGTTTGGTTATTAGCTATTTCTTGTATTGGAGTAGCACTATCAGGAATTTTTTTATATAAAAAGCGCATTCCAGATGCTAAAGCGCAGGTGCTGTTACGTTGGAAAATTCAACGTTTTCTTCGTGCTTCTAGTTATAAATATACACTTCCTGCTTTTTCAGGAGTTTTTGCTGCTTTGGGATATTATATGACAGGTGAAATAGAATTTGCTCTTGTTGTAATGAGTATCCTTACTTTATTTTTTCTACAACGCCCAACTACAAAGGCTGTTTGTAAAGAACTATCACTTCAAAATGAAGAAATATCTCTTTTTAGAAGTGAAAAAACGTGGGCATAGTAGTATTTTATTCTGTAATAATTATTTCTTTTTCTTTGCTCTTTTCTTGTTCTTTTAAATTTTCTATCTGATTCTTTTTATAATTTTTCATATAATCACTCAGTATCGGATAAGTAAATACAGAAAGAAGCAATAGCCCAGTTCCGATATAAAAACCTGTATTCATTACTGTTTCTTGAAAAAGTAAAATTGCAGCAGCCGTTCCATAAACAGGATTTAGATTACTAACCAATGCCACTGTAAAAGGAGGAATTGATTTCATTATACTTATAAAAATAGAATAGGCATAAATAGAAAATACAAAAGCAAGACCTAAAATGAGCATATAATCCGTAGGACTTGCTTCAAACTGAAATGATTTGCCCTCGGGAACTAAGAAAAAATAATAGTAAAAAGGAAGAAAAATAGTAGTGCTGATAAGTGCGCCACCCATTTGATAAAAAGTAACAACATAAGCATCATGTTGATGAGCTAATTTTGCATTATAAATAGTGAGTAATGCGCCAAATATTGCTCCTATAATTCCAACAGCAAGTCCCCAACCATAATCAAAATCAGAGTTGAAGATAATATAAATACCTAAAATAGCATTCATACCCACCAAAACTTGAAAAGGACGACTTTTGCGTTTGGATAAAAGAGGATCTAAAAAGCTAATCCAAAGAGAAGTAGTTGCCATTCCGACCAAACAAACGGAAGCTGTTGAGATTTTAGCAGAAATAAAAGATAATCCCCAATAAAGGAAAACTAATATTCCAGATCCTAACATATGAAAAATCGCATTTTTTGTAAAAAGGCTAGGTACAGCTCTTTTGTTAATCAAAAATAATAACATAACAAAGGCTGCCAAAGTACGTAAAAAAAGTAGTTCGATAGCAGGCACATCAATTAGAAGCACTATTGAGGGAATGAAGCTACTCAATAATACAATCATGTGAAGCATGACATATGTACGTACATTAGAAGACATGAAAATTTCTAATTAGGGTGGCAAACATAGAGAAAATAGAAGTTTTATTCTATCTATCTCTGTAAGATTTGTTAAAGATAGCAAATAATGATTTGGTTTATTAACTACTTTGTGTTTAGAATATTACTTACCAATTACAAATCTTTGCAAAATACGCACTCTTATTCAAAACTCCAATAAAAACAATGCTTTATCACACTTTAATTACATTGAAATATAAAATTAATATCTGAATGCCTATTAATTATTCAATCTACTAAGTTCTTTAAATAAAGATTCTTCTTTATCACTAAGTTGTGTTGGAATTTCAATGCGAAGTTTGACAAACATATCTCCAAATTTATCTGATTTTCCATACAAAGGCATTCCTAAATTTTTGAGTCTTAATTTCTGTCCATTTTGTGCGCCTTTAGGGATAGGAATATTTATAGGACTTCCTTTAATAGTTGGTATTTGTACTTTTCCACCTAAAACAGCAGCATATAAATCTACTTTTACATTACAGTACAAATCATCTCCTTTTCTTTCAAAGGTAGGATGTTTTTCAACTTTTACATAAATATACAAGTCGCCACTTTGTCCATTTGAGCCTTTTTCGCCTTTTCCTTTTAGTCTTAGTTTTTTATTGTCTGTTGTTCCTGCTTTTATATTGATGCGAAGTTGCTGTTTGTTTACACTGATTGTGCGAGTAGTTCCAAAATAGGCTTCTTGCAATGTAATTGTCATTTCAGCTTCCAAATCTCTTCCTGCTGAAGCAGCTGAGCCAAAACCACTAGCACCTGTTTTTCCTCCAAACATTTGCTCAAAAAAACTACTAAAGCCTCCTTGCCCAAAGGCATCATCAAAATTAGTTTCGTATTGTGCATATCCACCTCCATTTCTGTTTCCACTAAAGTCATAGTGTCCACCACCAGAACCTGCACCTTCATATTTCTGATAATCTTGACCAAATTGGTCATATTTTTTGCGCTTTTCTGGGTCTTTTAGTGTTTCATAGGCTTCATTTATTTCCTTAAATTTTGTTTCTGCTTGTGGATTGCCTGTATTTTTGTCTGGATGGTATTTGACAGCAAGTTTACGAAATGCTTTTTTTATTTCGTCTGCTGTTGCAGTTTTTTTTATTTCTAATGTTTTGTAATAATCCATAATTAATTATCTTGTTTTATCGAATCAAATAAAAAGTGTAATAAAAAAATATTCAAAAAATAAATGCTTATTTGTATTTTATGAATTTACTAGAAACAAGAATTATGAATTACATTTTTTTTATATAAATCGTAATTCATAATTCCTCATTCGCAATTGAATCTAATCAATTTTTACTTTGCGAATTTCTGTTTGAGTTTCTTTGTTTATGAATGGCAAAATTATTTCCAAAATTCCATCTTCGTATTTGGCTGCCACTTTGTCTGTATTGACGTGAGAAGGAAGGGAAAAGGTGCGTTTAAACTGTGAAAAACTATATTCTCTACGAGTAAATTTCTTTCCAGTAGAAGCTGTAGTTTCATGTCCTTTATTTGCAGAAATAGTCAGGTTTCCTTCAGAGAGGTCTATTTCAAAATCTTCCTTTTTTAGTCCAGGGGCTGCAAGTTGAACACAATAAGAGTTTTCAGTTTCTGAAACATTTACAGCAGGACGGCTAATAACCATTTGATTGGTTAAATATTCATTGGCTTGTCCGACAAGATTATCGATGAGTTGAAGTGGATTTTTGTATTCCATAATTGTAAAATTTTAGGTTTAAAAAGGTAAATTAGTGATAAATTAACTTGAAATAAAGAAATTGAGTAAATCAAAAAAAACAGAATTGAAAATAATGTAATACCTTTGAATGAAGTTTAATCTGTATTATTAAATTATTGAATTCTATCCAAAAAATGAAAATTTCAACCATTTCTATAAAAAAAGTATCTGTCTCTTTATGTTTATTCATTTTTTTATCTGTTTATCAAACTGTTTTTTGTCAAGATTTGTTACTAAATCCTTCTCCAAAAAGAGAATTTAGAGCTGTTTGGATTGCTAGTGTCGGAAATATTGATTTTCCTTCCAAGTCAAATCTCAACTCAAAAGCTCAACGAGAAGAGTTTGTTAGTTTAGTCAATCTTCATTCTCAAAATAACTTAAATGCACTTATTGTGCAAGTGAGACCTTCTGGAGATGCACTTTATCCATCTGTTCGTGAGCCTTGGTCATCTGTTTTGACAGGCAAAATTGGTCAAATGCCAATGCCTTTTTATGATCCATTAGCTTTTATGATAGAAGAAACCCATAAAAAATCAATGGAGTTTCATGCTTGGTTTAATCCCTTTCGTGCTATTATGAGTCTGTCTCAAAAAATAGATTTACCAGCTAATCATATTACAAAGCTACATCCTGAATGGTTTATGCAAGCTGGAAATAGTTTGGTTTTTAATCCAGGCGAACCTGCTGCAAGAGAATTTGTAAGAGAGATTATTATTGAAGTTGTGATGCGTTACGATATTGATGGCGTTCATTTGGATGATTATTTTTATCCTTATCCTGATGCAGGAATTTATGATGATAAAGCTACTTTTGAGAAATATGGAAAAGAATTTTCTTCTATAGAAGAATGGCGAAGGGATAATATCAATACATTCATTAAAGAAACAGCTTTGGCTATCAAAAATATTAAACCTTATATCAAGTTTGGAATTAGTCCGTGTGCTGTGTGGCGCAATCAAAGCAAAGACAAAATGGGTTCGGATACTAAAGGAATTTCGGCTTATGATGATTTGCATGCTGATACTCGTCTTTGGTTGCAACGTGGTTGGATAGATTATTTAGCTCCCCAAGTTTATTTTAGTACAAAATCTAATGCTGTTCCTTATCAAAGAATGCTCAATTGGTGGCAAGAGAATAGTTTTGGAAGACATATTTACATAGGTCATGCTGTCTATAAAATTCAAAATGATAAATATGATGAAAGATGGAATAATCCTTCTGAAATGAGTGAACAGATTAGAATAATGAGAGAGAGAACAGGAATGGCAGCAGGAAGTATTTTTTACCGTTCTCGTTTTTTGCAAGATAACCCTGCCCATGTTCAGGATTCTTTAAAGGCTAATTTTTATCGTTTCAAGGCATTGCCTCCTGTACTGACTTGGATTGACCAAACTCCTCCTCCTCCTCCTATGAATCTGACTATTTCAGGTTCAAGAAAAGGAGCTGTTCTGAACTGGCAAGCACAAGAAACCTCTGACCCTTTTGATCAGCCCACTTATTTTATTGTCTATCGCTTTGAGGATGGAAAAGAAATTGACATCGAAAATCCTGAAAATATTGCAGCTATTTTGCGTCAAAAAGAGTGTTTTTATATTGACCCAAATGTTCGTAAAAACTGTAAATATAGGTATCTAGTTACAGCAGTCGATAGATTGCATAATGAAAGTATTGCCACAAAGTCAGATGTTTTCAAGTATAAAAGACGTTATTTGAAACAGTAAAAAGATAATTTTTCTTGTAATAAATCTTTTTTCTGGCGCAAGATTCTATCTTGTGTCTATCTATTCTGTCAGCATATGCTGACGAAACAGAGCGTCCAAGCAAAATGCTTGAACGAGTATATCGTGCCCTTATTATAAGGTTATCACGGTTATTTTTGTATAACAGTCTTCCAGACTGTTGTATTAGGATAAAATACTGCTTTTTATGTTCAGACAAAATGTCTGAACTACCTTAATAAAAACCGTGATAAGGCTTATTCTTTACTTTTCTTTTAATTCAATTTTGGAATTACTATTTTCAAAGAGATGCAGATAATCATCAACTTTGAAAACTTTACTGTTAAATCTTGAAGTTCTGTTTGTGCCTTCTTGTTGTCTTGTAATACTTCTAGCAAAACGTCGTATTTCCTCTTTTGTGGTCAGAATAATTCCGGGGACAGGTGTGCTTTTCCCGTCTTCATCTTTTGCAACCATCGTAAAATAAGAAGAATTACAATGTTTGGTAATACCAGTAATAACATTTTCAGAAATGATTCGTAGACCAACCACCATAGAGGTTCTTCCTGTAAAATTAACTGATGCTTTTAAAGTAACTAATTCGCCTACTTCTATAGGATTTAGAAAATCAACTCTATTTACAGAAGCTGTTACACAATAGTTTTCTGAATGTTTGGAAGCACAAGCAAATGCAATCTGATCCATCAAGTTGAGAATATGCCCTCCATGAATTTTTCCACTAAAATTGGAATGAGAAGGCAACATTAATTGTGTAATGGTCACTTTAGATTCTTTGATGTGTTTGAATTTTTTATTCATTTTTCTTTTTTTGAGCTTAAAAAAATAGGTTCTCTGACAATTTTTGTACTATGTTGTAGGTTTTACACCAACAACGGCAGGTTATAGCCACTGTTGGTGTCCTCACCGACGACCATCAATATTCAAAATTCGAATAAAATCTGCAAAAATTGTCAAACAACCAAAAAATATCTCTTACTGGTAGTTTCTGAGTAACTTGTAGGTATTGGGCAATAGTATTAGATCATTACTTTCCAAAAAATTCTTCAATAATAATTGGAACAACTCTTAAAAAAGCAACAATAAAAGGAGCTGCAATTAAAAGTCCATCAAAACGGTCTAAAAAACCTCCATGTCCTGGTAAGACAGAACCAGAATCTTTTATACTCATACTTCTTTTAAAGAGAGATTCGACAAGGTCACCGTATGTTCCTGCGACGATGATAATGAGTGAAATTCCTATCCATTGCCATAAAGCGAGTGTTTCTTGAAAGAAATATCCCCATGTAGTACCGACAATCAAAGCCAAAATTCCTCCTCCTATACTTCCTTCCCATGTCTTTTTAGGAGAAATACGAACAAACAGCTTGCGTTTGCCAAAGTTTTTACCAGAAAAATAAGCTCCTGTATCGTTTGCCCAAAGAATAAATAGAGAACCTAAAATAATTTCATAATAATATTGTTGGTCTTTAAAAACAGCAATATTTAAGAGTGCAAAAGGTAGAGCAACATAAATAATTCCTAGAAAAGTAAAGGCAATGTTATGAAAAGGTTTGGTTTCTCCTTTTTTGTAAAGTTTGATAAAATAAGCTCCCGAAAGACTTACCAACAAGAGAATATAATAATTTGGATTGAGTGCAAAACGTTCTATCAGAAAGGATAATGTAAATAGAAAAAGACCATTTAGTGTACCGAAAGTACGCAAAGGTGAGTTTCCGTCTAAGCCTAAAAGTTTGTAAAACTCCCAAAGCGCAAACATACTAATGAAGAAAAAAAGCGAAAAATAAGTCCATTCGCTCCACATAATCGCTGTCAGAATTGTGATTGCTCCCAAAATTCCTGTAATGATGCGTTGTTGGAGTTCGGAAAACTTGTCTAAGTTTAGGCGCATTCTTTATGGATAAGTCGTAGTAAATTTATGATATTTTTTCTGTACTGAGTACAATAATGACTGCAAGAAAAATTATAAACACTAAAACTACATAAAATTCAGAAAGCAAAAAAATGATATTCTAGTTTTTCCTATCTAACTTCTTTTAAGAATGCTTTTTTAGGTGTTATTTGTAGTTATCTGAGAGTTTTTAAGGTAAAAATCCGACCAATAATAACTATATGAATTTCTGAAAATATTATTTTGTTGTCATTGTGAGTGTCTTAGTAACAACCATTAAACTAGAAAAAAATAGACTGCTACTTGTAATTTTGAAAATAGTACCGTACTTTTGATTCGTTATTTAAAATAAGTCTAAATAAACGTAGTTAAAAATTACTAAAACAAAACACAATATGAAATTTAACTGGAAAAACTCATTTTTTCTTTTAGCTCTTTCTTTTTCTTTCTTTTCTTGTGAAGAAGAAACAACAGACGTAACTTTCCCTACTTTGGAAATACCGACAAGTTATGAGAGTACAGCTTATGAAAGTAATGCAAGTACAGAATTAGCTATTCGTACAAATCTGTCAGAATTAGCTTCTAAAATGCAAGTTGGAAGAACTGGCGCACGAGTAGATGAAACTGAACTTTTAGCAGCTTTTAGTCAAGGAAATCCATCTTTGAAAGACATTACCACAACTTATTATGCTGATAAAGTTACCAGTTGGTTGCCTGAATTAGCAAAAGCAAGTGGTGGAACTTTTGACCCACTTACTGCACCAATTGGTGAAGGTGGTGTGTATGGAGGTTATTTATTTGATGAGAATGGTCTAGAAATAGAACAAGTAGTAGAGAAAGGTCTTTTTGGTGCAGCTCTTTATAATCATGCTCTTACAATAATTAAAGGAAATGAAATTAACGCTGCTGATATTGATCGTTTGGTGGCTATTTTCGGAGCGCATCCTTCTTTCAAAAATAGTGATGCAGCAACAGAAAATAAAGATATTTTTGCAGCAAAATATGCAGCTCGTAGAGATAAAAATGATGGAAATGGTCTTTATACTTCTATCAAAACCAATTTGATTACAGCAAAAGCAGCTATCGAAAAAGGACAAGATTATAATCAAGACCGTGATAAAGCTCTTTCAGATTTTCGTTATAACTGGGAAAAATCAAACATGGCAACTGTTATAAACTATCTCTTAGGAACAATTTCGAAACTCAATAAAACAGATGTTAATGATGCAGATAGAGCTTCTGCCTTACACTCATATAGTGAAGCTGTTGGATTTGTATACGGATGGAAAGGTATTTCTGAAAATGATAAATCAATAAGTGATGCTGATATTGACCAAATTTTGGAATATATGAACGTACCTGCAAATGGAAATGCTACTTCTTATACTTTTGTTACAGATTCTTTTAATCAATTGCCAAAACTTCAATCAGCTATCGATAAGTTAAAACAAGTCTATAAATTTACTGAGCAAGATATGATTGATTTTGAATATAACTGGGTAAGTGAGCAAGACAGAAAATAAAACTGTGTATTTCTCCTTTGCTTCAGTATAAAATCCTTGAGTATAAAAAAGACTTTCAAAACAATAGAGTTTGAAAGTCTTTTTTAGTTATTCTGGTAATTCAAATGATATATTAACTCTCATTATTCATTAATAAACATGCTGTCCACCATTAATAGCAAAGTTTGCGCCTGTAACAAAACCTGCTTTATCCGAAACGATATAAGCAATAATTTCTGCAATTTCTTCTGGCGTTCCTAATCTTCCCATCGGAATCTCTGCAATAATTTGATTACGAATTTCTTCTGGAACAGCCATAACCATATCAGTAGCAATATACCCAGGGGAAACAGTATTGATAGTAACTCCTTTACGAGCCGTTTCCATTGCCAAACTTTTTGTAAATCCGTGCATGCCTGCTTTGGCTGCACTATAATTTACTTGTCCAAATTGTCCACGCTGACCATTCACAGAAGAAACATTGATAATTCTGCCAAAACTATTTTCTAGCATTGGATTAATAGCATGACGACAACAATTAAAAACACTTGTCAAATCGGCATTAATTACAGAATTCCATTGCTCAAAAGACATTTTACGAAATGAACCATCACGAGTAATTCCAGCATTATTGATCAAAATATCTACTGTGCCAACTCTACTTTCAATGTCTTCAAACATCTTTTTTACTTCATCAAAATCAGCAACATCTGCCATTACTAAAGGCAAATCATATCCATCATCTTTGAGTTTTGTATTCCACTCTTCAGCTTTTTCTCTGTTGCGATAATGCGCTACAACAGTATAACCTTCATCGTGTAGTTTCTTGCAAATTGCTGTTCCAATTCCACCTGTTGAGCCTGTTACTAAGGCAATTTTTTTATTGTTTTTGTCCATGATATAAAATTTATTGTGTGTTTGTATGAATTTTTATTGATAATCCATTTGATTCAAAGCTACTATTTTTTTTGTTAAATCTGCTCTTAAAATTGAAAGTTTAATACAAACTTAAATAACAAATTTTAAGGAAGAGATTTTTTTGTCCTAAAAATTAAACTATATGAAGCCTTCAGTAAAAATTAAAATACTTTTTTGAGAAGTTTTATGCACACTAAAAAATAAAAAAAACGTTATCAATTAGATATTTTTAGGGCAAAGATAGTTAATCAATTTTTACCCTATAAATCCTAAATACAAATTTGTTACACCAGTTTTACAGTAATTTGTTTGAAAAGTTCAAATTAATATTTTTATATCACAATAATTAATACTTATCTTTGAAGGATAGAAAGTGTTTACCAACATCATTCATCTACATTGGATTTATACTATTTATGAAAAGAAATAGTCCTGAAATTTAAAACACACAGTTTCATAATTAAATCATTTATATGAAAATTTGGTTAAGAATATTAATTATATTCTTGTATAAAGTCCCAAACAATCCCTTTATCTTATAAAATATACACCAACCGATGCAGAAAATTGTTTTCTCGTTAGCCTTATTTTTCATTCTATCTTTTGTTTCACTAGTATGTCCTACTTATTTAGTAGCACAAGATTCAGAAAATACAGATACTACTGCAACTCAAAATTTTGAAAAAAATACTTTTCCACATGAGGGAAGGGTGCAAGTTAGTTTTTTGCTTTCGAACGCAGAGAGCCTTTTAGAAAATCAAAATCTAGTTTTTGATGAAAGTGAAAAAAGTTTTACACTTAAAGACATCCTACAAAAAGGAAATTTTATCACAAAAGCTATCAAAATTGAACTTAAAAATCCAACACCTTTTATTTCTGCGTATACTACTTGGAAAGGTGAAAATTTGCATGATGAGTTTTTGACTATCGAACAAAGGACTTCTATTGATGGTGAAAAATGGAATACTTGGGAACAAACAACTTTTGATGGACATGTAAACATTGAAAATCAAAAAGAAGCAAAACGAATCACTTCCGTAGCTAGTTTTTTGCCAAAAGAAACTCGTTTTATACAATATAGAATTTCTTGGAAGACAGGAAGTAAAGAACCAGCAAGCATCAAAGATGTAGAAGTGTCGTTTTATAGTCCAGGGGAAACTCCAAAAAAAACACTCAAAAAGGCACAAGAAGACATCATAAATTATATTCAAGATGGTGATTGTTCTCAACCTCCTATAGTTTCTCGTAGCAGTTGGGGGGCAAACTCACCAAAAAATAGTTATTCTTATACAAATGTTACTCATTTGATAGTACATCATGCTGACGGATATGATTGGAGTGATGGTGCAGCAGCAGTTAGAGCTATTCAAGACCTGCATCAAAACTCAAATGGTTGGTCAGATATTGGATATAATTATTTGATTCACAAATCAGGAGTAATTTATCAAGGAAGACCTGAAGACGTAATTGGAGCGCATTTTTGTGGATATAATGCACATACACAAGGTATTTGTATATTAGGAAGTTTCAAAAATCAAAATCCGACTAATGAAGCCATGATGAGCTTGAAAAAATTATTGGCTTGGAAAGCAGACAAAGAAACTATTAATGCGTTAGGTTCTTCTTATCATCACTCAACAGGTGGAAATATCAAAAATATTGCTGGTCATCGTGATGGTGAATGTAGTTCTTGCCCAGGTAATTCGCTTTATTCTCTTCTTCCAATAGTAAGGGCCGATGTAAACTCAATGATTCAAAATGATTGTGATGGCACACCTCTTCCTCCAACAGGAGATACAATTCCTCCAACAACAAGTATTTCTGTGCCAAATAGTGCAACTGATAATTTTACAGCAGTTTTTACAGATACAGATAATATGGGTGTAGTTGCTCGTTTTTATCAAGTCTTGGAGTCTGTAGAATCTGAATGGAGAGGTAATAAAAATAAAGGTTTTTTTAATGATAATTTTGATAATTTATCTATTCATTCAGATTATACAAAAGGCTTGGATGACTGGGAAGGTACTTGGAAAGAAACCTCAGAAGGACGTTTAAGACAATCTAGTTTAAATTCAAATACCTCTATTTCGACGGAGCTTTCTCAGACACAAGGAAATGTCTATCTCTATAATTTTGCTGCAAAAGTAAATAACATGTCTGGAAATCGTCGTTTTGGAATACATATTATGGCAAGTTCTCAGACTTTAAGAGAGCGTGGAAATTCGTATTTGATTTGGTTTGCTACTGATGCAAATAAGGTTTATATCTATGAAACGATAGATAATGTGCTTTACAGTCGTATAGATGCTACACTTTCGACAGACAATAACTGGGCAGATTACAAAATTGCTTATAATACCAATTCTGGCAAAATAGAAGTTTTTAAAAATGGTCATCCTATTTTGGATTGGATAGATTCTAGTCCTCTTACTTTTGGTTCTTATATCTCTTTGCGTACCAATGATGCGTCTGTAGATTTTGACGATTTGAAAGTCTATAAATCTCGTGATACAAGTCAAATAATTACAGTAGGCTCACACACTTCGAATGATGTACGAGTAAATGGAAGACCAGCAGCAAAAATAAAATCACTTGTAAAAGATGCTGCAAATAATTGGTCTTCGATAGGAGATGCAGAAGTGAATATTTCAAACATTTCTGTAAAAGAAGAAGAAATTAGTTCTTTGTTTCCAAATCCGATGATGAACTCTCGTTTGCATGTTGTTTATTCTTTGAAAGAATCTTCTGAGGTTAGTATTCGTTTGTATAATGTTTTGGGAGAAGAAATTTCTATACTTTATCAAGGAAATAAAGAAGAAGGAACACAGAATGAAGAGTTTGAACTCTCTAATCTTCGCTTGAAAGCAGGAACATATATTGTCAGAATTTCTACTAATGAAGGAACTAAATCACTTCGCTTGGTAAAAATTTAGAATCTAAACTTATTTTTCAGCCGTTTTATAAATCAAAAACCCTTTATTTCTAATTAGAAATAAAGGGTTTTTGATTAAAATTTTATAGAATTTTTACTTTACAAATAGTAATTATAATTTGATTTTTTTTTGATTCAACTATACCTTTTTCTTATTAAATTGATGCAAAACGGCTGCAAAATCAGCAATTAAAGCAGGTTCTTCTTCTAAGCGTGTTCCTACCACAACTACATCAGCACCAGCAGCAAAAGCCATATGTAATGCCTCAGGAGTTCTGATTCCTCCTCCAATAATTAAAGGAATGTTTATACTTTGTTTTACAGTTCGAATCATTCTTGGAGAAATTGGTTTTGCTGCGCCACTTCCACCATCCAAATAAGCCAAACGCATTCCTAAATACTCACCTGCAAGTGCTGTATTGGCTGCTACTTCTGCTTTCTCATAAGGAATTGGCAAAGTCTGACTGACATAAGAAACTGTTGTTAGATTATCACACAAAACAAGCATGTAACCTGTCGGAATTACTTCTAAATCCATTCTACGCAGTCTTGGAGCTGCTGCTACGTGTTGTCCTATCAAATATTCTGGATTTCTTCCTGAAATAAGAGAAAGTAAAAATAGGCTATCAGCCTCAGGAGCAAGATGAAAATAATGACCAGGAAACAAAACAACAGGCAATCTAGCATGTGATTTTATGAGTTTGACTGTTTGAGAAACTTCACCTTCTGTCAGAAGACTTCCACCAACCATAAAAAAAGAAATTCCATAATGAGCAGCTTGTGCAGCCAAAAGAGCCGTTTTTTTAGGGTCTATACGGTCAGGATCTATCAAGACAGCTAACATTTTTTGTCCTTTAAGTGCTGCTTCTAAAATTTGAGGATATACATTCATGCAGTTATCAGTTATCAGTTAATTTCAAATTACCATTTGAGTTTTGTGTCATGTACTTCTGATTCTGTTTAAAAACTCTTTATGTTCTATAAGGTATGGAACAATATCTTTTCAGAATTTCTCATACAATCTAATAATGTTTTTCAATAAGAAAAAAGCAGTATTAAAAAATAATTCAAATTGAATTTCAAGTTAAATATCATAATTCTTAATTCGTAATTCGTAATTGAACAACGAATGTTGTAAGTTTATACAAAAATACATATTCATAACCGACTTCACAATAAATATGAAATTTAGCTTCAACAAAACAAAAGTAATTGCAACTGTAGGTCCAGCTTCTTCTACTCGTGAGCAGCTTTTAGAGCTTATGGTAGCAGGAGTAGACGTTTTTCGTCTTAATTTTTCGCATGGTTCTTATGACGATCACAAAAAGGTATTAGACATAATTAGAGAACTCAATCACAAATTTGAATTTAATGTTTGTATTCTCCAAGATTTGCAAGGTCCTAAAATTCGTGTAGGAGATATTGAAGGAGGACAAATAGAACTCGTAAAAGGAGAAAAAATCCGTATCACAACTGATAAAGGAGTTATGGGGACAAAAGAGCGCATCAGTTGTGCTTATGAAGACTTTGTTAGAGATGTAAAGATTGGAGAACCTATTTTGATGGATGACGGAAAGTTAGAATTAGTCGTTTCAGATAAAGATCAAAACGATGTCATTGCAAAAGTAATTGTAGGAGGAACTCTAAAGCCAAGAAAAGGAATCAATCTTCCCAATACAAATGTTTCTGCACCTTCAATGACAGAAAAAGATTTGAAAGATGTGATGTTTGGAATTGAAAATGAAGTGGAGTGGGTAGCTCTTTCCTTTGTTCGTAATGCAAGTGATATGATTCGTTTGAAAGAAATAATTACAAAGCATGACAGCAAAATGAGAACGATTGCCAAAATCGAACGTCCAGAAGCTGTTGCCAATATTGATAGTATTATTGAAGAAGCAGATGCTTTGATGGTAGCTCGTGGAGATTTGGGAGTAGAAATAAATGCCGAAGAAGTGCCAGTAGTTCAGAAAAGAATTGTCAGAAAATGTAATGAAGCTGCAAGACCTGTTATAATTGCTACTCAGATGATGGAATCTATGATAGAAAATCCTCGTCCTACTCGTGCAGAAACAAATGATGTAGCTAATGCAGTGATGGATGGAGCAGATGCGCTTATGTTAAGTGGAGAAACAGCAGTTGGAAAATATCCAGTTGAGGTAATCAAAAGTATGGTCAAAACGATTAGTTCTATTGAAGTAAATGTAGAATCGGTTTATCATCAGTATTATCCAATTCCTACTTCAATGGTAGATTATACTAGTAAAAGTGTAATCACGACGGCTTGTCGCTTGGCTCAAAATGTTCATGCAAAAGCTCTTATTTCGATGACCCAGTCAGGATATACAGCTTTTCAGTTGGCTAGTCATCGTCCAAAAGCAGGTATTTTTATTTTTACTTCAAATAATAATTTGCTTACGACACTCAATTTAGTTTGGGGAGTTCGTGGTTATTATTATGATAAATTTGTTTCGACAGACCAAACTTTTAAAGATACTCAAGAGATTTTATTTGAAAAAGGACATATTCAGAAAGGAGATTTATTTGTCAATACTGCCAGCATGCCAATTGATGAAAAACAAAGAACTAATGTATTGAAACTTAGCAAGATGGAGTAATACCATTTTTTGTCCAGAAATTAGATAAATAAAAAAGCCTTTATGACTCGTAAAGGCTTTTTTTATTTATTGCTGTTGTTGGTGTTTTACCGACGAGACATAGACTATTTTTAATCTCAAACTCACGTTAAACAACTGCCTATCACTTTCTAATATTCTAAAGTTTCAAAAATAATTTCTTCTTCAGCTATATTTCCTAATTTATCTTTTACTTCTACCAAAATTGTATAGCTTTTGTTTTTTGCAAAACCACTTATTTTTCCATTGTAAAGGCGTTTTCCACTTCCATTTATACGGTAATAAATCTGTTCAGTATTGGTCTGTCCGTCTTGCGCCCCCAAAAATAACTGTACATAAGAAGGATAAGCTGTATTTCTACTTTCATCTGGCAAGGTGCTAAAATGATAAAAAACAGTAGGTGCTTCTCCATCGACAGCAAAAGAAGTGCTAATTGTATTTCTATTATTTACATTGTCATAACCAATAATTTCAAGACTTTGGAAACCTGATTCACGAATATTAAAAGGAGAATTATACTCAATTTCTTCACCTTGTCCATTTATTTTATAAGTTACTCGTTGCAAACCAGATTCGCCATCAGTAGCTGTCAATTTTAAATTTGTTTCTGGACTAATATAAAGAACATCAGCTTTTTGAAAAGTTTTTCCTTGATAATTATAACCTAATTTTGGTCCTGTCAAATCTACATAAACGGCACTTACATTATGTCTATATGTATCAAAACGTGGGTCAATAGCTCCCTCAACACCTATATTTTCTGTATTATCAACAGCATAATAACGAATAGTATGGGTTCCTGATTTGGATGGCAAGTAAAAAGGGTCGTTATATTGTGTCCACTCTCCACCATCAATCGAATACCAAACTTCTTTTACACCTGATTTATTATCAACTGCTGTAAGTTTTAGTTTTGTACGACCAGAAAAATAAACTTGCTGACCAACAATAAATTTATCTCCCAAAACATCAGCAGACATAATGGGTGCAGTTCTGTCTAAGTAAAATGAAAAGCTTTGTGCCGTTTCTTCATTTTTTAGATAATCAGTAGAATAAAAATGAAGTGTGTGATTGCCATCACTTAGAGCTTGCAAGGGTAAGTTTCTTTTATTGTAATAGGGTTTCCAACTTTGTTCATCAAAACGATAAAATGTGTTTTTTACCCCAACACTATTATCTTCTAATGTAAAATAAATTTTTGTACCTAATGAAATTACATTTTCAGAGTTAATTCCGACAACATTATACGTACTTATAGGAGGAGAAACATCAACAACAAACTCTTTTGTATTTTCTTTTTCTACATTTCCCACTTTATCTAATGAAAAATAACGCAGTAAATGGTCACCTTCCGAATCTACCGAAATTATATTTGTGTAAGGCTGATTTCCTAATCCATCAAGATTAAAATAAAGACCTTCTACACCCGACATTTGGTCTTTTACATCCAATGTAATCTTCAAATCTTGTCCATAAAAAGTAGTTCCTTGTTTGCGATATACATAAGGAGTTGCAAATTTTGAAGTAGAATTTGGTGGAAGTCCATCAGCATAAATAATATATTCATAACTATTTCTAGGATTTTTTCCATCACTGTGTTTTAAGATATGAATTCCATGTCCATCCAAAATAATAGGCTTAACAGAAATTTCTTTTTCTCCTACTTTTTTTCCAGATAAAGGGATTTTTTCTCCATTTGGGGTTGTAGAAATATGAAGATAAACAGGTAAATCTGCTTGCTGATAATATTTACCTTCTTCATCTACATAAGTTCCTGAAAGGGAATCGGTTTGTGCAGATACATTAAAGGATAATAAAAAAATAAATAAAAATGGAATAAGTAATAAAAAGTATTTTTTTTTCATCTGAAAGAGTAGAATAGGAAAATTAGTAGTTGTAGTGTGCCACAAATTAAAAAATTGAATTTTATCAAGAGTTAGAATTAATAAATCCAAACAAGAATAATTTGTCAGTAAAATAGTAATGTAAATTAATGAATTTTAAGTCATTTATGCAATTACAAAGTGAACATTTATATTTTTCAAATTATTTTATTAAGAATGATTCTAAATTCGTACTTTTGTGAATTAATAAAAAATGACTCACTATATATTTTAATCAACTATGAAAATTGCCTTTGCTATTCTTGCTACTTTATGTATTGTATTTTTTGGATTTCAACAATTCAGAATTAGTTCTTTACAAGATGATTTAAAAATTTTGGAATCAAAACAGCAAGATTTACCAAAAACAACCCCAACTTCTGATAAAAAAGAAACAGAAGAGGAACATTACGAACTTGCTCTTGCAATGGCTAGGATGCAAACTTATATGCAAAAACTTCATTTTGCAGGACAGAATGAAAATTGGAAACTAGCGCAATTTTATACACATGAACTAGAAGAAACAATGGAAGATATTATTGACCATAATGTTATTGATGAAGGAACAGAAATTAGTGGACTGGTCAAAACAATGGCTTTCCCAAATATAGAAAAACTAGAAAAAAACATTGAATCAGAAGACAAAACTTCTTTTGTAGAAGGTTATCAATTACTTTTGCGTTCTTGTAATAATTGCCACGTTGCGAGTAAGCACGAATTTATTAAAATTATGACACCAAAAAATGAAGATTTTATTAATCAAGACTTTAAAAAATAGTTGTAAATGATAAGTGGTAAATTGTGAATGAATAATGTATTTTCATTTCCCACTATCTAATTTCCAATCCCAATCCTTAGAAATTTGAAAAAACAGAATTATCTTTTCATTTTTAGTACACTTTTTATAGTCTTGACTTTTTTATTTGGATTAAATCTGTCTTTGGGTTCTGTATCTATTCCGTTATCTGAAATTTGGACGATTATTTTTCAAAAAACGGCTTCTAAGTCCTCTTGGGTTACTATTATTTGGGAGTTTAGATTGCCAAAAGCTCTAACTGCTGTTATTGTTGGAATGGCTCTTTCTGTTTCGGGACTTCAAATGCAGACACTTTTTCGTAATCCTTTGGCAGGTCCTTTTGTTCTTGGGATTAGTTCTGGAGCAAGTTTGGGAGTAGCTATCTTGATGCTTTTCGTTTCTGGACTTTCTGCAAATAGTTTTCTAAATTCCTTATTGTCTCAAAATTCACTTTGGCAAACAAGTATAGCTTCTACTTTGGGAGCTGCACTTGTTTTGTCGTTGGTTATTATTGCATCAATCAGAATTTCAAATAATATGGCTCTTTTAATTGTAGGCCTAATGTTTGGAAGTGCGACAGGTGCAATTGTTAGTATTTTGCAATATTTTAGTGATGCTGAGGCTATAAAATCGTATCTATTATGGACATTTGGCAGTCTCTCGCAGGTTACGTGGGATAAACTACCATTTCTTTTTGTACTGAATTTTATGGGACTTTTGATAGCTTGGGCAATGCACAAACCTTTAGATGCACTGCTTTTGGGTGAACGTTATGCCCAAAGTATGGGATTGAGTTTGCAAAAAACTCGTTTAGGAATTATTTTCACAACAAGTATTTTGGCAGGAAGTATTACTGCTTTTTGTGGACCTATTGGTTTTATTGGTCTAGCAGTTCCACATCTTACCAAAATTTTGATAAAAACGGCTCGTCATCAAGTTCTTATTCCTGCTGTAGCCTTAGCTGGAGGAATTTTACTCTTGATTTGTGATAGTGTTTCTCAGCTTCCCATGTCTTCAAAAGTATTGCCTATCAATGCTGTAACAGCACTTATTGGTGCGCCTGTCGTGATTTGGGTCATTCTAAAAAAACGAAGTCTTTGAAATCAGTTAAGTATCTATAAAAAATTAACTATACATATAACTGATAGCTCGGCAAAGCCAAATCACTCGCTAATTAATTTTTAATTTGCATTTAATTTTACTTTGGTATTTACATCAGAAAACAAACTTTGATTAATCTAAATCTGAAAGAGAAGGAATATCGACATGACTTAAATAAACACTTTTTGCTTCTGCGCAATCTATAGTTTTGCTATCTTCTGAACGATAAGTAATATTGACAATTTGGTTGTGAGAAGGGTCTTCTAAGAAAGTATTCAAATTAGTTGGAAGAATATAAGTCCCATCTTTTAATAAAAAAGCCACTTTATAGCCACATAGTCTGTCAGCATCTTGGTCTACACTATTTTCATCAAAAATTTGAATAGTTGCAGTACGGACTAATAAACTTCCTTGAGAGTTTTTTTCTTGTGGACTAATTTTTTGACAGGCTGTAATTCCTGCTCCAAGCATCAAGATAATCATCAAGATAAATGGAATATTGTGGGCTTTCATGAGAATACAAATTTGAAGTAGATAAGTAAATAATAATAAAAATGGAAAAATTAGGAGTTTAGTTAGGTGTTTTTAACTTGTTAACTAAATATAATTACATTAAATTCCCTTTATTATCATGACCCAAAAACTTGCAAAAAGGTTGCAATAAAGCTCAAAATAATTGATTTTTTCTATATTAATTTTATTTTAATGGATTGTTTCCTATAAATTAAGCAAATAAAAATCATTTTTTAGGAATAGTACGCATGTAATTTTAAAATAAAGATTCCAAATTTTAAACCAATCCAAAATACCACATTACTACAAATTGTAATATACCTGCAAACATCCCTAAAACAGCTCCTACCAAAATCAGAATCCATTCATCTTCTTGAAAAACAGGACGCAAAAATTCTTCAAATTCTTTAAAAGAAAGATTTCCCATTCTCTCAGCAAGTGTGTTTTCCAAATTGAGAGCCTCTTCTGCATATTCTTCTGTTTGTTTGACGACAATAGGAAGTTCTCTCATAAAATGGAACATAACAATGTTTTTGGCAATATCCATTCGCTTTCCTGCCACAAGTGTAAAAATAGGACGAGATGCCCCAGCCATATCTTCTACTACATTATCAACCAAATTACTAACTTCTTTATTTATGATAATGGCGAGTCTATCTGAAGCAGGACCTCTTACCAAATATTCTGTCATAACTTCAGTAGGAAGTATTTTTTCTGTAATTACTTTTGCATATTCTCTAGCTACTTCTTTTTGACGTTTTAAAAATAAACCCTGAAATTTATAAATTCCTAAAATATTAATAGGTTCTAAAGGCTCAAAAATCAGTTTTAAAGCTAAAACATTGGTTAAGTAACCCACTATCAAACCACATCCAGGTAAAATAAACCAAGAACCAGAAGAAAAATTATAAGAAAGAACCATCTGAGCCAAACCAAAAAGACCTCCAAACCAAAAACCTGAAACCTCTATAAACTTAAACTCTTTCTCACCACAACGCAAAAATATTTCATTAACAAGCTGTTTGTCAGCCATTAGAGTTTCAATAGCAATCCGTTTAAGGTCTAATAACTTGTCAATTTGACCATTTACCTCAAGCATAATATCTACTACTGCATTCGGAATTTCTTGTTTTGCACGCTCATAAATTTGCTTTTTGATAGGAATTGGTGTGTTTTTCCAAATCACTCCTGCTTGTGCTTCCATTGCTTCATTGATAATCTTGACACTCAATGTTTCTAATTCAGGTTGCATTTGACGAGCAACAATGATAGGGTCAAGTTGTTGAAAGCGTTCTTCTATACGTAAGAGTTTGGATGTCAGCATTTCTACCGATTTGGTAGCCATTTTTTGCGCTTTTGAAGGGATAATTCCTTGCCAACCAAAAGGTTTAATTCCTATATACTCAAGAGGATAAAAAGTCATTAAGAGAGCCATCCAGTTGGTAGCCCAACCAATAATACCACTTGAAATAGGAATAGATAGATACACCAATAAGACCTTGATTTGTGCCCAATCTAGGTTTGAGAAGAAGTCTGAAAAAAAGGCTGAAATAGTTAAAACGATTTCCACTTAAATGGTTGAATCAAGTATAAAATTAAAAATTACGAATTCAAAAAGATAAAAATATACGCTCAGTAAGAAAAAGTAATTATAATATTAAAAATCTATTAAAATATTTGTGTGTCAAAATTAAGTAAGTACGAAAGATAAAAAAACTCTTGACAACTAAAAATAGTTTTGCTATTTTTTATTCTTTTAGAAGAGTTTTTTCTATAAAAAACAAAAATCCTCTTTTCGCTAGAACTAAATCATAGAAAAGAGGATTTTTTAAAAACTTATATAAGAAATTATAGTCTTATAAAATAGATGGTATCTATTTTACTTTTTCTACAATCGACTTAAATGCTTCAGGATGATTCATAGCCAAATCAGCAAGAACTTTACGGTTTAACGTAATTCCTGCTTTATGAATTTTGCCCATAAATTGAGAATAAGACATTCCATGCTGACGTGCGCCTGCATTGATACGTTGAATCCAGATACTACGGAAATCACGTTTTTTGAGTTTACGACCTATATAGGCATATTCAAAACTCTTTTCGACAGCATTTTTTGCTACTGTCCAAACATTTTTACGACGACCAAAGAATCCTTTGGCGTGTTGCATTACTCGCTTACGACGAGCACGGGAAGCTACATGGTTTACCGAACGAGGCATAATTATAACAATTTTTGAGAGTTGGCGACAAAAGAAAAAATCTTTTATACTTGTTCTTATTGAAATTAGAATTTTTTAAAGCTACTGCTTTCAAGTCACTTATCATCAATGAAATTTCAACTGTGCTGAATTTTCATTCATAATTCGTAGTCTTTAATTCGTAATTTATACTAAGAGCCTATTCTCTGGTAAAAGAAACCTAAAATTAAAAAAGGTGCATACACGATTTGTATGCGATAGTTGTCTATTCTATACTTAGTTAGGTCTAATTATAGAAAAATTAAAAACAATTTGCTTAGAAATAGAAATAAGATATCAATTTGAAAATTATAAACTACTTATCATCAGAACTTAATGCTCATAAGTGGTAGTTTTTAATTCGTAATTGCTATTTATTACTTCATGTTGATAAGCAATTTTTTGATACGCTTCTCGTCAGTTGAATGAACGATAGCAAATTGAGCAAGACGCTTCTTACGTTTGTGTGACTTCTTAGTAAGAATGTGGTTCATAAATGCGTGTTTACGCTTTATTTTTCCACTACCAGTAAGTTTGAAACGTTTTTTTGCGCCTGAGTTGGTTTTCATCTTAGGCATAATTGCACTGTTTTATTGAATTAAAAAAAAGCAACTTAAATCAAATGAATGGTATACAAAATTAAATAAATCAAATAATCCTTGACAATCATCTAAATTTAATCATCTCTATACAGGTTAATCCATTTGAGCCTACAAAGGTAGCACTTTTTAAATTACTTTCTAAATTATTTTTTACTATATTTTACATTAATATCTAGTCCTGAAATAGTGTTACAGATTTCTTAGATAAATTATACATAAATCAGGCAGTCTATTTTAAGTTTGACTAAATTTATAAACTCTGTATTCAACTTCCCTAACTACTTGTAGTCTGAATTGCATAATCTTTTTGTGTGTTATTGCCCAATAAAATTAGTTGTTTAAAACTATGTTAGGAGAGCAAAACTGGTATAAAAACACATAAAATTTATTTTTTCCTTTCTACCTTCAAGGCATTAAAAATCAAGTCGGTCAAAAATTCTATCAAACTCTCTTCATTATCATCTCCTTTTACTTCTGTTAGTGTAGGTAAATGTTTAGCAAAATAACTTTGCTGATGCGAACTTTCCATAATAATAGAAACGATGGCATTTGGAAATTTGTATTTTGGATTCAGTTTCAAAATCATTTCAGCTACTCTATGTGTAAGTCTTTTATAGCTTGCAAAATAACCTTCTTTATTATCATTATCTACCTCTTTTGTTAGATAGGCTTTTGCAGATTCTGAAACTACAATTCTATGTAAAGCTGTTGCATCAATGTTATCATACTGATTATCTACTTCGATAGGCTTTGCAAGCGTAGAAATAGCTGTTTCAAGAGCTTTTTCAGGAGATTCTAAATTACTAGTCTGAAAGACAAGCTGATATTCCATCCAATTCCAATACCATGAAACTAAATAAATAAGAAGTTTGTGTTTGTTTTCAAAATAACGATACACTGAGGCTTCTGTCGAACCAATTTCTTTTGCTAATTTTTTGAAAGTAAAGTTTTCCAATCCTATTGTATCTATAAGTGAAATACTTTGACGCACAATTTTACGTCCAAGTTCAGAACTTTCTGGGTCTTTTAAATAAACTCGTTCATTTATTTTTATCTGTATTTTGGATAGTAGAGTTTTCAATATTTTAACTAGTTATGATTGTAATTATTTTAAATAAAATAGTTTTGTTTTAAGTTGTGTTATATGCTATAAAATAACAAAGGTGATTTTATTTTTCACGTATCTTTCGTTTATATTTGTTGAGTGAGTGTCTGTTAAATCTAAACAAAATACTCTCTCTCAAGTATAATTTTGGATAAATCATACTTGAGAATAAGCGCAAATTTTATTTTAAGGATACAAAAGTAATCAATAGTAGGCTTATTTTAGAATATTTTACTTGTCTTTTCACTAAACTTAAAAACAGATTCCAAACCTTCTGTGGTATTGGTTGTAATATTCAAATCTTTTAGAATTCCATCCTTCAAGCTATATACCCAGCCGTGGATATATGGAAACTCACCTTTTTCCCACTCTTCATTTAAGAAAGAAATTTTAGATAAATTAAGAACTTGTTCCATAACATTTAATTCTACATACTTGTTTGCTCTCTCTTCTTGATTTTCAATTTCATCTAACTCTGTTTGGTGCAAACGATATACATCTTTAATATGACGAAGCCAGTTGTCAATAAAACCAAATTTTTCTTTTTGCATGGCTGAAATCACGCCACCACACCCATAATGTCCACAAACAATAATGTGTTTTACTTTCAAAACTTTTACAGCATAAAAAAGCACACTCAGCATATTCATATCTGTATGAACAACCATATTTGCAATATTTCTATGTACAAAAATTGACCCTGGAACTACTCCTGTAATTTCTGATGCAGGTACACGACTATCAGCGCAACCAATCCAAAGATAATTTGGATTTTGTCCTTGTGATAATTCATCAAAAAAAGTAGGGTTATACGTTTGGACTGTAGACGCCCATTTTTTATTACTTTCTAATAAGTCTAAATAAGATTTTGGCATACTCTATTTTTGTTTGTGTTAAAGATTTACTTGGTTTTGTACTGTTCATAACGACGATTCTGTTTCTTCAAAAAAATCATCATTACCATTTTTCTTTTCATGTTTTTTTATAGCTTCTTCTGAACTTGTAAAAGTTACATTTTTTAAAGTAACTTGAATGTCATGTTGCTCAGAATCTTTTATAAAGTTTTTGATTGTATCTTCAATATCTTTATCTATAAAATGAGCCTTTGTTCCGTCTACTATCACTGAAGTATGATTAGGAATTCTGGCAAAAATATCTCTTAAAAAGGCACGATTGACAAAAGATAAATCTTTATTAAAGACAATTTCAAAATGATTTTCATCTCTTCCAACTTGTTTGATAGAAATAGCTGTTTTTACATTTGCACGAATTACAAAGAAAAAACCTACGACAATTCCTACCATAATTCCGATAAGTAAATCAGAGAACAAAATAACTACTGCTGTTACTATAAAAGGCACAAATTGCTCTCTTCCTTTTTGATAAATTTCTTTTACTGTAGAAGGTGTAATTAATTTATAACCCACTACTAAAAGAATAGCTGCTAAACTAGCCAAGGGAATATGATTGAGATATTGACTAATGAAAATAACAGAAATAAGCAAAAGCAATCCGTGTATAATGGCAGACATACGAGTGCGTCCACCTGCACCAATACTTGCTGTACTTCGGACAATAACAGCTGTTACAGGAATTGCCCCTACCAAACCAGCAATAGTATTAGCTATACCTTGCGCCAAAAGCTCACGATTAAGAGGCGAATTTCTTTTGTAAGGGTCAAGTTTATCAACAGCTTCAACTGTTAAAAGGGATTCTATACTTGCCACGACACCGATAGTAAAAGCCAATACCCAAATATCCCAGTCTTTAATATGCTCAGCCCAAAGCGAAAAATTGGGAAAAGTAAGCTGTTGCCAAAAATTAGAAAGAGATATTTGTATAAACTCTAAGGTAGGGACAGATTGAGTAGAAAGACTTTTTAGTTCATCTGTCATGGGCAAATCAACTAAATGAGAAGAAGCCAAAGGAGAAAAAATTGAAGATTCAAAGTTATAATATAAGTATGCTTCATTGATTAATGTTCCTATCACAACAGCCATTAAAGCAGCAGGAAGAAAAGATAATTTTCTAAAAAATGGAATTCTATCCCAAACAATTAATACAAATAAACTGATAACACTTATAACAATTGCATTTAGGTTTTTAGAAGCATTTTTAAGAGCTGCCAAAATCATTGTAACGGCATTTTGATCTGTTCCCCAAATCCAAAACTCATCTTCACTAAATGCTTCCACATCATAGCCAAGAGCATGAGGGAGTTGTTTTAAAATCAGAATCATACCAATTCCTGCGAGCATTCCTTTCAAAACAGAAGAGGGTAAAAAATAAGCTATTGTTCCTGCTTGCATAAAAAAAAGAACAAGTTGAACAAGTCCCCCCAAAAAAACAGCTAATAAAAATAACTCAAAACTACCTGTGTCTGCAATTCCTAATACTACAATAGCAGTCAGACCAGCAGCAGGACCACTCACTCCCATAGCTGAACGGCTAATAAGAGGAACAATTAAGCCTCCTAAAATTCCTGCAACAATACCAGAAAATGCAGGGGCATCTGATGCCACAGCAATTCCAAGACAAAGAGGAAGAGCGACCAAAAAAACAACTAAACCAGCAGGAACATCATATTTGAAGTTTCCAAAAAGAGAAGGTTCTGAATAAGTGTTTTTTTTAGTAGTGGTGTTTTTAGTGATTTTGGGAAATGAATTAGGCATTTTTGTAAGAGTAGTTAAGCAGTAGTTGTGTGTTTTTTAATTTTCTTTTTCATTAGAAATACTTCAAAAAGATAATGTGTTACTTGTTGAGGAAGTAAATAAAAAGTATTTTTGATAGTAATACTTTTGTTTTAAACAAACATACAAAATTTTGGTCTACTTTGAAATTCTTATTGTGTTATTTTAAGGAAGGAAATGAAGTAATAAACCTTATCAGGGTTTGTATTAAGATAGTTCAGACTTCTAGTCTAAACATCAGAAACAGTATTTTATCAAATTCAACAGTCTGGAAGACTGTTATACAAAAATAATTGTGATAACCTTTACTATTTAATCACTCAAAATAAAATTTTTCTTAAAAACTGTAATTCTCAATCTTATCGTGCAACATATTACAAAAAAAGCACTCTATTACAGAAGTTAATTAAAAATCATTTTTCACTCACTTAACTACTTTTTATGCAATTAGTCATCAAAAATCTCAATAAAACTTACGCCAATGGCGTACAAGCTCTTACAGATGTTTCCCTTACTATTAACAAAGGAATGTTTGGACTTTTAGGACCTAATGGAGCAGGAAAATCTTCTCTTATGCGAACAATAGCAACATTACAAGAAGCAGATAGTGGAGTAATTTCATTTCAATCTTCAACAGGAGAAATAAATGTCTTAGAACAAAAAGATAAAGTTCGTTCAATTTTGGGCTATTTACCTCAAGAATTTGGCGTTTATCCAAAAGTAAGTGCAGAGGTTTTATTGGATCACTTGGCAGTTTTGAAAGGAATTACAAATAAAAAAGAACGTAAAGAAGTAGTAGCTGCGCTTTTAAATAAGACAAATTTATACGATAAAAGAAAAAAGAATTTAGGAGGTTTTAGTGGAGGAATGAAACAGCGTTTCGGAATTGCTCAAGCTCTTTTAGCCAATCCAGAACTCATTATTGTAGATGAACCCACAGCAGGACTAGACCCAGCCGAACGAAATCGTTTTCATAATCTTTTGAGTGAACTTGGCGAAAACACAATTGTAATTCTTTCTACTCACATTGTAGATGATGTAAAAGAACTGTGTACGGATATGGCAATTATCAATAAAGGTGAAGTATTATTACAGATTCACCCTCTCAGAGCAATTGAAAAGCTAGAAAATAAGATTTGGAGAAAACGAATTGAAAGAAATGAAGTAGAAAGTTATGGAAAGAGAATGAATGTGATTTCGGATAGAATGAGCGCAGGAAAACCAGTCATTCATGTCTTTTCTGAAACGCAACCTGAAGAAGGTTTCGAAATTGTTGAGGCTGATTTAGAAGATGTTTATTTTAATACAGTTAGCAGTCACCAGTTAGCAGTTACCAGCAAATAGTAACCAGTTAATTTCAATTATTCGTTTTTTGACTTTGACAATTCTTTTCAGAAGGCTGTCAATAGTTAGAAAGAATAGTGGATTACTGAAAACTACTAACAAAGTTTTTTAAAAAAACATGAGAACTCATTCCTGTAATTCGCTTATCACTTACCATTTATCACTAATCACTAAGAAATATGCTTTTAGAAGTCATTCGTTTCGAACTCAAATATAGGCTCAAGCGTCCTGCAACCTATCTTTATTTTGCCATTCTTTTTCTGCTTACACTTGCAGCCATGACAAGTGATTTTGTACAAATTGGTGGCGCAGCAGGACAAGTCAAAATAAATGCTCCTGTTACTCTTGCCAATACAATCCTGATTATTACAGCTTTTTTTAGTATGATAGTTTCGGCTATTATGGGAGTAGGAATTTTGCGTGATTTTGAACATAAAACCCATTCTATGCTCTTTACTACGCCTATTACTAAACGAGATTATTTATTTGGGCGTTTTATAGGTTCTTTTATAATTCTAATTTTTGTTTTTAGTGGTGCTTTCTTTGGAATGACTTTAGGTTATCTTAAATCATTTTCTGAGCCTGATCGTTTTTTAGCCTTTAATCTTTGGCATTATTTACAACCATTTTTACTTTTTGGTATAACAAACCTCTTTATTAGTGGAACAATTATGTTTGCTGGTGGTGCTTTGAGCCGTAAAATGTTAGTCGTTTATACACAAGGAATTTTACTTTTGGTGCTTTATATTGTTGCACTCCAACTTTCTAGCTCATTAGAATATAAAGATATTGTTGCTTGGCTAGATCCATTTGGAATTTCAGCTTTTAGAAGACAAACAGAATATTGGTCTATTGCACAGAAAAACTCGCAAACAGCACAACTTACAGGTTTTGTTTTGTATAATCGTTTGTTATGGCTCAGTATTGCTTTTGTATCTTTATTTGTTTTATACAAAGGTTTTGCCTTTCGTGTTGTTCGTCAGAGTTTTATAAAACCTAAAGCAGAAAAGAAAACGATTGCTACTTCAATTGTGCTTACCAAGTTACCTAAAGTAAATCTTCATTTTGGCTTTGGTGCAACCACTCAACACGTTTTCAAACTAACTATTTTCTATTTTAAAAGTCTTTTTAAAGAAGTTCCTTTTCTTGCTGTCGTAATTGCTGGAATGCTCATGACTTTTGCTGCTTCAATGAATATGAATCGACTTTATGGAGCATATTCTTTTCCTACAACGTATTCTGTTATAGAACTTATTCAAAGTCAGTTTACACTCTTTTTCTTAATTATTGCTGTTTTCTATACAGGAGAATTGGTTTGGAAAGAACGAGAAGCTAAAATGGATTTAATTCTTGATGCACTTCCTACACAAACATGGATTGGAATTATTAGTAAATTCTTTGGACTTCTTTTATCCTATTCTGTTTTGATTGTGATGCTAATTTTTACAGGCGTTTTGATACAAACTTTCAAAGGATATTATAATTATGAACTCGGTTTGTATTTCAAGACAATGTTTACCGATACACTTTCGATGCTCATTATTTACACTTTACTTGGCTTATTTGTACAAGTCATGGTCAATAATAAATTCATTGGATTTGCTACAATGATTATAATTTTTATTGTTGATGGTCTTTTACAATATATTGATGTAGAGCATCCATTGTTTCACTTTGGAAGTGGAATGAGTTTAGGTACATATTCAGATATGAATACGTTTGGACATTTTGTAACGCCTTTTTCTTGGATGAGTGCCTATTGGATTATGTTTTCTATAGTTTTGTTGTTTTTAGCTATTTATTTCTCAGTAAGAGGAACAGAAACAAATCTTAAAACACGATTTGAAATTGGAAAATACAGAATCAATAAAGTGTGGGTTGCTGGTCTTATGGTAAGCGTTGTTGCTGTTGTGTTTTTAGGTTCTTTTGCATTCTATAATACTAATATTTTGAATGAATATAAAAATTCTAAAGAGCAAGAAAAACAACAAGTAGCCTATGAAAAAGAATTGAAGCAATACAAAGATGTAGAATTACCAAAAATAACGGCTGCTAATCTTAAAGTTGATATTTTTCCAAGTGAAAGAAATGTAGTTGCTGAAGGTTATTTTACACTCAAGAACAAAACAGATAAACCTATAAAAGATATTCATATCCAAAAAGGAGACAGAGGAAATATCCGAACAGAATATCTGAAATTTTCAAAAGAAGTTGGTCTGAAAGATAAATTTGAAGAATTTAATTATGAAATCTATACACTTGCAAAACCTTTACAACCCAATGAAATCATGAAACTCAATTTTAAAATGGTTTTGGAAACAGAAGGATTTGTCACTCGTGGAAGTAATACACAAGTGGTAGAAAACGGAACATTCTTTAATAATGGCTTTTTTCCTTCTTTAGGATACAATGAAGGCTATGAAATTTCAAGTGATGACAAACGAAAAGAATATGATTTACCAGAAAAAGAACGTATGCCAGCTCGTGAGGAAGAGAAATTTCATTCGCATAATCTTTTTGGAAATGATGCTGACATGATTGATTTTGAAATTGTTTTAAGCACTTCGCCTGACCAAATTGCCATTGCCCCAGGTTATTTACAGAAAGAGTGGACAGAAAATGATAGACGTTATTTCCATTACAAAATGGATGCTCCGATGGCTAATTTTTATGCTATGCAGTCGGGCAAATATGAAGTAATGAAAGATATTTGGAAGTCAAAAACTGATTCGAATGGAACACAAAAAGAAGTTGCTCTTGAAATTTATTATCACAAAGAACATACAGCTAATTTGGATAGAATGATGAACGGAATGAAAGATGCTTTGTCTTATTTCTCTGAAAATTTTGGAGAATATCAACATCGCCAGTTGCGTATTATTGAGTTTCCTCGTTATCAATCGTTTGCTCAATCATTTGCCAATACAGTTCCTTATTCAGAGGAAATTGGTTTTATGTTAGATATGAAGCAAGAAGATGTTGATATGAATTATTATGTTACAGCACATGAAACAGCACATCAATGGTGGGGGCATCAAGTTACAGAAGCTCCTGTGCAGGGAAGTACAATGCTTTCTGAAACGCTGTCTCAATATTCGGCTTTGATGGTAATGAAACATAAATATCCTAAAGAACTTGTTCAAAAATTCTTGATATATGAGTTGAATAGTTACTTAAGAGGAAGAAGTAATGAAAAAAAGAAAGAGCTTCCTTTAGATTTGGTAGAAGGACAGCAATATATTCATTATCGTAAAGGTTCTTTGATTATGTTTGCTTTGCAGGATTATATTGGCGAAGATAAAATAAATCTTGCCTTGAAAAATTATCTCAATAAATGGAAGTTTAGTGAAGGAAATTATCCAACTACGACTGATTTGACAGACGAAATAAAAGCTGTTACACCTGATTCGCTTCAATATTTGATTACTGATTTAGTAGAAAGTATTACTTTTTATGAAAATCAAGTCGAAAATGCAACTTATAAAGATTTGGGTAATGATACGTATGAAGTTACCTTAGAACTCTCTAGTGGAAAAGTCGTTGCAGATTCTTTAGGAAAAGAAACTGAATTGCCTTTGACTGAATGGATAGATATTGGAGTTTATGGAGAAGAACCAACTGAAGCAAATGCAGAAGGTTATAAGTTTGCTCCTCTTTTATATCTTGAAAAACATCAAATCACAAAAGAAAACTCTACATTAAAAATTAAAGTAAAAGGAAAGCCTGTAAAAGCTGGAATTGATCCTCTTAATAAACTTATCGACAGACACCCTGATGATAATGTCAAAAAAGTAGAGAAAGAGTAGCCTTTATTTATTTGAAGTCAAAAGTCCAACAAAAAACCACTTTTAGAAAATAAACTCTAAAAGTGGTTTTTTATTTTTCTGATGTGTCTTCCTAATATTGTAGTGATGAATATCAAACAATTTTGACTAAAAATCGTATTCGGTGTAGTATTACAAAATGTTATAATCCCTACGAAAATGCAGTTGCAGAACATGTCAATGCATATTTTGAAACAAGAATTTTACTAGAAACTCAACAATCTTATTTGACTTGGATGAAACAACTGGTAGAGCAAAGTGTACAAATATATAATAAAGAATCAAGAAGAAAATGTTCAAATAAGAACCTATAAAAAAGAAAAATCAGACAGTTTAGAAACTGCCTGATGTATATATAATTTATCTAAAAAACTGTAACACTATTTCAAGACGAGACAACTTCTTTAATAGGGAGAAATAAAATAGTATAAATTTTAGATTCTTAAGGAAGAAAAATAACTTCATTAGGACCTGCACTTGCAGTAAATGTATTTTTTAGAGTTCCTTTATTGTCATATTGTATTACTTCATTTCCTTCTGGACCTTGAAAATTAGCAATTCCTACCCAAATATCACCATTTGAAGGGTCAATACTTACCCCATAAGCACCATTCTGAATAATTGGAGTTGTAGCTTGAGCTGTCGCAGTAATAGGTAACTCATAGATTCCACTGCTAAAATTATAATACAAAATATCTTTGCTTGGATTAATAGCTAAATGTCCACCTACATTTTCACTTCCTGCATTCAATTGAATAGTAGTTTCGATACTATTTGTAGATGTATTTATCTTATAGATTGCTCCAGTTGAAGAACCAAAAGGAGATGCTGTCACCCAAATATCACCATTTTTATCTAAAAGCATATCTTTTGGGCTGTTTGGAGAAATATCAATTGTATTTTCTAATACATTGCTAGAAGGGTTATAAACTGAAATAGTAGAACCAAAAGTATTAGCAACAAATGCTTTTTTAGTCTTACTGTCAAACACTACATATTCAGCACCTGAACTAGCTTCTATTGTAGTAATAATTTTTTTTATTTGAGTATCTATAACCAAAATTTTTGCAGGAATATCTCCAAAATTTCCCCAAGTAGTAATATATGCTTTATTGTTTCCAACATCAGCAAGATAACGAGGGTTTGCAAATTTGAAGGTGGTAGTATCAAAAATAGTTGCCTGTCTTTCGAATGTTCCTCTATGTACAACTTCAATTTTATCACTTCCACTTACCATCAAATAAGCTTCATCTTCCAAAATAGATATAGATTGAAGTTGATCTCCTAAACTATCACCAGTAACGGTCTGAAAAATTTGCTGAGTAACACTATTAGATGTAGAGATGTGTCCAACTGAAGAATTATTCATTCCAAAAACACCTTCATTAACTACTAAATAACCTTGTGCATATTTTCCCTCAAGAATATCAGGAGTATTTTCTCCGTCATCATTACAAGAAGAAAAAACAGAAACTGAAATAAGAACATACAAAAACAGAGTCCAAAAGTTTGGACGTAAATTAGAATTACGAATAGACATAAAAATTAAAAAGAATAAAATAAAATAATGACTCTAGTTTTTTCCCGAACTGAGAGTACAAGAATAGAAAAGGCAGGTCTCCTGACTGATTTGAAAAATTGCTGACCTTCCCACCTAAATCAATTACGAATTATGAAATAATCAGTGTAACTAATTAAAAATTACGAATTGAATAAATTTATAATTAGGCAGTGGTATGTAGAACACAATTATTTTTTGAAGTAGAATTACTTGATAACTATCAAAAAACCAAATTCACAGTTGCGGGTACAGTTACGGAATAAATCACATAAAATGATGACCGTATTCCCTTTTCAGTGTTTTTATATAAAAAACACCACCTTTTCAAGCTGCAAAGGTAGTGTTTTTTGTGAAATGATTTTGTATTATTTTATCGCCCTTTACTAGATTTATCTTATTTGTGTTTCTAGAGCCATAAAATGAGTGACTTCATTAGAATAAAGAGGAAAGATTTGAACTTGACAAGTATAAGGCGTTTTATCTTTTTTATAATTGACAACTGATATTTTAAAAGGTCTTCTTTTTTGAAGGTTCATTTTGATTTCCTTTCTTGATGGTCGTCGGTAGGGACACCAACAACGGCTATAGCTCTTATACTCCTCCAAACGTAATTAGTGAGTGTCTAATCGGAATTCCTATTTGGATTTTGTATGAAATAAGTATTCTTAATTTCGGCTTCTATTCAAAAGAATAGAAATATAGCAATTGCAAAAGCTGAAAAATTAAGACAAATGGAATAAAATAATTTCTAATTTTATATAATTTTTCTAATAAATCAGAAAATTTATAAAACTATATCTATATAATCTAGTTATGTCTCCAACTATTACCTCCTAGCCTTTATACTATTTTTCAATCATTATTTTTTGTATGTTATTTAATAAAAAACAAGCTACAAAGAAGGCAATAGTCATTTTTTAAACTCTCTTAGATAGTTCATGCTAGATTCTATTCCATTTTTACGTGTTCCAAAACACTTAGCTCCTGAAAAGCACCGAGATTTTGCTATTCTTACGATGGTAGGAGTTTTAGGTTTTTCTGCTCATGTAGTATTTTTGATATGCTTTCTGATTTTTGGAGTATATTCAATGGCATATTTTAATATAGCTAGTTGTTTTCTTTTTGCTGTTATTTTTATGGCAAACAGACAAATTGACTCAAATACGTCTACACTATTAACTGTTGCTATAGGAGAAATTATTCTTCACGCTATTTGTGCAGTTATTATTATAGGCTGGGATTCTAACTTTCATTACTATCTCTTTTTGGCAATGATGACTTCGTTTTTAACAGGTCGTGTGGGCATGACTTCTTATTTTTCTAATGGGATTGCTTTTTTTTCTTACCTAGCTCTTTATTTTTATACTTCTAATTTTGCGCCTTTACAGGAAATTTCAGAAACAGGAAAATTTACATTTGGAATAATGAATTTAATAAGTGCTGGCATAATGGTAGTTACAATTACAGCTTATTTCAATTATGTAGCCAGCGAATCAGCTAGAAAATTTATAGCTTCAAACACCGAACTTTCTCAACAAACAGAAGAATTAAAGACACAATCTGAAAAATTAAGTAAAGCCAATACACATACAATGGATAGCATTAAGTATGCCCTGCGTATTCAAGAAGCAATGCTTCCTTCATCAAAGGAATTAACTCAAATTTTGGGAAATGAAAATTATATGGTGTTTTATAGTCCTAAAGATATTATTTCAGGCGATTTTTTTTGGTGTAAAGAGGTAAAAAACAAAAAAATAATTGCTCTTGGAGACTGTACGGGGCACGGCGTTCCAGGGGCAATGCTTACAATGATAGGAGAAAGCCTTTTGAATAGTATTATAGAAAAAGGAATTACACAACCGTCTCTTATTTTAGATGCTTTACAAGATTATTTTTCTACGTTATTTATCAGTAGAAATGATGTGAGAGATGGAATGGATATTTCTATTTGTACAATTGATAGTAATCAAAATCAACTCTCTTTTGCAGGTGCTAAAGCTCCTCTTACTTATATACAAAATGGAAAAATAAAGGCGATAAAAGGAGATAGAATGAGTATAGGACAAACATTTACTCGTAAGTTTATACCTAGAGATTTTACAAATCATCAGATAGATATTTCTATTCCAACTACTTTTTATATGTATTCTGATGGTTATCAAGACCAATTTGGAGGAAAAAATAATACAAAATTTTATAGTAAAAATTTGAGAAAACTTCTACTAGAAATTTATGAGCAGCCTATGAAAAAACAGCGTCTTGTCTTTAAAAGAACCCTTTTTAAATGGAGAAATCTAAATAAACAAACTGACGATGTTACTATACTTGGGTTCAAAATCGATCCTAATGAATCGCAAGAAAAAACAAAGAGTATAGAAGAACAAATAATTGAAAATGAATATAATGATGATAAATTAAGTGATGAGATTATTCAAAAACAATTGGAAATTCGAAAAATTTTGTATGAAGAAAATTATCGAAGTTAGTTAGAAATTGTTTAAGAACAGAACACAGATAAAGTGTTCATTCTTCCATAAAATGTCCATTCTTAAATAACTTCAAAGTATATATAGAACCAAAATTATAAAAAGGCTTTTAAACTTATTTAGTTTGAAAGCCTTTTTTGTTGTTTATTTTTTTAACTTGAGCTAGAAAAATTCTTTGAATAAAAAAACATTCAATCAAATGAAAACAAATACACTAGTATCATTTTTTATCTTGTTGCTTTTCTCTATCTCAATTTGTAAAGCTCAAAGCACTTATAAAAATGAACCTTCATTAGAAAATCAGTATGGCACACCAAATGCAGATGCACCAAAAGAAATTTTAGATTATGCTGATTTAATTGGAAAATGTAATTGCAAATCTGTCAGTCGAATTAATCAGACAGAATGGTCAGATACAGTTGCCATGACTTGGGAATTCAAATATATCATGAATGGAATGGCTATTCAAGACCAAACTCTAAAGGCTGATGGAAAACATTCAGGCAGTATTCGTCAGTTTAATTCAGATAGTTCTCGTTGGTATGTGCATTATTATAGTAGCTCAGTAGCTATTCCTATTATGTCGGTTTGGGAAGGAAATAAAAATGAACAAGGTGATATAGTTTTGTATAAAAATCAACCTTCACCAACTGGTGCAGCAGGTTTTTACAAAATTGTGTTCTCAAATATTTCTAAAGAGAGCTTTGATTGGACAGGAGCTTGGGTAAGCAAAGATGAATCTATCATTTATCCAACTTGGAAGATATTTTGCAAAAAACAAGTTCAACTCACAGCACACCAAGAAAAAGAAATTATATTGAAAAATATAGATGCATTTTCAAAAGCCTATATGAATGCTAATTTTGAGGCGATTGCAAATTCTTATTCTATTGATGCCAAGATTTTCCCTAGTGGTTCGGATATTATTGATGGACGAGAAGCGATAAAAGAAAAGTGGATTATCAAAGATGGAAGCAAAATTCTGAATCATAAAATTACACCTTTAGAGATAAAATTAGTAGGTGATTATGCCTATGATTTTGGATACTACGAAGGAGAATCAGAATCTAAAGAAGGAGAAAAATCTAGTTTTAAGGGAAAGTACGTCATTGTTTGGAAAAAAACAGAGGGAAAATGGAAAATGTATTTGGATATTTGGAATAGAATTTAAAATTATTTTTATCAACATTTTTATATATATTTTCTCAAACAATTCAATTTTAATTGGATTGGTAATTTTATAATTCATTCTATTTTAGTGTATCATATTGCAAGGTTTATTGTATGAAGTAGCAAAAATAAGATAAAAAAATTTCGTGCGTTTGCCCTAGTCTTTTTTGATTTTATCTAAAAAATTTTCAGCATCTTCTACTGTATAGAATATATTTTGAGGAAGAGAGGAACGCTCAGCAATTCTTCCAAACTGTAAATTTACAATATCATTATTTGGCAAAACTCTAGCAACCTTTAAAAGTCCGTTCTCAGTTACATACTTTTGAATTTCTTCATGATATTTATCTAACTTTGGAGACTGTATTTGCATATTTCTGATATCTGATAGAATAGTAAAATTAGGTTGAATTTCTTTAATTACATCTTTCCAATCAGATAAAAAAATATCCATATCTTCTATTTTCCAAACTCCTTTTTGAAGTCGAAAGTAGACACGGTTTTTTGATGTATCAATAGAAAACATATAATTTTTTCTGTCAATTAATTTTATTTTCATTTTACAATAAATTTTTTTATGTTTTATCTACATTCATCCAAAAACTTATCTAAAAATCTATCAGCTAGTTCGTATGTTTCGAATCTACTTATCGGAACTCCAGAATGTTGAGCAATACGAGCCATTTGCAAATTAGAAATATCATTTTCTGCTACAATTTCAGCAATATGACAAAGTCCATTTCTAGAAACATACTCTTGCATATTTTCAAAAACTTTTACCATTTGGCGAGACAAAATAGGCATCAAACGAAAATCACAAATGATGGTAAAATCTACAGTTATTTTGTTTATTATTTCATGCCATTCTTCAAAAAAATGACAAAAATCATCTTCATCGTTCCATTTTTGGAGTATAGAAAGGTAGACTCTATTTTTTGAATAATCTACTTCTAGTGTATAGTAAATATTTTTTGATACTTGATTTTTCATAAACAGTTTCTAATAATTATAAGTAAGTTTACAAAGATAGAATTTATTTATGATGTTATTCCCCTAATTTTTATACTTTTTTTCTTGTTGATTTAGATATTCTTCTGCTTCCTCAAGAGAGGGAAACATATTTTTGGGAATTTTATTCTTATCTTCCAAACGATCAATTTGTATATTAGAAATGTCATTTATTGCTGCTACTTCTGCTACATGAAACAGTCCTTTTTCTGTAAAATAATTATGTGTTTTAGAAAATAGAGCTGCAATTTCTTTAGATAAAATTGGCATTACTTTCAAATCAGAAAGAATTGTAAAATTAGTTTCAAGCGACTCCACAGCTTGTTTCCACTCTTCAAAGAAAGTAGGAAAATCTTCAATTCCATTCCAAGGAGCAAGAACATAAAAATAAGCTCTATTCTTTGTTTTATCTATTTGTATATGATAATATTGAGTCTTTGCAATATCTATTTTCATCTTTTTATCTCTTTTTTTTACTAGAGAATAAGTTCTTTAAATTTTGTTTATTAAGTAAATTCCACTAGCCACAATATCATATATTTGGTTTTGTGTTTTGCTAATTAATTACAATTAAATTTCAACTATATCTTGATAAAAAAGACTACATATTCAAATTAGCTACTAATTGGTCAAGATAATTTTCAGCTTCCTCTTCAGTTTTGAATTTATTGACAGGCATTTGATTACGTTCAGAAAGTCTGTGTATTTGCAAATTCGAAATATCATCAACTGCTGCTGTTTCTGCAAGAGCAATAAGCCCATTCTCTATCAAATAACTTTGAATTCGTCCAAAAAGAGCCTCTATATCATAATTCAACTTTGGCATCAATCTCAAATCAGAATGAATTGTAAAATTTGGTTTCATTCTTTTTGCTGTTTCTATCCATACCTCTTCAAAATTCTCAAAATCTTTTATTCCAGACCATTTAGCTAATACTGCAAAATAAATCCTGTTTTTTGAAAGGTTTACTTCTATACAATAATGTTCCGTTTTTAATACTTCTGTTTTCATGATGAGATATTCTTATTTAATGTGAACTTATTGAGACACCAACGATTTTATAGAGTGGTTTGTTGATAGTGTTACACTAGAATAGCAACAAAGGTAAAGTTTTTCTATCAAAACAGATTTTTTTTTTAGCCTACATAAATTCCCATCACCAAAATATCATCTGTTTGTTTTTCGGTCTGTTTCCAGTCTTCCAAAATCTGATTTAAGGTATTTTCTTGTTCTGAAATAGGAAGTTTACTTATTTCTAACAAAAGTTCTCTAAACCGTTTTTTCATGAATTTCCTAATTTCACTTTGTCCATCTTTTGGCTTTCCAAATTGGTCTTGAAAACCATCACTTGCCATATAAAGTGTTGTTTGAGGAGGAAGAATAAATGTAGATGTTTCAAAGCTTTTTTCTTTTCGCTTTTTATAATTTGATTTTCCTCCTCCAATAGCATGTTTTGAGCCTTTTACTTCTTGTATTGTTCCATGTTCTACTAAATACAATGGATTTTTTGCGCCTGCAAACTTTACTGTTCGGGTTGTGTGGCAATAATTAATAATAGAAATATCCATTCCATCTCTAGTATTTTGATTTCTAAATGTAGCTTCTACTTTTTCATCAAGAAGTTTTAAAACTTCATTTGGCTGAGTTACTTGTTTATTAATTACAATTTCTGTCAATAAATCATTTCCCATAACGGTCATAAATGCCCCTGGAACGCCATGACCTGTACAATCTGCACAAACGACAATAGAATGTATTTTTTCATTAACAATCAATTTGGTAAACCAATAAAAATCTCCAGAAACAATATCACGAGGTTTAAACAATACGAAACTCTCAAGAAATAAATCCTCTAAACCATTTTTGTCTCCTAAAATTGATTGCTGAATTCGTGCAGCATAACGAATTGAATCTGTAATATGTTGATTTTTTTCCTCCAAAATGTGACTTTGCTGTTCTAATTCAGTATTTCGCTCATTTACTTCAAGAGTTCTTTCAGCTACTTTGTGTTCCAAATTTATTGTTAAATCTTCTACTCTATTAAAAGCTCTTGAAAAACGTTTGGCAAGAATTCCCATTTGTAAAAGAATAAAAGCACCAAAGCCAAATTGAATCAAGTCAAAATATGAGGTTAGCGAAATTCCTACTGTATTTAGTCCATCATGTATGCCTGTAAGCAGTAAAAATGCAATACCTAGAGTTTGCCAAAGCGTTTCATCTCGTTTTTTGTAAATAGCTGTTCCTAATATAATCACACCAAAAAGGATTGCAATAACCATCTGAACAATCTGTAAATACTGTATAAATTGAAGGAAAATATAAGTCGGTAAAAGCAAAAACAACAGACTCAAAGCAGCCAAACCTCCAGAAACAGGAAACATAAACTTTTTAGCCTCTCTTGGATAAAGTGATTGCAAATATAAAATAGCTGTTGGAAAAAGCAAGAAAAACGAACCGTAATAAAATCTTGGTTGAAGACTTGAATCAAAACTTGTATGCAAATGAAGATATTCGTAAAAATAATGGTCTGCAAAAATCAGATGAATAACTCCTAAAAAGAAAGTCAAAAGCCCAAAATATAATGTCGATTTTTGTTTTGGGCGAAAAAGAAATAAAGCAAAATGATAAACAGCAATAAAAAATAGAAGTCCAAGCCAAATTCCACTCCATGTCTGCTTTATTTCCTTAGTTTGTAACAGATTTTTGTATATTCCAATTTTGAAATTTTCAAGAATTCCACCAATAAAAAAATCAGGATTTGCTACTTGTACAACAATATCTAGTTCTGCATTTTCTCCCTCTAACATAAGTAAGTCTCCCGAAAAAACATCATCAGCTTCTTTTGCATTTGTTGTCATTTTGCCTGCCTCATAAATTAATTTTTGATTGACAAATACTTTGTTTGCAGACCATATTTTAGGAATTTTGATAGCCAAATTTTTACGCAGATTTCTAGGCAATTTTACTTGAATTCGGTACGTTGCTGCACCTCTTGATGGATAATTTTCTCCCGTTTTTGGGTCTTTATAGGTATTCCATGATGTTGGAACAAGTACATATTGAAACTCTTTTTGCTCTTCTATATTTTTAGGTAAAATCCATTTATTCCAAAAAAATTGCCACTCACCTTTCAATATAATTACTTCTTCTGAGTCCATTATTTTATCTGAAAGATCTATTATTCCTTTTTCAGATTCGATAGAAAGTTCTTTTTGATAAGAACAAGAAGAAAATAAAAAAACCAATAGAATTCCTAGCACAAAATGAATTCTAAAAATCATTTGAACAGACAAAAACCTAAGTAAATAGGAAGATAAATATGGAAATGTATTTTTTAATGTATAGTTTTGCATTTGGAAAGGCAGATGGATACTCAAATAAAACAGTTCAATAAATCTAAATTACAATAAAAATAAATAAATCCATTACCTATTTATATTTCAAATTTGTTAAAGTATTTTTTACAAAAAATAATCCTATAAAAAACACTTAAAGTTTAATAGCTTTAAAGATACAATATGATAGAATTAGAAAGATTACTACATCATCTCTTAAATCAGTTTTTAGTTTATACTCAAAATGCTCCTCTACTTTTTAATAGTGGTATTTTTTTGGTTCTTTTTCTTATTTTTTATGGTGGATATATTCTTCTTTACAAAAATGATTTGTTGAGAATTGTTTATGTCATTGCTTTTAGTTTTTTTTTCTATTACAAATCTAGTGGAGGATTTGTTTTTTTACTTGGTTTTTCTGCTCTTTTCAATTATTTAAGTGGGTTCTTAATAGATTCTTTTCAGCTAAAACGAAACAGAAAAATAATACTTTGGATTAGTATTTTAGTAAACGTAGCTTTACTTTTTTACTTCAAATATACTTTTTTCTTTCTCAAAAACTGGAATGCAATTACTTCTCAAAATATTCAATTAGAATCTATTTTTCTTCCTATTGGAATATCTTTTTTTACATTTCAAGCTATTAGTTATGTTGTTGATGTCTATAAAAAAGAAATTCCTGCTTGTCGAAACTTATTTGACTTCACCTTTTATCTTAGTTTTTTTCCTCAACTTGTGGCAGGTCCTATAGTTAGGGCAAAAGATTTTTTACCACAAATTCGCCAAAAATTAGAATTTGATTCGGTTAACTTAGGTTGGGGACTTTTTTGGATTTTGAAAGGACTCTTTAAGAAAGCTGTTTTGGCTGATTATTTGGCTCAGTATGTAGATTTGATTTATTCGAATGAAGCAGGTTATACAGGCTTTGAGCATCTTTTGGCAATGTATGGCTATACCATTCAGATTTATTGTGATTTTTCAGGTTATTCGGATATGGCAATCGGACTCGCCATGCTGATGGGTTATGAGCTTTGTATCAATTTTGACCGTCCGTATTTGGCTACTTCAATTACAGAGTTTTGGAGACGTTGGCATATTTCACTTTCTACTTGGCTGCGTGATTATATTTATATTCCTTTAGGTGGAAATCGTCATGGCATTTTGAGAATGTATCTGGCTCTTATGGCGACAATGCTGATTGGTGGTTTTTGGCATGGTGCAGATTGGAAATTTGTTTTTTGGGGAGCTATGCATGGAGTGGGTTTAGTTGTTCATAAACTTTACTTGACACTTATTTTAGAATTTAAGAAAAATAATTTAGACGATTATAATATAAATAATAATCAGAAAATAGGCTTTTTGAAGAAAACAATTCTTTCTACTTCTGATAATCTATTTAATTCATTAAAAAATAGTATTGGATGGATTATGACATTTCATTTTGTGGCTTTTTTATGGGTTTTCTTTAGAGCAGAGAGTTTTGAAAAAGCATGGTTTTCTATTCATAAAATTTTAACCACAACAGATTTTGATTATGCGCTTCCTTTTTGGGAAACTCGTCCTTTATTTATTGTAATGCTTGTTCTAGGATTAGTTGCACATTTTAGTTCAAAATTATCGTATCAAAACTTAGGGAATTATTTTGCTTCGCTTCCCTTTTGGGCAAAAGCTGTTTGTTATTTAATCGTTGTTCAGATTATTTTGCAAACGCAATCTGAAGGGGTACAGCCGTTTATTTATTTTCAGTTTTAGGTGTAAGTGTAAAGAATAAAAATCTATGGATACGACTTCTATCGTTCTTAGTATAATCTTATTTATCTTTATTGGTATTCCTTCAATACTATTTTTGAATCAAATTAGTCGTGCTTTAGTAGGCTCTTTATTTACCAACGAAAATATTGAGCTTTATTTTGGTTCTTTACCAAGTGAAGAGGAAAGTTTTAAAGTAAAAATAAGTCGTTTCAAACTCTTCTTTGTAAAAAATTACTTTTGGTTTCAAGGTTCTTGTCGTTTTATAGATACTCGCTTTTTGTCTATTCAAAAGAAGATTATACAGATAGGCTCTACTTTTATTACATTTCTCATTTCTTTAGGACTTTACTATTTGACAGATGAATATAATTTTCATCAAATTATAAAAGTTGCCAGTATTTTACTTTTTGTAGCTTCTTGTCTAAATATTTTGTTTTCCCTTACTCAACAAGATGATTTCATTGAAGATATCATTGGAACGACAATGAAAAATTATATATATAGTGAAACTGATGAAGAACAACTTTCTGATATAAATGAAGAACTGACTGCACTATTTCATCAAGGAGTAGATTATTTTAATAATGCAGAATACGAAAAAGCAATAGTTCCTTTACAAGAACTAGTAGATAGAACACATAAAAATCCATTAATTATTGATGTTTTATTTCAGTCTTATTTAATGAGTAAAAAATATATAGAAGCTGAAGAGTTTGTAGATTATTTAGAGAAAAACCACAAATTAACTTCTAATCATTATTGTAATTTTGGTTTAGCAAAGTCTTACACACAAAAATATCAAGAGTGTTTTCATTACTATAAAAAATCCTTAGAATTAGATAAAAAAAACACTTTTACACTCAATAATAGAGGTTATACTTATAATCTAGTAGAAAAATACGAAGAAGCTATTTTGGATTTTGATGCAGCAATACACTTAGATTCTGCGTTTTCTCATTCTTATAACAACAGAGGATTAGCCAAAATAAAATTAGGAAGAACAGAAGAAGGTTTAAAAGATATTCAAACTTCAATGAAACTTGATGATAAAAATTCGTATGCTTATCGTAATTTAGGAATTTATCATTTTGAGAAAAAACAATATAAAATAGCTTTGAGCTACTTTGAAAAATCATATCAATTAGATAAAACAACACATTTAATTGAAGAAAATATCAAGGAAACAAAATCAATTCTCAAAAAATTAGAAGAAAATTAAAGACATTATAAAAAAATAAAACCAAACTCATTTTGAATACATTCGGACATATTTTTAGAATAACCACTTTTGGAGAATCTCACGGCGAAGGCATAGGTGTTGTCATAGACGGCTGTCCTGCTGGTTTGGAGATAGATTTGGAATTTCTAGCAAGTGAAATGAAACGCAGAAAACCGGGGCAATCCAAAATAACAACTCCTCGCAAAGAAAAAGATAACCTACAAATTTTATCAGGAATCTTTGAAGGAAAAAGCACTGGAACTCCTTTAGCTATTTTTATTCCTAATCAAGACCAAAAAAGTGGCGATTATTCACACATTGCTACAAAATTCCGTCCTTCTCATGCAGATTATACCTACCAACAAAAATATGGAAACCGAGATTATAGAGGTGGAGGAAGAAGCTCAGCAAGAGAAACAGCTGCACGAGTAGCAGCAGGAGCAGTTGCAAAATTATTCTTAAAATCAAAAGGAATTTCTATTCAAGGCTATGTCTCTCAAGTGGGAAACATTACATTGCAAAAGGATTATTCAGAATTGGACTTTTCTAAGTACAATCAAAATAAAGAGAATATTATTCGCTGTCCAGATGAAGAAACAGCAGAAAAAATGATTGATTTAATAGAAAAAGTCAAAAATGAAGGCGATACAATTGGTGGAGTTGTTTCTTGTGTCTTAGAAAATGTTCCTGTTGGTTTGGGAGAGCCTGTTTTTGACAAACTACATGCTGAACTAGGAAAAGCAATGTTGAGTATAAATGCCGTAAAAGGATTTGAATACGGAAGTGGCTTTGAAGGCGTAAAACTCAAAGGTTCAGAACATAACGACGAGTTTTATACCGATGAAAACGGAAAAGTTCGTACAAAAACAAATCATTCAGGAGGAATACAAGGAGGAATTAGTAATGGCGAAGATATTTATTTCAAAGTTGCTTTTAAGCCTGTCGCTACTCTGATGCAAGACCAAGAAAGTGTTGATACAGAAGGAAATAAAGTTGTGGTTTCTGGAAAAGGAAGACATGACCCTTGTGTAGTTCCTAGAGCTGTTCCGATTGTGGAAGCGATGGCTGCCCTTGTGATTGCTGATTTTTATTTGAGAAAGAAATGAGGTTAATTAAAAATGAATAATTACGACTTGATAAATCAGCGTAGCTAATTAGGTATTAAATAACTAGCTACACTGATTTTCAATTCATAATTTACAATTTATAATTCACCATTCACAATTTGATTCTACTCTTCTTCTTCAGCAATTTCCTCTGCAATCGTTCTAAAATATCCTTCTAATTCAGATGGATTGCGTGGATGTTGTGTATCCAATTTTTGACGAGTAGAGCTTTCTCTTGATTCAGAAAGGCTATCAGTTACATATTCCAAAATATCAAATGCTTCTTCTGCCATTGCATTTTCCCAGTCTAAAGTAGGGTTTACTTCTACCATTTCCCAAGCACAAACTTTATCATTACTTATCAAAATTGAGTTGAGTTGTTTGGCCTGTTCTACACTAAGTCCATTTTCAACTGGTGTTCCTGTTCCTTCTGATATTTTTGGGTCAAGACTATCGACATCAAAAGAAATATAAATCAAATCACAATGTCCTAAATGCTCCAAAACTTCGCTAGAAATCTGTTCTACCCCTTTTGAATTAACTTCTGAAGTAGGAAAATTACGAATCCCATACTTATTCATCAAAAATTCTTCTTCTTCTTCTACATCTCTAACTGAAACAAAAACAATGTCTTGAGGAAGAACATTTTGTCCGTTTCCTCCAATATGTTTGAGTTTGTTCCACCACTTTACAGTATCTTTATGTGGATCATTCCTACGAGATTCTTTGTTATCTTCTCCTGTAGCAATTGCCAAAGGCATTCCATGAATATTTCCAGAAGGAGTAGTATAAGGTGAGTGTAAATCTGCGTGTGCATCTATCCAAATTACACCTAGTCTTTTGTCAGGATAAGCTAGTTTAATTCCTGCTATCGAACCTGCTGCTGTAGAATGGTCGCCAGCCAAAATCAATGGAAAATAACCATCTTCGATGGCATCTCTTACCGCTTCACAAGTTCTACGTTCTACTTTATAGACCGAATCTACATGTTTTGCATGGTCATAAGGCGTAGATTCAAAAAGAGCATCATTTTCAGTTTCTACCTCTGCAATATCAAAACGAATAAAATAATCGCTTCCTTTATCCAAACAAGCTGTTTTGAGTGCATCCACTCCCATACTTGCCCCTCGTGTTCCTGCTCCTAATTCTGAACGTACTTCAATAAGTTTTATAAAATCCATATAATTTTTGTATTGATAAAATTTGTGTCCTGTATTTATGTGTTATTTTCAAGTTATAATTTGATTTAATTGACAATTGTGTATAAAATAATCAACAATTAAATAAAACGATTCTGAAAGTTTGAAATATAGGAAATTCAAATTCAAAATGCTATTTCCTCAATAAATTTTGAGTATAAATGAAGGCAAAAAGTGCCTATTTTTTTCATTTTGCAAAAGTAATCAAAATCCCCTAAAGAAAACATTTATAAAATCTGATTTTTTAGAAAAAAACCAATTGCATTTTTGCCATAGAAAAAAATAAACTTTCCTTTTATTTCGCTAATCCTTACTTATTTCAAAAATAAAAATGTACCTTTGTGTCTACAAATCCCCTCTATTACTATTTATTCTATTTCTACACAGAATTATTCATAGTTATAAATTACATTCTCAATCCCAAGAATAGTAATTTTTAATTTCATAATTCGCAATTGAATTTCTTTGATGACAAAATCATATTCTAATTTTAGAAACCAAATCAAAACTATACTATTTGGTTTCTCTCTGCTCTTTACATTATTCTTTTTTAGTACATATCTAGCAAATGCACAGGCTTTTCGTACTACTTGGATTGCTGAGGATGGAAGAATTACTATTCTTACAGATCTTCACCCTGGTTTTGTATACGATTATGACATCACTTGGACAAACCTCACTAATACAGGTGTAGGGAATGGTTCTGCTACAGGTCAAACGAACAACTATACTATAGCAGGCTTAGAAAGGGGAAGTACTTATGAAGTAGCTATTACAGGTATTTTCCCTCACTTTCGCATTCATTGGCAATCACAAAGTAAAATTAGGACTATAGAAGAGTGGGGAATTAATGTTTGGAAAAGTATGAGTTCAACATTTAACGGTTGCACTAACCTTACATACAATGCTATTGACACACCAAACCTTTCTCAAGTAAGCCTGTTAGCTGATATGTTTAATAGATGTACTGCTTTTAACGGTAATATTGGAAATTGGAATACTGAAAATGTAACGAGTATGTCTAGTATGTTTGAACGTGCTTCTTCTTTCAACCAAGATATTGGAAATTGGAATACTGAAAGTGTAACGAGTATGTCTAGTATGTTTAAAGGTGCTTCTTCTTTTAACCAAGATATTGGAAATTGGAATACTGAAAGTGTAACGAGTATGACTAGTATGTTTGAAGGTGCTTCTTCTTTCAACCAAGATATTGGAAATTGGAATACTTCTACTGTAATAGGGATGAGTGCTATGTTTCGTTATGCTACATCTTTTAATCAACCAATTGGAAATTGGAATACTCAAAGTGTAATGTATATGTCTAATATGTTTGAAAATGCTTCTTCTTTCAACCAAGATATTGGAAATTGGAATACTCAAAATGTAACGAATATGAGTTATATGTTCCATAATGCTATATCTTTTAATCAACCAATTGGAAATTGGAATACTCAAAGTGTAACAGATATGACTGGAATGTTCTCTGCCGCTACATCTTTTAATCAACCAATTGGAAATTGGAATACTCAAAATGTAACGAATATGGGGTCTATGTTTTATAATCTTCCATCTAATAATGCTACATCTTTTAATCAACCAATTGGAAATTGGAATACTCAAAATGTAACGAGTATGGTAGTCATGTTCTATAATGCTGTATCTTTTGACCAACCAATTGGAAATTGGAATACTCAAAATGTAACAGATATGAGAGGTATGTTTGCAAGTGCTAATTCTTTTAATCAACCTATTGGAAATTGGAATACTCAAAGTGTAACAGATATGAGAGGTATGTTCAATAATGCTACATCTTTTAATCAACCTATTGGAAGTTGGAATATTATTAATGTTAGATTTATGGAAGGTATGCTCTCTAGTTCTGGAATAAATATCCCAAACTATGACTCTACACTAATAGGCTGGGCTACACAGAATATACAGCCAAATGTATCTTTGGGTGCTGATAGTTTAACTTACTGTAGTGGTGCAGCAGCACATAGTATCCTTACTTCTGCTCCTAACAACTGGATTATTACAGGAGACACATTTGGAGGAGCATCAATAAATAACATTACTTTACCACAAAATCAATATGATTTATGCCCAAATACACAAACTACTCTTGAAATGGCAGGTAATGGAGTTGTATCTTGGTATAATTCGCCTACAAGTAATACGCCTATTTATACAGGAAATAATTTTACTACCCCAACTCTAATAGCAGACTCTACTTATTTTTATGCTCAAGATTCAGTTGTAGGTTGTGGAAGTAGCAATCGACTAGAAGTATTAGTTACTACATTGTCAATAGATAATATTACTTTACCTCAAAATCAGTACGGAGCATGTTTGAATGACACTACTGTTTTAGAAGTTACAGGAGGAGGAACGGTTTATTGGTACGATTCGCCTACAAATACAACACCTTTACACATAGGAAATAGTTTTACAACTCCAATTCTTACTCAAGATTCTACTTACTTCTATGCTTTAGATTCTATTGTAGGTTGTAATAATAGCGAGCGATTAGAAATGTTAGTAACTGCCTCTCAATCATTAAGTGCAGTAAGCAAAACTAATTATATTGCTTATTTAGATAGTACAGGACAAGTCAGCGTAGATGCAGCTTTATTAGATAGTGCTAGTTCAGCAGCTTGTGGAGACACAATAGTTTCATACCTTTTTGACGATACAGGTTTAGCTACTCGTACTTTTTCTTGTACTGATTCTATTTACAATGCAATTTTACGAGTTACAGATAATAGTGGAAATACAGAAACTTCTCCTACAATTATCCACGTAAAAGATACTATTCGTCCAGTTGTTGTAACGAGAATACTCCCTATTCTTTTTGATGCTTCTAATCAAGCTACTATTGTAGCTAGAAATTTCCTTACTTCTTTGAATGATAATTGTACAGATTCTACAAATATAGGTGTAGTATTTAATCATACAGGATTAGATAGTTTACGTCTTTATTGTGGAAACAGCTTTACAAGAAACTTTAATTTACGAATCACAGATCAAGCAGGAAATCAAACTATTCAACCTGTAATGATTATTCCTTCGGCTACAAGCTATGACTTTAATGTAAATATTATTTCTGAGCCTATGCGCCCTGCGATAGCTTCTTCAATTACAGTTCTTGCAAATAATTATTCTTGCGCTCCTCAATCAGGGGAAGTAAAAGTTACTTTACCTGCTACTGTAACATATAATTCGGCTTCCATTACTCCAGATAGAATCGTAGGAAATGATTTATTTTGGGATGTAACAGATTTGAGTTATGATAGAAGTTTTTTAGTTAAAGTTTTTGTCACTCCAGATATAAGTTTAAATATTGGCGATGAAGTTTGTTTTACAGGACATATTACACCTGAAACAAATGACCTTGCTCCTTCAAATAATTTAAAATCATATTGCTTTCCAATCATAAACTCCTACGACCCGAATGACAAACAAGTCTATCCACAAGGAATCTGTGATGAGAAATTTACGAAGCGTTCAGATTTGCCATTGACTTATACAATTCGCTTCCAAAATACAGGAAATGCACCTGCTTTGAATGTAAACATTGTAGATTCGTTGAGTAATTTATTGGATAGAAGCTCTTTGAGAGTTGTGGGAAGTAGCCACCCAATGGTTGTAGATACAACAGCAAATAATAATGTTATCAATTTCCGTTTTGATGATATTAATCTTCCTGATAGCACTTCTAGTCCTGCTTTAAGTCAAGGGTATGTTATTTTTGAACTTGATGAAATTGCGACACATACAGATACTTCAAGAATTGAAAACAAATCTTATATTTATTTTGATACGAATGCTCCAATTATCACAAATACAGTCAAAAATACAATTTTGGATGTCTTGCCTTTATGTGATCCTGCTGGTGGTTCAAATCCACCAATTGCAGATTGCCAGTTGCCAACTAATTTGACAGCAGAAGCACTTTCTGCAACAAGAGTAAAATTATCTTGGGCAACTCCAGCAAATTCAAATGCTATCAATTATGAAATTTGGAGAAATAATCAGTTACTAGAAACTATTGTTTCTTCTCAATTATCATTTATTGATTCATTAGTTAGTTCAAGCACACAATATACCTATTCTATAAAAGCTATTTGTGGAAATAATACAGCGACTACTAACTTTGTTCAAGTACGTACCATTCCATCAACGCCAACTTTATTTTCTTTAGAAGCTGCTTGTAAAGGAGAAAGTGGCACAATTGAAGTACGAAGTAGTGGAGCTGTCTATCGTGTTTATACTTCTCAAGATGCTACAACACCACTTTTTGAAACATCTAATGCAACTATTCAAACACCTGCTTTGAATGATACAACTACTTTTTATATTTCGGTTATTATAAATAGCTTAGAAAGTGAACGATTAGAAGTTGTTGTTCCAATAAAAGAAGTTTTTGAGGCAATTGTTGAGCAAGGAAGTTTGTTCGAATCGTGTACCAATACCTTTACACTTTCAGCCAACGAAGTAGAAAATGCTTCTTATCTTTGGTTTAGAGATAATATTCAGGTAGGAAATACAAGAGCATTAGTTGTTTCTTTTGAAGGAAATTATACTGTAAGAATTTCAAAAGAAGGTTGTTTTGCTGTTTCTGAAGCTACAAAAGTGGTTTTTGTAGATGCTCCAACTGCCAAAATCGAACAAGGAAGTGAAGTTACTTTCTGTGGAAATGGAATGCTAAATGCTCAAGATACAAGCTCAAATGTAATATATACTTGGTCTTTAAATGGAACAGATGTAGGAACAGGAACATCAATTTCAGTTTCAGAGTTTGGAAACTACACTTTAACAGCAAGTCAGCCTTCGTGTTTGGATAGCGTGAGTATTGCTGTTACAATTACAGATTTGCCTGTTGTGGTTCTTTCTGCTGATAAAACAGAAATTTGTTCAAATGAAGAAACAACGCTGTCTGTAACAACTGGCACAGGTTTTACTTACAAGTGGTTTAGAAATGATACAGCTATTTCAAATGATTCATCTACTTTAGTTACTTCTGAAATTGGAACTTACAAAGTAGAAATTATAACAGCAGAAGGTTGTCAAGTAGAATCAAATGAAGTAGAAATCACCGAAACACAATCTCCAGATGCAATGATTACGATAAACAAAGAGAATTCTTTTGACAAAACAATTACTGTTTCGTCTTCTGATTCTATTGTTTCAGTAGTTTGGTTTAAAGATGGAACTGAAGTAGCTAGTTTTGCAAATCAAAGAACGATTGAACCAACTGAAAGTGGAAGCTACAAAGCAAAAGTAACTTATATTTCAGGCTGTGAATTTGAAACCGAAGAAAAAGCATTTACTTTCGATATAGAAACTGGAATTGAAGAAGAATCTGCTAAAATATTTACTGTCTATCCAAATCCAAATAATGGTTCGTTTAAAGTAGAATTTGCTACCACAACCAATCAAAAGACAAATCTTGTTTTGGTAGATGCACTAGGTAGAACAATTTACAGTAAGGAAATTTCTAGAAACGAGAAAACTACTACTATTACACTTCCAAAAATAAGTGCAGGTGTTTATGTAGTTCAGATTGTTTCTCAAGGAAAAGTATATACAAAACAACTGATTATTCAATAAAATAATATTTCTTTCTAGTTCAAACATCAAAAAAGCCTTTACGATAATTTGTAGAGGCTTTTTGCTTTTAAAAGAATCAATCTTCAAGTTCCATCTTGATTAGCTTTACCACATTAGTTTTTTGTTTTTCCTCAATTGGTATGCTGGCAGTATTGACAAACAAATCTATCATAATAATAACCAAGAACTCCCCAAACTAAATTGAGTGTCGTAAGCAAATTATTAGTTGAAGTAAAAATAAAGAATACCTGCTTTCGGACGATGAAAAAAACGAAAAAAGTTTACAAGAAGAGTAGCTGTTGGAATAAAATTTCAAATTAGTTTTATCAACATTTTTATAAATATTTTCTCAAACAATTCAGTTTTAATTGGGTTGGTAATTTTATAATTCATTCTATTTTTTTTTGAATTTATTTTTAACATTATTTTTAACCCTAAACTATTTTTTACTTATGGCATTCGAACTTCCTAAGTTGCCTTACGCTTATAACGCTCTTGAACCAAATATCGATGAGCAAACAATGACAATCCACCATACAAAACACCATCAAGGTTATACTGATAAGCTAAATGATGCTATCAAAGGTACAGATATGGAAGGAAAAAGCATTGAAGAAATTATCAAAAATGTGAGTTCTTCTACTAGTAAAGCTGTTCGCAATAACGGTGGTGGATATTACAATCACGATCTTTTTTGGAAAGTTATGTCGCCAAACGGTGGTGGCGAACCTTCTGGAGAGCTTGCAGAAGCAATCAACAAAGCATTTGGTTCTTTTGCAGATTTCAAAACTAAATTTGAAGATGCTGCCAAAACACAGTTTGGTTCAGGTTGGGCTTGGCTTATCGTGAAAGCTGACGGTTCTTTAGCAGTTACAGGAACTCCAAATCAAGATAATCCTTTAATGGAATTAGCTTCTGAAAAAGGAACTCCTATTTTTGGAATTGATGTTTGGGAACATGCTTATTACCTCAAATATCAAAACAAACGTCCTGATTATGTAGGTGCATTTTGGAATGTAGCTAATTGGGATCAGGTAACTGAAAATTATAAAAAAGCTAAATAATTTTTCTTTTATAAAATTGAAAAATAACTAAAAAAGCGTTTTATCTCATTGAGATAGAACGCTTTTTTAGTATATTGGATTGAAGAAAAAAGATAAAACCAAATTTTAAATAACCTTATTTCGTTTTTAGACGTACAAACTACTTTAACAATATACATACGCTTTATTATGTATTTCTTTATTTAAACAAGTTCTTAACCATTTATACCTAACAAATAATTTATTTATGTTCAAAAAATTTGCCTCTGAAGCTCTCGGTCTTAGTGATATTGGAAAAATTATTCCTCCAAAAGATTATGATAAAGTTGAATCTGATGATTATATTTTACACGAAGACAATGAAAAAATATTTTTTCTTATCAAATCCAAACAAGACGAATATTGTTTTACCAATCGTGCCTTGATTCATGTAGATGGAACAAGTGCAATGAGCAAAAAACGAACATTAAAAAGATATGAATATTATAAGTATCCTGTTTCACATGTTTTATTAGAAACAGCAGGAACAATAGATTTAGATGTAGAAATAAAATTTAAGTTGGGCGCAAGAAATAGTGCATCTAGTGCATCTGCTTTTTCAAAACTGGGTTCTTCTTCAGATAGTGGAGGCATTTCTTTTTCTGTTGATGTCGATAAAAATCAGTTAGAACAACTAAAAGATTTGTATAAAGCTCTTTATGAAATGTCGCTTATAGAAAGTAGTAATTATTCAAGTTATAATGGTGCTTATGATACGCTCAATAAAGCTATTCAAGTAGTATCGAACAATAGAAATGATGGAGCAAATCAAGCTGAAGAATTAGAAAAAGTAACTAATTATATTGGTCAGTTTTTGGATGATGCAAAACAAAAATATGTCAGAAAAGACTATTCAGAGATATTTTTGAAATATATTAATAATTAGAATTTAGCTTCAGCAAATTTAAGCTATTCATAAAATACGTTTAAAACTTAGGTTTTAAACGTATTTTTTGTCGAAATTTGTTTTTAATTTTTTCGTGCTTTAAAAAGTACGATACTCACTCTAAAGAGTAGGCTACATGTTGCAAATTCAGAATATTTATAAAAAATTTCCTTTAATGGAAAACTATGCTGTCGATGATATTTCTTTTTCACTCAAAAAAGGCGAAACATTGGCTCTTTTGGGAGAAAGTGGAAGTGGAAAAACAACACTACTTAGAATGATAGCAGGATTAGAAAAACCTTCAAAAGGCTCTATCACTTTGCAAAACAAATTAGTTTTCGATAATAACTCTACTTTTATAAAACCTGAAAAACGAAATGTAGGCTTATTTTTTCAACATTATGCCCTTTTTCCTCACCTTACTGTTTTTGAAAATATTGCTTATGGATTGAGTAGCAAATTATACAACAAATCACAGAAAAAAGAACGAGTAGCTGAAATGCTTGCTTTGGTAGAGCTTCCAAATTATGAAAAACGATTTCCTCATGAGCTTTCTGGAGGACAACAGCAGCGAATAGCTTTAGCTCGTGCGCTTGCTCCCAATCCAGAACTTTTACTTTTAGATGAACCTTTTTCAAATCTTGATGAGCAGCTTAAAGGCGAAGTTCGCCATCAAATCAAAACAATTTTAGAAAAAACACAGACTACAACTATTTTGGTGACTCATGATTTGCAAGATGCTCTTTCACTTGCCAACCAACTTGCTGTGATGCGAAATGGAAAAATTGAACAGTTAGATAATCCTCAAAAGTTATATCAAAATCCGAATACAAGTTATGTAGCAACACTTTTTGGAGAAATTCAAGAAATTTCAAATAATCAGTTACAAAAAATATATACACGTCCAGAATGGATTGAAGTTATTGATAGAAATACGTTAGAAAATAACATTAGTTTAAAAACACAAAAAATTCAAATAGAAGAAATAGAGTTTTATGGGAATAGTTATAAAATAATTGGTAAGAACTTAGAAAATCATATTTTCAAAATTCATACAAATACTTATCAAGAATTTAGAAAAGGTGATTCATTGCAAGTTGAGATAAAAAAGACTTTTTCATTAGATTAGTTATCAAAAGATTTTCGTATTTTGATGTTTACTTTACTACTTACACTACATTTTGCATCTTAAAAATACTATGAAAATTAAATCTTTAGTTTTAGTTTTTTCTATCTCATTTCCTTTATTTATTTTTTCTTGCCTTATTTCATCTTGTCAAACAGCAAAAAAAGCAGAAGATGCAGAGCAAGAAAATACGACCGAAAAATTAGCACAACTATTACAAAAACACAAACAAGATTCTATACAAAATGCCTTTTGTGACTGTTTGGTAGAAGATAGCATAAGCAGAGAAGAACAACTAAAAAATATTGATAATTTTCTATCTCAAAAAGTAGATATAAATTTTCCTTGTGCTTTCGAAGAAGAAGTAAATTCTAATGTAGCAGAAACAGCCCTTATAAATATGGGGGTAGCTATAAGTAATCGTATTTTGCGTACAAAATTTAGAAAAAGACAGACAAAGACAAATACAATTCTTAAAAGTTATCCTATTTTAATGCTTTTTAATGAAGATACAAGTATGATTGCGCAGCTTGTTAGTCGTGGTGCAAACTTAGATATAAAAACAAAAGATATTGTTTCGCTTCCAGAATATTATATCAGTCAGAATGAGTTACAAAACCTGCAGTTTTGTTTAGATTTGGGAGCAAAAGCAGAAGAAATGAGGATTTTTACAAGTAATGAAAAAATGATAGAAATTTTGATAGAAAAAGGAGCAAAGACTGAAAATATAGACAAAATCACCTTATTTGAAAGCGACAATTATAAAAAGGTAGCAGAAAAGTATAAAATTGACTTGAGTAAAGTCACTTGTATAGAATTCAATCAAATAATACAAATAAAAAAATTCAGTAAAATTAATTTTGAACGCACAGAATGGCTCTTAGCAAATGGAGTTTCTTCTTCTTGTATAAATAGTTATTTTTTAGAAAATGTAATTGATGAAAATTTTGATGGTAGAATTTTTAGTACAAGAACCAAGAGAAAACCAAATCAGCATACAAGAAAAGAATGGATAGAAATGTTAGGTAAATATGATGTAAACTGGAATCAATGCACTTCTTTTGGAAAAAATCCTTTAATACTTGCTGTGGAAAAACACGATAAAGAACTCATACAAATGCTTCTAAATCAAAGTGCAGATATAAATTTTGCTTGTAATTTTGCAGGACAAAAGAAAACAGCTAAAGATATTTTAGAAAAAGAAATAAAATATGCAGAGGAAAACGAACTGCGTAAAAAAGAAAGAAAACAAGAAAATTACAGCAAAAAAGAAGCAAACAAACATGCTGATTATATGAAAAAGCTAGATGAAATTAAAGTATTATTAGAACAAAAATAATTTCATAAAAACCTTATAATAAATCTCTAAAAAATCCATTCAATGGTTCAATATCTTTTGTTTCTCGTTTCAGATTACTGGCATAAATTCCACATTCTGAAATTTGAGCTTCGATAAAAGAATGAATAAAAGCAGGAACTTCTATTCTGTCTCCTTCTTTTGCAATTAGTTTGTCTTCCCAAAGATTTTCGATAGCATCTTTGACAGATTTTTCTTCTTTTGTTTGCAGATTATTTACTAAATATTTGAACTCCATGGGAGCAGCTTCATTTCTTGTTTTGATGTAATAAGCAGCCAAAACAGGACGCAAAATATAGAAATATTTTTTAATAGAAATTTGATTTTCTTCTATCTTTGAAATCATTCCTTTTGCAATTCCGAGATAATGAAAAATAAGTGTTTTGGCAGAAAAGTAGTCTTTTGAAAGTTGCCAAAGTCTATTTCTAAATGCTTCACTTTCTTTGCTTTGTCTGTAAATAATTGGTGATTGTAACCATTCAAAAGGAGTTGCATTTGATTTTACCAAAAGAGATAAGGCTTTTTTGATGTCCCAAGCAGATAAATCTACATCTTTATCAAAAAACTTATCAATAGAATCTAAAGGAGAATTGACAGATAAATACTTTTCTTTTTGGTGGACAAACAAAAAACGAACATCATAATCACTATCGGGCGAACCAAATCCCCACGCACGACTGCCACTCTCACAGGCATACAAAATTTTAATATTATTTTCTGTTTCTACCTTTTTCAGACATTTTTCAATATAAACTTGAATGTCTTTTGGAATAGAATTTTCTAAATTGGTTTGCATGGAAATTAGTTTTTAAATAGAGAATCTTCAAAATCTTTTTAGGGCAAATACACAAAATTCATTGCTAACTTTCTAAGATACTCTACATCATAAATAGTGATTAGTTATTAATGAAAAAGCATTACTTTTACATTAAATTACTTGTACCTACAAAGATAATAGAATAACTTTAGAAGTTAGATTTCAAAAATTAGAAATAACCTATTATTTTTGTTGAAATTTTCTTAATTCTTTTTTTCCAAATTATGATAGCTCAAACATTAGAAACACCCTATTATGCTGTTATTTTTACATCTATTTTGAATGATAAAATAGACAAAAATGAATATTCCAGAACAGCTATTCGAATGGTAGAACTAGCAAAAGAACAGGAAGGTTTTTTGGGAGTTGAGTCTGCTAGAGAGGAAATTGGAATAACAGTTTCGTATTGGAAAGATTTGGAATCGATAAAGAAATGGAAATTTCAATCTGAACATACTTTGGCTAGAGAAAAAGGGCGCACAGAATTTTATAAAGCCTTTAAAACTAGAATTGCAAAAGTAGAACGAGATTATGATTTTTTTATCTAATTTTTTTTTGCTTTGCTATATTAAGCTCTAAACAAAGGCAAGAAAGTTATAAACTTATAATTGTAGAACAGTTTCTAATATCTCAGTGTTAGGGCATGATAATTAATTTCACTTCCTAATTGATTAATGCTTAAATTTACCTCATGGAAAAAGAAATGGAGAGTAAGAATAATAAGACGAATAAACAAAAAGCAAACTGGATAGAAAAACTCAAAACTCGTTGGCAAGTAAATTCAGCTTGGCAGGTTTTTGTTATTCTGATTGTTTTTGCTCTAACAGGTTTTACGGTTATGTATGGCAAACGCTGGTTTTTTGGAATCATTGGTTTTGATGAAACAACACCTTGGTATATCAAAACTATTGTTTGGATTATTCTTATTTTACCTATTTATCAAATTGTACTCCTTTTTTACGGTGCAATTTTTGGACAATTTAATTTCTTTTGGAACTTCGTAAAACGTACTTTTGGTAGAATTTTCTTTTTTCTAAAAAAATAGTTAAGAATCAAATACTAAGGCAAAAAAACACAATAAACCAGTTATGCAACGCAAAAAATTAGATTTAGCACTACAAGGTGGAGGTTCTCATGGAGCTTACACATGGGGAATTTTAGAACGCCTTTTAGAAGACCGAAGAATAATTATTGATGGAATTTGTGGAACTTCAGCAGGAGCTATGAATGCAGTCATTACAGCAGCAGGATTACAAAAAGGAGGACGTTTGGGAGCTATTGCTCATCTAAATGACTTTTGGAGAAGAGTAGCACACCTTCAAAATTTTGGAATGATAAAACCAAGTGGTTTTGATAAACTTTTTAATAGTGGAATGTTAAAGTTATCTCCCATCTATAATATGATGGAAATGTTTATGATGCAGTATTCTCCTTATGAGTTTAATCCACTAAACATCAATCCATTGCGTTATATTTTGGCTGATATGGTAGATTTTGAAAAACTCAAAAATACACGTTACAATAAGCTATTTATTTGTGCGACCAACGTAAGAACAAGTCAAGCAAAGGTTTTTGATAATGAAACAATGTCTTTAGATGCTGTTTTGGCTTCTGCGTGTTTGCCTTTTCTTTTTCAAGCTGTTGAAATTGATGGAGAAGCCTACTGGGATGGTGGTTATATGGGAAATCCCCCTCTTTATCCACTTATTGATAATACTCGTACTTCAGATATTATGATTGTACAAATAAATCCAATTCGAATTCCACATGTTCCAAAAACAGTAGAAGAAATTAGAGATAGAATCAACGAAATTGCCTTTAACTCTAGCTTAATACACGATATTCGTCAGATAAATTTAGTCCGAAAAATGCTAGACCGAGGAATAAATATTGATGGAAAATTTAGAGATTTATTTATTCATAATATTGCTCCAGAGCGTTTGATGGCAAAATTGAGTTCAAAGACAAAAATGAATGCAGAACTTAGCTTTCTATTAAAACTCAAAAAATACGGAAAAGCTGCTGCCGACCGTTGGCTAAGAGAAAATTTTGATAAAATAGGAAATGAATCTACTTGTGATATTGAAGAAGTATTTTTGAGTAAAACAAAAATCCCTATTGCACAACATGATGTAGCAATAGATTTAGATGATACAATTTAGTAAAATCCAAAATCTAACTATTCTTTTTGAGACAAGAGTTGGATAAATCCCATGTAACTTTTACATATCATTTTTAGAAATAATACTTGGATCTATAATAAAAAAGTCAATACATTCTTGTCCATTGAAATCTACTTTTTGAGCATATTCCCACACTGTTTTTATTTTTTTACTTTTTGTAACAACCCTGAAAGTAGCCGAATAATTATTTCCTGTTGCTAGTTTTTCTTTTGTAACTTGAGCAAGTTTTGGCAGGTCGTCTTTATGGATAAATCCACCAAAACCATTCTTTTTGATAAAATTAGCATCGTAACCAATTAAGTCTTCACCATATTCATTGACATAGACAATTTCTAATTTTCCACCCAATGTAGCACGTCCTACTAATGCAGGTACTTCATCAAGAATACTCAGTAAGGATTCTAAGAATTTTTCTCTTTTTTCTAATTGATCTTGATGGTTTTTTAAGTCGTTTATATTTTGTTGGATTAATTTTTCTTGCTCTTTTTGGGTTGTAATATCATCACTGACAGCTGTAATTTTGGTTACATTGCCATCTTGGTCTTTGATAGGAATATAAAATGTTTTGAGAAAAATAATTGATTTGTTTTTGGCTTTCAGTTTTACAATTCGTTCAGTATATTCTCCTTCTACAGTTTCTTTCCAAAGATGTTCGAAGGTTTCATTCCCCTCTAATTCCTCAAAATCAGAATAACTATGCCCCATGACTTCATCCTCATGATACCCTGTGATTTCTTCAAATAAATTATTAACTGTCAGAATATTTCCTTCTTTATCAAAATCGACAATGATATTAAAATCATTGATAAACTCATGAAAATCTTTAAACTCTCTTGTTTTGTAATCCAGTTCTTCCTGTGCTGTCTGCAAATATTCCATGCTAATACGCATTTCTTCTTCTTGCGCTGTCATTTGTTCTAACAAGTTTTCCAATTCAATTTGCTGATTTTTGGATTCAGTAACATCATAACTCAATTTAGTTACTTTTTGAAGCTCATTTTTTGAATTAAGAGTTGGTGTATAACTTCCTCGTACCCAAACTGTTTTTCCTGTATTGTATTTTCTTTCAAAAGTTCCCTCTACAGTTTTTCCTTCTCTCAACTGTTGCCAAAGATTTAAGTAGTCTTCTTTTAAAGCTGTTTGTTTTTCTACTAAGTCAGAGTGATGTTTTCCTATCAGATCTTCTTTGTCTTCATACCCCATAATCTGCAAGAAATTATTATTTACTTGAAGTATTTTGCCTGTATTATCCATTTCTAACATAGCTACCGAATTATCAATTGCTCTTAATTGCTCCTGACTCTGACGACTTGCAGAGGTTGCTTTTTCTCTAGCTTCTTCAGTTTCTTTAAGCAATCTCTTTAACCTAGCATCTTGCTTCATCTGACGTGTAATATTATGTCCGATGGCAATATATTTATAAATTTTCTTATTTTTATCTCGTACAGGAGCAATAGTTAGGTCAATCCAAGAGTGGCTTTTATCTGGGCGTTTAGTCTTGAATACTAAATGTCCTATTTCACCAAGTTGTACTTGCGCCCATACTCTCTCCCACGATTGCAAATGCTCTTGTTCATCTATTAATGTTGATAATTTCAGTCCATCTAAATCATCTTCATATCTACGAATTGCATCAGTAACACGCTCATTAGCAGAAATAATACGTCCCTTACTATCAAGTTGAATAAGTAAAGCAGAAAGATTTAGAGCTTCCAACTGTGCCGTGACTTCGTTTTTGATATACTCTGTTTCACGCATTTGCTTGGCAAGTTCTTCCTGCGTGCTAGTTAGTTCTTCTACATTCTGACGCATCTCTTCCTCTTGAGAAGCAATTTGCTCTGCATTTTCTTGAGATTCTTCTAATAAACGTTTGTTTTCTTCCTGTGAACGAAGGGCAATCATAGTGGCTGCAATACGACTAGAAATTTCTTCTAAAAAACTACGTTCATGTGGAGAGAGAGGACGCAAAAGGGCAATTTCCAAAACACCCACCAAATCTTCACGCAGTTGCAAAGGCAAAAGCATAAGACCCTGTGGGGGAGCTTCACCAATAGCTGATTTTATTTTAAAAAAATGAGGAGGAGGATTTTTGAGATAAATTGGATTTTGAGATTGGGCTACCTGTCCTACCAAACCATCTCCAATTAATATTTTTTGATTTAATTTTTCAACATCATCGTAGGCATAAGCTGCTGTTGCCTTTAAATAAGGTTCATGCTTATAAGAATCTTTGTGCAAAGAATAAAAAATACCTTGATGCGCTCCCAAATAAGAAACAACTTTATTGAGAACTTGCTGTGAGAGTATACTAAGTGATTCACTAGAAACCAAAATATCACTAATCTGTGCTACTCCATCACTTCGCCATTTATTTAATCTTTCATTTTCTACAAATGTAGTTAAGCTATTTCTCATATTTAAAAGAGCTTCTCCCATTACATCATTTTCAGCAGGTTGAAAGTCTGAATTAAGTTCGCCTTCTGCAATCTGATTTGCAAATTCTAAATTACCTGAAAAATTGAGTTGTTCGTTGAGATAAATCTTGTTTCGTGCATCTTGGTCAGTTTGTTTTTTAAGATAACCTGCAAAAAATACAGCTATGGCAAGTTCTGCACCACCTAAAAGAGAACCAAAAAAAGCAACTTGAGAATCTAAATTTTCTATGTTTAAAAAATAATTTTTAATTCCTTCTTGTCCAAAGGCACTATACAGCACAAAGCAAATAATATTATAAGCTCCAATTATGGAAGCATAAAAAACTAGAATACGCCAATTTTGATAAAATACTAAAACAGTTAGGGTAATAAAAAACACAAAATGAATATAGAAAGCTCCATGTAACTGTATCAAATATAAAACTCCCATAAGTGCCAAAACAGCCGTCAAGACATAACGAGAATCTTGAGGCATTACAAAACGTTTAATCAAATGATAGCTCAAAAAAGCTCCTGCACTAGGCAAAAACCAATATACTTGTACAAATTCATCGTAAAAAACAGCCAATACACCACTAAAGCCCATATAAATAAGTAAAAAACGTTCCATTACAGAATCAATATAATGGAAGGCTTCCTCTTCATAGGCTTCTAAGAGTGCATCATCTGGAACAAAATTTTCGACGTTGATATATTGCTTCATTTTATATTTTTACTATTTCTTTTTGTATGTGTAGTTTAATACACTGTTTCAAAAGTTTTACAATGTTTTTTGTGTGTTCAACTCCCCAGAGTTGAACGAAACGCTTCCTCAGAAGCGTGATTCAAGCAAATAAATCACGCTTCTGAGGAAGCGAAACATTCAGTTCTGAGGAAATGAATGCACAACAACATGCAATAAAGCTTTTGAAACAGTGTATTTAAGAACTTAATTTACAACTTCATTTTTTGAGTTCAAAATAAAATTTGATTTTATATCATAAATGTGAGCTTCTAAAATTAAAATACAAAAACAGCTCTAGCAAAATTTATCTTTTCACTAGAGCTGTTTTGATTTTTATCCTATAAAAATAAATTACTATTTTATTCTCCACTTCCGTTTGGTAAAACAGTTCCAAACAAGACTAAAGCTTCTGAAGAATTTGAAGCATTTGAGATAACAGTAATTACTTTTCTCTGTTGCCCTGCTTTATGAGCAGAGTTAAAACGAACAATTATTTTTCCTTCTTCATTGGGTGCAATAGGCTCTTTTGTCCATTCTGGAGCAGTACATCCACAAGTGGTTCGAATATCTTGCAGCATTAATGGATAATTTCCCGTATTTTTGAATGAAAAGACATATTCAACTATTTTACCTTCTTCAACTTCACCAAAATCATGTTCCCGATTTGCAAAAGTGAGTTGTGCTTGACGGTCGTCAGCTTTTTTGATAAAAGTAGTTGTTTCTTTCTTTGTTTCTGTATCTGTTTGTGCTTGAATAGATTGAACAGACAAAAAAGTAAAAATTCCTAAAAGCCATGCAAAAAATATTTTTTTCATAATTAGTTGAGTGTAATTTTATTCTTAATTAAAAGATTTATATTTAAAACCTTATATTCTTAAACTTTGTTTCTAATTTTAAAATTAATAAGAATAAGTCAATTATTTTGCCATAAAAATAAATTTAACATTTATAGTTATAGCTAATATACGCTTCTTATTTTATCTATCATTTTAACTATTCTATTAAAAGCTATGAAACCTATTTCTAAATTGATTTCTCGTTACTTACTTTTTTCTATCTCTTTACTTACTACTTCTTTTTTATTTACATCTTGCGAGCTAAATGACGAACGAGTAGGAGGCTTTCCACCAGAAGGACAAATTTGGGTAGAAGTTGAAAATCAAGACTATACCTTTTCAGATCCTAGTGGAACAATTCCTTCTCTTTTAAATACATATTCTGAGGTAGCAGGGTCTCTTTCTATTTATCGCTCTACTACTTCTAATTCAACTGTTATTAGTAATTTTCGTGTCCTTCTTACTCGTTTTGATTTTGATAATACTACTCCTAGAAAACTAGACAAAGAAAATGTACGTCTTGAGTTTTCTCAAGGTAATATAACCTACATAGGTGCTGCTGATAAAGGGGATGTTCAATTTGAAATTTTGAGTATAGAAAATGATGTAATGAAGGCTAATTTTAGTGGAACACTAGAACATAGAGAAAACCCAAATCAACAAATAAGAATAAGAAATGGAGCTTTACATATAAAAGTCAGGAGAGAATAAGCAGTCAAAACTCAAAAAAGACCTTAAAACAATCCTATTTTTTAGTTAAAAAACTAATAAAAAAACTGTACTTTACTAAAAATCAATACTTTATATCTTTAAAAAAGAAATAGTGTATTGATTTTTTTGTTTAGAATCAAATAATATTTTGTAGATTTGTGCTTTCTGAAAATAAGCTGAAATATTAATCAAAAATTAATCTTTTCATTTATGTTAGAAAAAATTAGTAAGGTCTAGAACACCTACTTCCACACTCACTAACATTATATTTTTTACTAAAATCCAATTATATGGACTTTAAACGTAATTCGCTATCCTTTCTTTGTGCTTCACTAATTTTTACTTGTGCTGCTTTTACAGTTTCTCCTTCAGAAATTACTAAGCCTAACTCTAAATCAACAAATAAAAATAATAAAACGAAAAAGGCAAAAAAACGTTCTCATAGTCTTATTGTTGCCTCTACCTCTTCAAATTCCAATTCTCATAACTCAGTCTCTTCTTTCAATTGTTTTCAAACTCCTTTAGATTTATTACCCACTTTTCATTTGGTAAATAAAGACACTATTCTTGCAGAAAGTACGACTGTAGAAACCATTTCTAATGATTTAGAAACTCAGCAAGATGAGCAAGAAGATCAAAACGACATTTTTGCTTTACTTGACGAAGAAGCAAATCAAAAAACAAACGAAAACAATCTTGAGTTAGATGTAGAAGAGGCTAACTTTTTTGACTTTTCTAGTCCTAACAATATTGCTGTTAGCCCACAGTTGTTAGAAAAAGTAGTTATTAGAGATAATTTTGTAACTTCATTAGTTGATATTGCTGTGGCACAAGAAGGTGTTCCGTATGTACATGGAGGAAAATCACCCAAAGGTTTTGATTGTTCAGGATTTGTATCTTATGTGTATAGTCAATTCAAAATCAATCTTCCAGCTTCTTCTAGCTCGTATGACCATGTAGGTAAAAAAATAAAATTAGAAGATGCTCAAGTAGGTGATATAGTTTGTTTTACAGGAAGAAATTCTCGTTCTGGACGTACAGGACATGTTGGAATTATTGTTGAAAAGAATCCAAATGAACCTATAAAATTCATTCATGCAGCATCAGGAAGCAGAAGACAAATTACATATAGTACAATGGAAAGTAGTTATTACAAACCTCGTTTTCGTTCTGTGCGTAGAATTTCTGCTCCAGTTTTGGAAGAGATTTTAGAAAATGAAACTATTGAAAGTGCTGAATAAGAAATTTTGATTTATTTGTTAGAGTATTTTTGTAGGTTACAAGTAATTCAATAAATGTTATCACGGTTAATTATTCATGTGTGTTCAGCTTCGCTGAACTACGTCGTTATCAGAACTGAACAAAAACGCTTCCTCAGAAGGGTGATTAAAGCACAAAGTAACGCTAATACACAAAAACACCTTATATAAAAATAACCGTGATAATGTTTAATGTAAATGCTTTTTCATTAATAACTAATCACTAAAAATTAATCACTATTTATGACTATTAATCAAATTCAAGACGAAATTATAGAAGAATTTGCACTTTTTGACAATAAAAACGACCAATACGGTTATATTATAGAATTAGGAAAAAAATTAGACAAATTACCTGAAAGTGAATATAAAGACGAAAATTTAATTAAAGGGTGTCAGTCAAAAGTATGGCTTACTGCCGAAAAGTCAGAAGAACAATCAGAACTACAAATAAAATACATTGCTGATAGCGATTCGACACTTGTCAAAGGTTTGGTAAGCCTTTTGATGCGTGTATTATCAAAACAACCAGCAAAGGAAATCGTTTCATCAGACCTTTATTTTATTGACAAAATTGGATTAGGTCAGCTTTTATCTATGAACCGTTCGAACGGACTAGCTTCTATGGTAAAACAAATGAAAATTTATGCGCTCGCTTTCCAAGCAGTTTAAATAAAAATTACGAATTATGAATTATGAAATGGATATTTAATTATAACAGAATCCATTTATAAGAAATAATTTTCCATAGATTTAATAAAAAATGCAAAATACAGAAAATACTACACCAACCGTATCAACAAGAGATAGAGTTATCAATGCTATTCAAAGCATCTATGACCCAGAAATACCTGTGGATATTTATGAGTTAGGTTTGATTTATGAAATTAATACTGTTGAGCTTGTTCCAAATAATGCAAGTGTTCATATTTTAATGACACTGACTTCGCCAAATTGTCCATCAGCAGAACAAATTCCTGCTGAAGTAGAAGAAAAAGTAAAAGCCGTAGTAGGAGTAAAAGAAGTAAATGTAGAACTTACTTTTGACCCTCCTTATGAAGCTGAGATGATGTCAGAAGCAGCTCGTTTGCAGCTTGGTTTTATGTAAGTGAGTTGTGTGTGTCGCTTCGTTAAAACACAAAAAAAGACAAACGTCTTGGCAACCACTTTAAATTTCAATTTCACAATTTTCAATTAATATATTATGTATCCAGAACATTTGACTACGCCTATGAAAGGCGAGCTCGTAAATATAGGTTTTAAAGATTTAACAACTCCAGAAGCAGTAACAACAACACTTTCAGAAGACGGAACTACACTTATGGTTATCAATTCTGTTTGTGGTTGTGCAGCAGGTGCAGCTCGCCCTGGTGTTCGTATGGCTTTAGAGAAAACTAATAAAAAACCAACTCAGTTGGCAACTGTTTTTGCAGGTGTTGATAAAGAAGCTGTTGATAAAGTACGTGAGCTTGCTCTTCCTTATCCTCCATCTTCTCCTTCAATTGCACTTTTCAAAAATGGTGAAGTAATCCATTTTGTAGAGCGCCATCACATTGAAGGACGTTCGGCAGAAGCAATTTCTGAGCATTTGAAAGCTGTTTTTGAAGAACTTTGCTAAGTCAGTTACCAGTTAATTACTGAATACAATTTCATGACTCATCCTGAAATAGTGTTACAGTTTTTTAGATAAATTATATATAAGGAGGCTGTCCGAAAAGGTCAGTCTCTTTTTTATGCAGCTATTTTGAGTATTTCTTTTTCTTGGTTGATTTTTTTGATGCTGCAAACAATTTTTTCCTTTGAGGAGTTTTTTGATGATAAAAAATGCCACAAAAAGACGATTTTTTAGAATTGACATTATTTTTTAGCTTATTGGTAGTTTTTGCCACCATTTTTCTAAAATTATGCCCAAGAGCCATCAGTAGAAACTCCATTTCTACTTTTTCTAATCCCTTAAAAGTAAATCGATTAAATTTATGGTTGTATTTGAGTTGCCCAAAAACAGCCTCTACTTCTATAGGACGTTTGCTGCGCTGTTCTAGTCCTTTTTCACTCATTAATAAATTTCTAGCTTTTTCTTTCAGTTGGTTTAAACGATGATTCACTTGTATTATTCTATTGCCTTCAGCTTTATGACATAAATTACGAAGAGGACAATTTTGACACCTTTTTACTTGATAATAAAACACTTGTAATTCATATCCATTCCTTGAAGTACGTTTTCCACTCCTTATTTTCTCCATTCTTTGTCCCATCGGACATACATAAAAATCTAATTCTTTGTTGTAAAATAAATTCTGAACTAGGATAAACGCACGAAACTTTTTATACTGTTTTCAGTGTGTTTAAACGCACTTTAATTATCAGAGCAGATTCAATCTGCAAAGCTAAAAACTAGCTTGATTTGCTTTAAACGAGTACAATTTTTTTTCGTGCGTTTACCCTAATTAATTATTAATCAATAAATAAGTAAGCAAATCATTTATAGGTTAGCAAAATCTGTCTCACACCTCAAAGAAGTTTTGAAAGTTTAAATTTTCAGTTTTTAAATCTTTTTTAGATAGGATTTATTTTGACCATTTATTTTTTTATTCAAAACAAGTAGAATTAATGAATGGTTATACTTTCTTAGAGCAGGCAACTTGATTTACTATATTTTGGAGGATTAAACTACAAATTGCTTAAGAAGGCTAAAAAAATAAATTTGCATTTTTAGCTATCTATAAAAATAGGAATAAAACCCTGTTTATTAATTTTACTTTTTTACTTAAAAAGTGTATATTATGAAGTTATATTGATTTTTAAAATCCTAAAGAAATACTAAGATGGAAATATTTTGTGTAGTAATGGCAATAATAATTGCCCTTTTAGAAGTAGCTATGTTTTATGTAGCTTATAAGTTTTTAGATAAGAAATTTTTATGTGTTATTAGTTCAACTGTTTTGATAGGTTTTGGCATTGCACTTTTTACAAAAAGTATTCTAATGCTCAGTTATACTATTGGAACTTACTTTTTTATAAGTTTTTTAGTAACTCTTTATGGTTGGCGTTCTCTCAAAGGCGAAACAAAATTGATGACAGTGGTCTTACATATTATTATGATAATTTCTTCTTTGACTTGTCTTTATTTTGAATTGTATACAGCCACAGTTTCACTTTACTTTTTGAATATTCTGATTTCTATATTTTTATTTAGAAAAGATATTTTTAGGTAAAAATTTAATTACTTAAATCAAACCATTCTTAATTTTGTTGGTATTCTTAACTACCAACAAATTTATTTATTATCAAAATCAAAAAAACAACAATGGCATTTTTAAGAGTAGAGCATATTGGTATTGCTATCAAAAGTCTAGAAAAATCAAATGAGCTTTTTGAAAAACTATTTGGAAAAGAACATTATAAAGTAGAAAAAGTAGAACGAGAAGGTGTAAGTACATCATTTTTTCAGTTGGGAGAAACTAAAATCGAACTTTTAGAAGCTACTACACAAGAAAGTGCCATCTCAAAATTTATAGAAAAAAAAGGAGAAGGAATTCATCATATTGCTTATGAAGTAGATGATATTTATGCTGAAATGAAACGTTTAGAAAGTGAAGGATTTACACTCTTGAGTCAAGAACCAAAAACAGGTGCAGACAACAAACTAATTTGTTTTTTACATCCAAAATCTACAAATGGTGTTTTGGTAGAACTTTGTCAAGAACGAAAAAGTTAGAATAAAATTAATATTTTTGTAGGCTATCTATAAAAACAGGGTTTTAACCCTGTTTATTAATGCGTGAATTTTTCTAAACGAAGTCAAAATTTTGTCATTACAAAACAAATTTGTAACTTTAATTAGAAGTTTCTGTAAAAGAAAATCTAAAACAATCTATCCTAAAATAAAATAGTATTCTCTTGCTCATGATAAACTCTGAGATAAACTCTGATTCTGTTCTTTCTCCTAACGAACGGGTGATTGCTGCCATTTTAGCTGTTATCATTCATATTTTTTTGGCAATTATTCTGTTTGTAAAACCTGTTTGGGAGCGTCCTATTCCTGCTCCTGAGCCTGCTGGTATTACGATGGTTAGTTTTGGAAATGTAGCGACACCTACCGAAACACCTGCACCTTCTCAAACTGAATTTACGCCTTCTATTACAGAAACAGAAAATTCTGAAAACGAAACAGAACAAGTAGAACAAACCCAAGAAGTACAAGATATTACACCTCAAAATGAAACTCAAACGCCAGATATTCAGACTACTAAAAATGACAATACAGTAAGCGTTCCTGAAACGAAAAAGGATAAAAAAGAGGAAAAAAAGGAAAAGAAGGAAGAGAAAAAAGAAGAAAAGAAAACAGAGCCAAAAGAAGTAAAAAAGGAAGAAAAACAAGAAGTAAAGGAGGAAAAGAAAGAAGAAACACCAACTCCAGTAAAAGAAGAAAAGAAAAATGATGTTACCAATAACTCAAACGAAGATGGAGATTCGAAAACTAAAGACAAACAAGGCAATTCGGACGACCCAGAAGACAAAGGAAAAATAGGTGTAAAAGATGGGGCAGAGATTAGTGTTGTAGGTTGGAGATGGATACAAAAACCTCAACCCAACGATGCGCTAAACGAACAAGGAAAAATAGTATTTGATATTACTATTGACCAAAATGGAAATGTTATAAAAGTAGGATTAGTAGAAAAAAGCCCAACTATTGGAATTGCTACTTATACAGCCTATAAAAATGCAGTTTTAAACACAAAATTTGAACGTACACTTTCAAAACCTGCCACAGAATCAACGATAGGAAGACTGACATTCAATATTAGAGTCGGAAATTAATCTTTTTTTCTAGGACTTTCGAAAAAGCAAAATAGTAAAGAATATTTTTTTTTAATTAAACAGGTTTTAATCCTGTTTATGCTTTCTAATAAGCACAAGACAAAATCTTGTGCTTATTTTTTTATCAAAAAAAATAATTTTAGATTTATTTTTATAGGGGATTTTGTAAAATTTTAATTATGTTTACATTACTAACCTAAAAAACACACGCATTTTTCTGTAATTATTGATTTTTATAGAAAAGTGGATAAAAAAACACACCATTAATTAATTTTGTGATTTTTCTAAAAAAAAATAAAACATGACTTCTATTCTCAAAAAAGTTAGTCTATCGCTTCTGCTTTCCCTACTGCCTTTATTTGCTTTTGCTCAAACAACTGAATCTACTTCTACTCTTAATAGTGGAGATACAGCTTGGGTTCTGATTGCAACAGCTCTTGTTATGCTCATGACTCCTGCTGGCTTGGCACTTTTTTATGGAGGACTTTCACATAGCAAAAATACACTCAATACCGTCGGAATGAGTTATGTTTCCTTTTGTGTCGCTTCTGTAGCTTGGGTAATTGTAGGTTATTCACTTGCATTTAGTGATGGAAACGGACTTATTGGTTATTTGGATAATCTATTTTTAGAAAACATTGGTATCAACGAATTAGCTGCTAATACTTCTATTCCTAAATTACTCTTTGTCGTTTTTCAAGGAACTTTTGCTGCTATTGCTGTCGCTATTGTGAGTGGCTCAGTTGTCGAAAGAGTAAAATTTTCTTTTTGGCTTGTGTTTTCTTTTATGTGGATTTTGCTTGTTTATAGTCCGATTACACATTGGGTTTGGGGAGGAGGTTTTTTGAGTAATAGTGGCGAATTAGATTTTGCAGGTGGAACAGTTATTCATATTAATGCAGGAGTGGCAGGACTTGTATTAGCTCTCTTGTTAGGAAAACGAAAAGATTTTGGTAAAACAACAGAAATGCCTATTTCTCTAACGCTTACTGTTGTTGGTTCGGCTCTTTTGTGGTTTGGTTGGTTTGGGTTCAATGCAGGAAGTGCTTTAGGTGCAAACGGAACGGCTGCAAATGCGCTCTTGGTTACAAATGTAGCTGCAAGTATTGGAGGACTTTCTTGGATAGCCATCGAATGGATTAATAAGAAAAAACCTAGTTTGTTGGGAGTGGCTTCAGGTGCTGTTTCTGGTTTGGTAGGTATTACGCCTGCTTGTGGATATGTAAGTGTGAGTGGTGCGTTGGCAATTGGTCTTTTTTCTGGTCTGATAGGTTATTATGGCGTTATCAAACTCAAAAAAGTATTAGATTATGATGATACATTAGATGCTTTTGGAATACATGGGTTAGTTGGTATTTGGGGTTCTCTAGCTGCTGGTATTTTTGCAAATCCTGCTATTAATCCTGATGCTATTGGTGCTTTATATGGAAATATAGAGCAAATAGGCGTACAGTTATTGGCTATCCTAACAGTAATTGCCTATTCATCTATTGCTACAACAGTTGTTTATTTTGTGAGTGCATTTGTTACAAAAGGCGCACGAGTAGATGAAATTATGGAAAAAACAGGACTAGATGAAGCCTATCACGGAGAAAAAGGATTTAATATTCAGTAATTGTTTTTTGTCGTTGGTGGGGACACCAACAACGGCATGGTAATTTTTGAAATAATTACGAATTAATCTAACAAACATACAACAAGTTCCTATTCAATTGTTATGATTGAATAGGATTTTTTTTATTGGAAAGGAATTGTTTTTTTTATAGTTTTATTCTAAATTAAAATCTGTTTGCTTACATATAGAGGTTTATAAAACAAATACATGAACAAAATTACAAAACCAAGTAGAATCCTCAGTCCTGCCTATCGCAAAATTAATGTGACTAGAAATGAAATAAATAATTTCAAAAGTGCATTGAATATCTGTTTGGAGCATATCAAAATAAGCGAAGAGAAAAATGAGAGTGAAGAGAACATAAAAAAATATGTAGGCGATTTTTTGCACCAAGCATTTTATCAAGAGTATTTAATCAATACAAAAGACAAAATTGATTTGGCTATTTATGCTGGAAAAGATGCTACTAGCAATATTAGTGTTTTGATAGAAGCCAAACGACCAAGCAATAAAAGTGAGTTCTTGAAAACAGATAATCTCAATAGAAAAGCATTACAAGAACTATTGCTCTATTATTTGAGAGAACGAGTAACATTAGAAAATAATCAAATCAAATATTTGATTGCTACGAATGGCAATGAATGGTATTTTTTTAAAGGAGAAGATTTTTACAATACATTTTATAAAAATAAAAAACTGCTCAAAGAATATAACGAGTTTGTAAACAAGCAAAAGGATTCTTCCAAAAATGAGTTATTCTACAATGAAATTGCTAAAAAATATATTGAAGAAGTAAAAGACGAATTGCCATTTCTATATATCGATATCAAAAAAGATTTTCAAGAATTTTTGCCTATCGAAAATACAGATGATGATAAGTTAGTTTCTCTGTACAAAGTATTTTCTCCGATTCATCTTTTGGCACAATCGTATGGAAATGATAGCAATCAGCTCAACAAGCAGTTTTATTACGAACTTTTGCACATCATCGGACTAGAAGAAGTAAAAGAGAAAGGCAAAAAAGTAATTCAGCGAAAAGAAAAAGGAACACGAAATGACGGCTCACTCTTAGAAACGACTATTTTTATTTTAGAAGATAGAGATTACTTGAGAAAAGTAGATAATCTCAAAACGTATGCACAGAATAAAGAAGAACAATTATTCAATGTCGCTTTAGAGCTTTGTCTGACGTGGATAAACCGAATTTTGTTCCTCAAATTATTAGAATCTCAATTGGTAGTTTATAATCAGGATTCGAAATATAAATTTCTGAATACTGATTTCATTACTGGTTATGATGATTTGGAAGAACTGTTTTTTTCTGCTTTAGCAAAGAAAATAGAAGACCGAAACGAGCGCATAAAAGAAAAATACAATCATATTCCCTACTTAAATAGTTCGCTTTTTGAACCCAATCAATTAGAAGATACAGCTCTACGAATTTCGAACCTGAAAGAAATTGATTTAGAATTGTATGATAAAACGGTTCTGAAAGATAATCTAAAACGCCTTACTGGTGGTTTGCCTACTTTAGGATACATTTTTCGCTTTTTGGAAGCCTATGATTTTAGTGGAGAAAAAGGCGAAAAAGTAGATGAGAGCAATCAAGCCAAAACGCTTATTTCGGCTTCTGTATTGGGACTTATTTTTGAAAAAATAAATGGCTACAAAGACGGCTCGTTTTATACGCCTGCCTATATTACGATGTATATGGCTAAAGAAGCCTTGCGTAGGGCTGTCGTGCAAAAATTCAATACGTATTATACGTGGAAATGTAGCGATTTTGAGCAGCTAAAAGAAGATTTGAAGGATTATATACGAAATGGCGATAGAGAAACTATCCGAAAAGAAGCCAATCAAATCATTAATTCACTCAAAATATGTGACCCTGCTGTGGGTTCTGGACACTTTTTGGTAAGTGCTTTGAACGAACTTATCGCCATAAAAAGCGAGCTTAGTATTTTGATAGATAAAGACGGAAAACGTTTGAATGCTTATATTCAGATTGATAACGACGAACTGATTATTGAAGACGAAAACGAAGAAATATTTACCTACAAACCCAAAAATAAAACAAGCCAACGCCTACAAGAAACGCTTTTTCATGAAAAACAAAGTCTTATTGAAAGCTGTCTTTTTGGTGTAGATATAAATCCAAATTCTGTCAAGATATGTAGGTTGCGTTTGTGGATAGAACTATTGAAAAATGCGTATTATACTCAAGAAAATCAACTTCAAACGCTGCCAAATATTGATATTAATATCAAAACTGGAAACTCTCTGATTAGTCGTTTTGAGCTAGATGAAGATTTGAAAAATGCCTTCAAAAGCAAAGATAATCCGTATAGTTTGAACGATTACAAAAATGCTGTTCAAGAATACAAAAATACCAATAACAAAGAGCGAAAAAGAGAAATTATCAAAATTATTGATACAATAAAATCAGCTTTTACAGGAACGCTAGACGGAAAATTTAAGAAAAAAATAGCATCTGCAAGAGGAAAACTAGAACAAAAACAAACCGAAGTACAAAACCTAGAAGCATTTGGACAAAAAATAAGCAAAACTCTAAGTGCAGAACTCAAAAAACTAAAACTAGCTCTCAACAAAGCACAAGAAGAAAAAGAAGGGTTACTAAACAATGTAATTTATCAAAATGCCTTTGAATGGCGTTTTGAGTTTCCAGAAGTCTTGAATCAAAAGGGGGAATTTGTAGGTTTTGATGTGGTGATTGGGAATCCTCCTTATGGTGTTAAAATAGTTGATAGAGAATTTATGAAAAAGGAGTATCCTAGAACAAGTTATGGACAGCTAGACACGTATAAATACTTTACAGATTTGGGTTTGAGAATTTTAAATATTGATGGAAATATCGGTTTTATTACTTCTGATAGCTATTTAGAAAAGGAATATTTCAAAGATTTGAGAAAGTTAATGGTTTCAAAATCCGTAGAAATTACTAATATTAAGCTAGGTAACGATATTTTTGATGAGGTTAATCTACCTACTGCTATATTCAATTTGAAAAAAGGAAATTCTCAAAATAAATCCTTTTGGTTTGGAGATATTTCCTCAATCAATAGAAAAAATGTATCTATTTGTTTAAATCAATTGACTTTCTCAAGAGAACAACCTGATTATGATGAGCAATTTACTATCAAAAACTCTATTTTATCAGGTAAAAAAACTATTGCATTAATTGATATATATGACCAAGTTATGGGTGTTAAAGTTTATCAAATAGGTAAGGGTAAGCCTAAGCAAACAAGTTTTGAAAAAGATAATGATATATTTATATCTAAAAAAAACAAAAACAATGAGTATGTAAAGTTTATCAGCCAAGGCATAAATAGGTATTATTATGAGGAAAAATCAGAATACATTAGATATGGCGAATGGTTAGCTGAACCAAGGCAACCTAAGTATTTTTTTTCTGAAAAAGTAGTAGTTAGGGAGATAATAAATCCAAGAGTATTTGCTACCTACTTCAAAGAGAATTGCATAATAAAAAATGTAGCTGCTGTAATTATTAAGAGGTCAGATAATTATCAATTGGATTACCTTCTAGGCATTTTAAACTCAAAACTCATAACATATTATATTTTTGAGCAAACACCTAAATCAAATAATAAATCTTACCCTAGTTTTAACTCTAAATTGTTAAAATCTTTACCTATTGCTGATGTGAATATAGATTCTCAAAAGAAGATAGGGAAAATCGCAATGAAAATTCTATCCTCAAAAAAACAAAATCCTGATACAGACACAAGTGCTTTAGAAAATGAAATTGATATTTTGGTTTATAAACTCTATGATTTGAGTTATGAAGAGGTTTTGCTAATTGATTCAGATTTTGGCTTGAGTGAAGAGGAGTATAATAGAAAGTAGTTTTTACCTCAACGACGGCTTTAATCTCGTTGACGGTTGAATATAAACCGTCGTTGAGACTCAAATGCAGCCGTCAACGAGGATTTTGTTTTGCTTATTGATTCTGATTTTGGCTTGAGTGAAGAGGAGTATAAGTGAAGAGGAGTATAATAGAAAGTAGTTTTTACCTCAACGACGGCTTTAGTCTCGTTGACGGTTGAATGTAAACCGTCGTTGAGACTCAAATGCAGCCGTCAACGAGGATTTTGTTTTGCTTATTGATTCTGATTTTGGCTTGAGTGAAGAGGAGTATAATAAAGTATAGTGGTTTTTACCTCAACGACGGCTTTAGTCTCGTTGACGGTTGAATATAAACCGTCGTTGAGACTCAAATGCAGCCGTCAACGAGGGTTTTGTTTTGCTTATTGATTCTGATTTTGGCTTGAGTGAAGAGGAGTATAATAGAAAGTAGTTTTTATCTCAACGACGGCTTTCGCCTCGTTGACGGTTGAATATAAACCGTCGTTGAGACTCAAATGCAGCCGTCAACGAGGATTTTGTTTTGCTTATTGATTCTGATTTTGGCTTGAGTGAAGAGGAGTATAATAGAAAGTAGTTTTTACCTCAACGACGGCTTTAGTCTCGTTGACGGTTGGTAAATATAAACCGTCGTCAGTCGTCAAATGCAGCCGTCAACGAGGATTTTGTTTTGCTTATTGATTCTGATTTTGGCTTGAGTGAAGAGGAGTATAATAGAAAGTAGTTTTTACCTCAACGACGGCTTTAGTCTCGTTGACGGTTGAATGTAAACCGTCGTTGAGACTCAAATGCAGCCGTCAACGAGGGTTTTGTTTTGATTATTGATTCAGATTTTGCTTTAAGTGAAGAGGAGTATAATAAAGTATAATGGTTTTTATCTCAACGACGGCTTTCGCCTCGTTGACGGTTGAATGTAAACCGTCGTCAAATGCAGCCGTCAACGAGGATTTTGCCCATAAAAGACAAAACTTAATATTGTCTAATAACCTTGTTTTGCAGACAAAATAACCCGTTTTGCAAATTAAGTTTGTTTAAATATTCATAACTATAGACTTTTGACCTATTAATCAGTTAATTAATTTTAATTCTTTCTAATATGAAAAAGTCAGTTGTTTATATTGTTCACACAGCATTTTGGGTGTTATACTTTTTATTGCTTTTGCTGATTATCGCTGCTGCGACAAAAGGGTTTTCATCAAATATACCTTTTGGATACATTGCCAAAGTAGGATTTTCATTTGTTGTGATTCCTTCTGTTATTACATTTTATCTGTGTTATTTCTACCTGTTTACAAAATACATCAAAACAAAAAAAATAGTTTCTTCACTTGTTTATGCTATCTTGTTTTCTGTTGGTTCGGCTCTTGTTGGGGGACTATTTTTAAGCCTGCTTTTTGGTTTAGATATGATGTTTAAAGGTGGTATAAGTTCTTTTCTTGCTCAACTTTTTTCTATGGTACTGATTGGATTGCTTGCAGGTGTAATGAGCATTATTATCAATGGTTTTATTACTTGGTATGATGAAATAAAATTAAAAGAAGAACTCATTATTAAAAATCATCAAATTGAATTAGCCTTAGTAAAAGCACAATTAGATCCCCATTTCTTATTCAACACAATTAATAACATTGATGCCTTGATACTCAAAGACCCAAAAATAGCTTCTGAATACTTAAATAAACTATCAGATATTCTTCGGTTTATGCTTTTTGAAACTAAAGCTCAAAGAATTGATTTATCAAAGGAAATTGAATACATAGAAAAATACATTGCGTTACAAAAAACAAGAACAGCAAACGAGAGTTTTGTGCATTTTACACTAAACGGAAACTTATCCAATCAAGTGATTCCACCCATGCTTTTAATCTCATTTATCGAAAATGCATTCAAACACACAGCCAATAAAAAAATAGAAAATGCAATAACCATTTCCTTAAATATTGACGATAAAACAATAGTTTTTGAGTGTGAAAATAAGTACAACCCTAAAAACAAAATTCAAATAGAACATAGTGGCATAGGAAATAATTTGATTAGAAAAAGAATAGAACTTTTGTATCCCCAAAAGCACAATTTATCTATCATTAACCTCAACAACTCTTACCGAGTAACCTTAACCTTAATAAATGACTAAATATACATGTATCATCATAGAAGACGAACCTTTGGCATTGGAAAAGACCAAAGGTTTTGTCGTAAAAATTCCTTTTTTGGATTTACTTGAAACATTTGATAATGCCCTTGAAGGATTGACATTTTTGAAGTCTAATAAGGTGGATGTACTTTTTTTAGATATCAATATGGACGAACTTTCAGGTATTGAGTTGTTGGAAAGTTCTAATTTAGATTGTCAGGTAATTATTACGACTGCCTATTCAGAGTATGCCTTAAAAGGCTATGAACTTTATGTTACTGATTATTTGTTAAAACCTTTTTCATTTGAACGTTTTTTGCAAGCAGTAAATAAAATTCAAGACAAAAAATTGGTCAAATCTAATGAATTGACGAGTAATTATATTTTTATAAAAACAGAAAATCGCTTGGAAAAAGTTAATCTTGATGAAATACTATTTATTGAAGGAATGAGAGATTACAGAAGAATACACACCACTAACAAACGAATTATGACACTTCAAAACTTTTCGGAGTTGGAGCAACTTATATCAGCAAAATTAATTTGTCGGGTGCATAAATCGTATATGGTTGCTATTAGTAAAATTGAAGAAATTGAACGAAGTCGAATTAAAATTTCAAATGAACTTATTCCTATTTCAGAAACATATAGAAAGCATTTTTTTGCACAGATTAATATTTAATGGGTTATTGTAGCCTACTACTTTTTTTAAAGATCGAAGTCAAATCCTATCAGTCAATCGCTCATTATCTTGTAACAAAAGTTTATTTGTGTTTTACTATTGTCAGTGAGAACACCAACAATGGTAGAATTATAATTTACAATCTTTTTTTATAAAGTGTTCATTTATAAGTGATTGAACTAAATTATTTAGAGCTTATTTATTAAGCATCTTTTTTAGAATGAAACCCATAACTTTAGTTATGGAATAGTTGGAGGATATTTTCCACCTTTCTACTCCTCTTTTCCCACGATTAAAATCGTGGGTTTTGTTATATGTAATTCTGCCCAATTACTTAACAAAATATACAGTAGTGCGAAAGTCTTATAGATGTTATAATCCATATTTTGCAGACAAAAAAAAGGTGTTTGCATAATCTATTTTCACAACAGAAGCTATTATTCGACATTTGTTTCAGTATTAATTTAAAACCAATTAAAAAATGAAACGAATTGCATTTATCTATGTCGCATTGCTGATTACTTTTTCAGCAACAAGTCAAAATCCTACAAATCTTATTGATAATTTATTTATCGATTGGAGTACAGAAAACAATCCAGGGGGTGTTGTTTTGGTAACACATCAAAACAATCTTGTTTTTACAAAAGCGTATGGCTTGGCAAATATTCCGTACCAAATTGCAAATACAGAAGAAAGTGTTTTTAATATTGGTTCTTTATCAAAACAATTTACAGCCATGGGAATTGTTTTGTTATATCTTGATGGAAAACTATCCTTTGATGATGATATTAAAACCTATTTACCTGAATTTACTGATTTTGGAAAGACGATAACTATTCGACAGTTATTGCATCACACAAGTGGATTAAGAGCCGTTCCCGAATTGTTTGGTCTAGCAGGTTGGCGTTCGGGCGATGCCATTTCAAACGATGATGTTTATAGATATTTATTAAAACAGCAAGATTTGAATTTTGAACCTAATTCTGAATTTATGTATTCTAATTCAGGTTATATTTTACTTGCTAAAATTATTGAAAGGATTTCTAAACAAGACTTCAAAAGCTACATGAAAGAAAAAGTTTTTCAACCACTTCACCTGAATTCCACTTTTGTTGAGGAAGATTATTCTGCAATCATTACCAAAACGGCAAATTCTTATACTGAAACAGCACCTTCATTTTTTCAAACGGTTGAAAACAACGATTTAACTTATGGAGCTTCCAATGTCTATTCTACAAGTGTCGATATATCGAACTGGGCAAAAAATTATACTAAAGCTCCTAAAAGTTGGAAAAAAGCCTTTTCAATACTTGAAACTTTAACTACATTAAATTCAGGCGAGAAAAATAATTATGCTTTTGGAATTGTAATTGATGATTTTTTTGGAAATCGTAGAATACAACATACAGGTGCTATTGCTGGTTTTCAGTCAATAATGTATTCTTATCCTGATGAAGACTTACAAATTATCATTTTGTCAAATTTCACTTCAAATCAATTATCACAAAAAGCCAATCAAATCAGCCAACTTTTCCTACAAAACAAATCTAAACCTACCAAAATTGAAGAAATAAAAAGTTCCTTTAAAATTAGCATTGAAGATTTGCAAAAAAATGAAGGAATGTATTGGAACGATAAAAATAATTATTCCCGAAAAATTTTTGTAGCCAACGATACTTTGTGGTATTTAAGAAATAATAATCAAAAATCGCCTCTTCTTCCTATATCTGAAACAGAATTTCAAATGGGGGGTATCAATGAAAAATTAGTTATAAAATTTGATATTCATTCAGCAAAAATGACTTTAATTTTTGCGAATAATTCCACTGAAACATTTGAAAAATACGAAGATAAATTGCTTACGTTGGAGGAATTAAAATCATATACAGGAGAATTTTATAGTAGCGAGTTAGAAACTTTTTATACTATAACGCTCAAAGACAAATCATTATACGGTTATCATAGTCGCTTTGGTGAATTTGAAATTCAAGTGCTTAAAAGAGATGTCGTGAGCTGGTCAGGAATGGCAATTTCGAAGTACAAAAGAAATGGAAATAGTATTGGCTTTTGGGTAACCATGAATGGAATTCGAAATTTGTGGTTTGAAAAAAAATAAATGTCAATATTGACCAAATTTATCTTTGCAGATATCGACAACAGTGAAGGTGATATAATGAATAAATTTTGAATGCAAAAACTCTTATCCAATTTCAAAAATTAGATAAGAGTTTTTTAGAATATTAATTGAACAGGATTTTAACCCTGTTTTACCTTTGCTGTCATTGGTGGAGACACCAACGACACTTTATTTCAACCAACCTTCTACTTCTTCTTTGGTTGGATTTTTTACTTCTTTGAGTTTCATTTTCTTACGCATTCCACATATATCATTGAAAAGTTTTGAAGGAATTGCTTCTTTCAAGTCTTCAATTGTAAGGAAACCTAGCTTTTGAATAATTGGAATAAGCTCCGAACGGATTCCTAATGCTTCATAATCACTTTCAGATGCATATTTTGGTTGTTTTTTAGGGCGCATTTGAGGGAAAAACAAAACATCTTGAATAGAGTTTTGATTCGTCATAATCATAGAAAGACGGTCAATTCCGATTCCTAAACCTGCTGTTGGTGGCATTCCGTATTCAAGAGCATTTAAGAAATCTTCATCCAAAATCATTGCTTCATCATCACCTCGTTTTCCAAGTTCTAACTGTTCTTCAAAACGTTTTCTTTGGTCGATTGGGTCGTTAAGCTCAGAAAAGGCATTACAAATTTCTTTTCCATTACAAACTGCTTCAAAACGCTCTACTAAACCTTCTTTTGTTCTGTGTTTTTTGGCAAGTGGCGACATCTCAACAGGATAATCTGTAATAAATGTAGGCTGAATCAGTTTTGGCTCACAATGTTCTCCAAAAATCTCATCAATAAGTTTTCCTCTTCCCATTGTATCATCAATCGGAACGCCTAATTGTAGAGCAGCTTTACGCATTTCTTCCTCACTCATTTCCGAAATATCAACACCTGTAAAATGCTCAATGGCTTCGTACATTGTGTAGCGTTTCCAAGGACGAGCAAAGTTAATTACATTTTCGCCTACCTGTACTTCTGTCGAATTATGAAGTTTTAAAGCAATTTTTTCTACCATTTCTTCTACCAAATTCATCATCCACTCGTAGTCTTTGTAAGCTACATAGAGTTCAATTTGAGTAAATTCTGGATTATGAAAACGGCTCATTCCCTCGTTTCTAAAGTCTTTTGAAAACTCATAAACACCATCATAACCACCAACAATTAATCTTTTTAGATAAAGCTCATTTGCAATACGCAAATAAAGAGTCATATCTAATGTATTGTGGTGTGTTTTGAAAGGACGAGCTGCTGCGCCTCCATAAATTGGCTGCAAAATTGGTGTTTCTACTTCTAAATAATCTTTATCATTTAAAAATTCACGCATCACATTCATAAGCTGAGAGCGTTTTTTGAAAACGTCTCTAACCTCAGGGTTTACAATCAAATCGACATAACGCTGACGATAACGCTGCTCTGAATCTGTAAAAGCATCATACGTTTTTACTGTTCCATCTTCATTTTCTACTCGCCTTACGACAGGTAGAGGATGTAGAGATTTTGTAAGAATCGTAAATTCGGTAGCACGAAGCGTAATTTCGCCTACATTCGTACGAAAAATATATCCTTTTACCCCAATAATATCTCCAATATCTAATAGCTTTTTGAAAACAGTATTATACATCGTTTTATCTTCATCAGGACAAATATCATCTCTACGAAAATAAACTTGCAAACGTCCTGTGCTATCTTCAATTTCTGCAAAGGCAGCCGAACCTTGAATACGATTTGTCATCAAACGACCTGCAAGAGAAATTTCCTTAAAATCATCAAAATTCTCCTCTCCTTCTGGTTTTTCTTCTGGAAAAAGAGCTTTAATCTGTTTGGCTGTATGCGTAAAGTTATAAAGTGCAGCAGGATAAGGTTCTATTCCTAGTTGTATAAGTTGTTCTCTTTTCTGACGACGCAGAATTTCTTGTTCGCTAAGTATTGGTTGCATAAAATGAGTAAAAGTCGTATTTAGTAACTGGTTCAAGCGTCGACGCTTGAACCAGTTACTATTACTATCAATTATATATATAGTTTAAAAAAGCCTTTTTTTAGATATAAGTTTCAAAAATACGGATTATTTGAATAGAACAAAAAAAATAGACTTTATTTATAAAAAATAAAGATGTTCTTATCAATTTGGTATTCAAATTTGAGTGTTTACATTCTTTCAGGCATATCGATACCTAAAAGTTTGCCTGCGTGTTTTAATGTCTTTGCTGTTGCATCAGAAAGGGCAACACGAAGCGATTTTTTAGCTTCATTTTCTTCTCCAAAAATTGGAAGTTCGGCATATAATTTACTATACTGACGAGCTAAATCATACATATAATTTGCTATCGCAGACGGTGCATAATTAGTTGCAGCTTCATTCAGATAAGAAGGATAATCAGAAAGTAAACGGATTAATTCTTCTTCCGTACTTTCCAACTCTTCTAAATTCTCAAAAGAAGTAGATTGGTGTGAAATGTTAGTTTCATTTGCTTTACGTAAAATAGCCGAAATTTTGGCGTGGGTATACTGTAAATAAACACCACTATTTCCTTGAAAATCAATAGAATCAGCAGGATTAAAAAGCATTTTCTTCTTAGGTTCTACTCTCAAAAGATAATATTTCAATGCTCCTAAAGCCAACATTTTGTATAAATTCTCAGCTTCTTCTTCCGAAAAATCATCAATTTTTCCTACTTCTTGTGTTCTTTCTCTTGCCATTTCTACCATATCAGCTACAAGCTCGTCAGCATCAACAACAGTTCCTTCTCTTGATTTCATTTTTCCAGATGGCAGTTCTACCATTCCGTAAGAAAGATGATACATTCCATCAGCATAACTTCTACCTAGTTTTTGCATAATCAGTTTCAAGACTTTCATGTGATAATCTTGTTCGTTTCCGATTACATAAACTGATTTTTGCATTGGAAAATCACTAAATTTCAAATCTGCTGTTCCGATGTCTTGTGTCATATAAACAGAAGTTCCGTCGCCACGCAAAACGAGTTTTTCATCCAATCCATCTTCTGTTAAGTCTATCCAAACCGAACCATCTTCTTTTTTGAAGAAAATTCCTTTTTCTAATCCTTCTTCTACAGCATCTTTCCCAGACAAATAGGTATTTGATTCATAATAAAATTTATCAAATGTTACTCCGATGCTTTTATAGGTTTCATCAAATCCTTCATAGACCCAACCATTCATTTTTTTCCAAAGGTCGGTAGTTTCTTTGTCGCCTTGTTCCCATTTCAAAAGCATTTGTTGTGCTTCTTTCAAGCTAGGAGCTTCTTTTTCGGCTTGTTCTTGTGTTCTTCCTGCTTCTACCAATTCTTTTACTTCGGCTTTAAATAAATCATTGAATTTCACATAATAGTCTCCAACCATTTTATCGCCTTTTATGCCCAAATCTTGTGGTGTTTTGCCTTCTCCATGTTTTTGGTAGGCAAGCATTGACTTACAGATATGAATTCCTCTGTCGTTTACCAAATTTACCTTCATTACTTCGCTACCATTAGCAGCCATAATTTCAGAAACCGAATAACCTAAAAAGTTATTTCTAAGGTGTCCTAAGTGCAAAGGTTTGTTTGTGTTTGGCGACGAATATTCTACCATTATTTTTTCGTCTTTCTTTTCTATGTTTTCCCAAACAGGTTTGTCATTGAGATTAACAAGCGTTTTGACCCAAACAGATTGTTCCAAAACAAGATTTAAAAATCCTTTCACGACATTAAAATCTTTTATAAAATCTACATTTTCTTTCAAAAATTCTCCTAAAAGAGTAGCTGTTTCGTCTGGTCGCTTCCCTGTAACCTTTCCATAAGGAAAAGTAACAAAAGTATAACTTCCCTCAAATTCTTTGCGAGTTTGTTGGAAATCAATTTTTTCTATTGGTAAAGTATGATTGAAAAGCGTTTGAAAAGCGTTTTGAATTTCTTTTTGGAGTTGTTGAAGTATCATAACTGTAAATAAAAGTTGTTTTTTTGTCTTTGCTTTTTTGTATTTATTCGGCTAGTTTTTAATTAATTTACAAAGTTGCACAATTTGCAGCAAAAAGCGAAGAGAAATCGTGTTTTATGTATTCCTTTTAAGACAAAATCTTGGGTGTTAAAGTTCACCAAAGCTAAACAAAATGCTCATTTATACAGATTATTATAGGATTATTCTAAACAATTCGGAATAAAATTTGTATTATAAGATACTTAATGTTAATTTAATGTTACATTGAATTGAATTAACTGTGAATGTATTTATTTTAAACCTTGAATTGTATGAAAACTAAATTATTAAACTATGCTATAATCAATAAATATCCTTTGTTTTGTTTTATTGCAGGTGTTATATCGGTTGGTGTGGGGATGCACCAAAATCTAATGAAAAAAGAAATATTATTGATGGCTGTTGTTTTCGGAGGATTAACAGCTATAACAATAGCAGGGATTTATTTTACTCGCTATATAGTAGTCAAAAACATATTAGAAAAATTAGCTGAAAAACAAATTCAAGCTCATGTAATTGATGCAAATCTTATTTCATTTTCTTATAAAGAGGATAATTACAAAATGAACCTGTATGCAAGCAGAGGGACAACATTTGTGTTTTTTTATAAAAATGAAAAATTAATTGCTAATAAAGCAATTAGCCACTCAGAAGAAAACTTATCAAGAATGATTGCTTTATTGGATTCAGATAAGCCACTATCAAGGAAGAAATATAAAGTTAAAATAAAAAGTAAGTGGCTTTAGATAGCACTTGAAAACTAGTTATAATTTATAAAACCTTATTTACTTAGTATAACTTAGAAGTTACGCACCTTAAACTTACGTAATTTTTTTTAACTTTAGGTTGTATTTTTTTAGTATGTTTTTTTATTACTTAAATTTTACTTTTGATGAGAGTGTTGGTACGAAAATCAACTGCATTGTGTAATTTATCTCTTTATAGTAATTATTTAGGTTCTCTGACAATTTTTGCACCTGCCAGTTTTTGTCTGCAAATTTTGAGGTTGATATTTTTATTTAATAACTCACTTCAAAACAATAAGTATTTGATTATCAAATAATTAACAAACATTCTGTATTTTCTTTTTAAATAATGAGTCTAATACTTTAAGCTGTATTTAGAACAAAGTGCAAAAATTGTCAGAGAACCATTATTTATTAGTAAATCCTAGAAATAAAGGATGTACTCAACTAGCTTTTGGAATGAAAAAAATGAGCCATGATAGTGTTCGCAATTTTTTAGTCCGTGAAGATTATACCCCACAGGATTTGTTTGAACGTGTTTGTTTACTGATTGTACTAGCAGGAGGCACTTTAAGTATTGATGCTAGTGTTTGAGATAAACCCTATAGTGATGCCAAATTAAATCCTTTTATAGCTCGTCAGTATTCAGGCAAACATCATGGTGTTGTAAAAGGTATCTGTTTAGTTACCTTATTTTATACTGATATAAATGGGGTTCGTCTTCCTGTTAATTATAGAGTATATGAGCCAACTTCAGGGTTACAAAAAATGAATTTTTTCTTGAAATGCTTAGAGAAGTATTGGATTGGGTAGAGTGCGTAACTTCTAAAATTTACACTTTGAAAAATTCAGGCATTAATAAACTACCTTTTGTGATTTTTTACAAATACATGTTTTCAAAAATAGGCTATGAATTATAAATTGCACAGGGTTTTAATCCTATTTTTATAGATAGCTAAAAATGCAAATTTATTTTTTTAGCCTTCTTAAGCAATTTGTAGTTTAATCCTCCAAAATATAGTAAATCAAGTTGCCTGCTCTAAGAAAGTATAACCATTCATTAATTCTACTTGTTTTGAATAAAAAAATAAATGGTCAAAATAAATCCTATCTAAAAAAGATTTAAAAACTGAAAATTTAAACTTTCAAAACTTCTTTGAGGTATCAGACAGATTTTGCTAACCTATAAATGATTTGCTTACTTATTTATTGATTAATACAGATTATCAAATAGTTTTGTAATTTTGTGGTTATTGAGTTTCTCAAAAAAAAGATTTTATTCATTTTAGTCAAAGCAGCACATTGGAAAACGAATATTCAAAACCTTATTATCCTTTCGAATCTGATTCAGAAAATACAGATAATTTAGCCTTTCAAAAAAAAGAACGCCCAAAACGTTTTCGTCCAAAGATAGGAATTTCTATGGGCGATTTTAATGGTATCGGTATAGAAGTAATTCTCAAAACGCTTACAGATAGCCGAGTTTTAGAACTTTGCATTCCTGTTATTTTTGGTGCTGCACGAGTTTTTTCTCATTATAAGCGATTATTAAATATAGAATTTACATTTCAACAGCATTTTATAGACGATGAAAATTTAGCTAATTCTATTCATAATCAAAAAGTAAATATTGTAAATTGTTCTTCTGCAAAAGTAGATGTTGAGGCTGGAAAAGTTACAGCAGAAGCTGGTGCATGTGCATTAGCAGCCTTGGAAGGAGCAACCAAAGCTATGAAAGAGGGTTGGATTGATGCCCTTGTTACTGCCCCAATCAATAAAGATAATATTCAGTCTGAAACTTTTAATTTCCCTGGACATACCGAATATCTGACTGAAAAATTTAGCGTTGATAAAGTAAAAGATAGCTTAATGTTTTTGGTTCATGAAAATTTACGTGTTGGTGTTGTTACAGGACATATTCCATTAAAAGACATTCCTACTGCCGTAACTGCTGAAAAAATTACGAACAAACTAAGCTTGATGTTACGTTCTTTGCGACAAGATTTTGGAATTGCAAAGCCAAAAGTTGCTCTCTTAGGACTTAATCCTCATGCAGGAGAAAATGGGCTTTTAGGAAATGAAGAAAAAGAGATTATTTTACCTGTAATAGAAAAATTTCGTCAAAAAGAGCATTTAGTTTACGGTGCTTTTCCTTCGGACGGTTTTTTTGGTGCAAAAGAATATGAAAAATTTGACGGCATTTTGGCAATGTATCACGATCAGGGACTTATTCCATTCAAAACACTTGCTTTTAATGAAGGCATAAACTTTACAGCAGGTTTACCTGTTGTACGAACATCACCAGACCACGGAACAGCTTACGGAATTGCAGGCAAAAATATAGCAGATGAAAGTTCCTTCCGAAACGCTTTATTTTTAGCTATTGATACTCTAAAAAGTCGAATTGATTTTGAAATAACAAATCAAGAAAAAAATCAACACAAACAAAGACGCAAAGAAGAACGTAAAAGGAATAGAGGTTAAAGTTTTGTACCTTTACTTTTTACTAAATTTTAGATAAAGCCTTTTTAAAGAAAAAACATAATTCTATTAAGTGCACTGTTTCAAAAGTTTCGTAATGTTTTTTGTGTGTTCAACTCCCCAGAGTTGAACAAAACGTTTCCTCAGAAGCATGATTTATTTGCTTGAATCACGCTTCTGAGGAAGCGAAACATTCAGTTCTGAGGAACTAAATGCACAACAAAATATAAAATAACTTATTAAACAGTGTATTAAGTTAGGAATAAAAATTAGTTTCATTTTTTATGATAAGAAAAAAAATATCACGTTTTAATTTTTCTATCTTCTCGTTTTTAATTTTATCCTTAGCTTTTAGTTGCTACTTTTTTCTTGTGCCTTGTAGTTATGCTCAATCAGAATTGGATAGTATTCATAAAGATACTTTGCAGAATATTGAAAATACAAATCAAGAACAACTAAAATACAATCAGACCAAGAAAAAAGAAGTAGATATATTGATAGCTAAACTAGAAAAAACAACACCAAAACTAAAGACAGAATTATTTCTACAAATTTCAGAGTTTTATAGAACAGAATTAAGAGATTCTGATAAAGCATTAGAATATGCAACTTTAGCCGTCAAGCAATCCAATGAATTACGAGATAAAAATCTAATTGCTCAATCTTCTATACAAGCAGGTGCGTTACACAGAAACAGGGGAGAATCAGATTTCGCCCTTACTTTGCTTCTCAGAGGATTAAGTGCAGCAGAAGAAATAGGAAATGACTCTCTGCAAACTGATGCTTTACACAAAATAGCTGTTACTTATCTTTTAATGAGAGATTTTGAACAGTCTTATGAATATGCTCTAAAAGAAGAAAAACTATGGCGAAAATTAGGCTCTGAATATGGATTGGCAAGTGCAGTAAACTTAAAAGGAATTAGTCTTATTTATCTCAAACGTTTAGATGAAGCCATTCAATCATTAGAACAAGGATTAGTAATTGCCAAAAAATTAGAAAATGATGATTTATTGTATAAATTATTTTCTAATCTAGCAGATGCACATCTCAAAAAAGAAGAATTGGGAAAAGCAGTTTCTTATATTACTAAAAGTAAAGAAATTACAGAAAGAATAAATGATAACTATGGGAATATTGCAAATATGTTAAAAATGGGTGAAATTTATTCTGCCAAAGGAGAGATATCAAAAGCAATTAATACAGCCGAAAAAGGTGTAGATTTAGCTCAAAATTTTCGTTATGCTGCTCTTGCAAGAAATGGATATGAAGCATTAAGAGAAATTTATTTTAGAGCAGGAAACTATAAAAAAGCATTTGAAAATCAATCTCTTGCAGTTGCCATGAATGATAGCCTTTCAAATATTAGTCGTAGGCATCAAGTTTCAAATATGCAAACTTACTACGAATCTGAAAGAAAAAATAGAGAAAATCAATTATTAAAAGAAGAGAGTAAAAATAAAAATCTAACTCTTTATCTTATTTCAGCAGTTGCATTAATAGCCTTTTTGTTAGTTGGTTTATTTATTTATAGAACACAAATAAAGAAAAAAACAATTACTAGACTACGCAAACAAAATGATGAAATTCGTTCTGTTTACGAACAAATGTCCAAACAAGCAACCATTATAAATGATACAAATACGACTCTTACAGAAAGTATTAATTATGCTCGTCGTATTCAAGATGCTATGCAGGTCAATACAACCACTATTTTTGAAGAATTAAATGATTATTTTATAATAGACCGTCCTAGAGATATTGTAAGTGGAGATTGCTATTGGTTTGAACAGAGACAAGGAGAATTTTATGTAGCTTTGGCAGACTGTACAGGACATGGAATACCAGGAGCTTTTATGACAATTCTGTGTAACTCTTTATTAAACGATATTTTTAACTCTCGTCAAGGTGTTCGTTCGCCTGCCGAAATGCTTATTGAATTACATCGTCGTTTGATTCATCATTTACATCAACACAAAAGTAATGTACAAGATGGAATGGACATTGCGCTTTGCCGTATCAATACAACTGAAAAAACGCTAACTTACTCAGGAGCAAAACAGCCTTTGTTGTATGTTGATAAAGATGGAGAATTCAATCGCTTTAAAGCAAGTTCGCTACCTATTGGTGGACACGAAGTAAAAATAAAACGCAAATTTGAAGATATTACTATTCATTATCAAATAGGAGATAGTCTATACATAACATCTGATGGTTTCCAAGACCAATTTGGAGGGAAAAACGATAAAAAATTTATGAGCAAACGTTTGTATGATATGCTTAGTCAAACTCATAAAATGCCTCTAGAAAAACAAAAAATTCATATAGAAAATCAGTTAGAAAAATGGCAAGCAAACAATGACCAAACTGATGATATAATGATGATAGGAATAAAATTATCTTAAAAAATAGCAAGAAAAAAGACTGGAGAATAAGGCTTTAAGTTTCTTAAACTCCCTAATTAATTTTTTATATAAATACACAAAGCTTACCTACTGCATTTAACTGGTAACTGATAACTGATAACTGATGAAAGTGATTTGGCGATTAATGGGCTTTATGCGACCTTTTCGGTCTTTTGTGCCTTTTTATATTTTGGTTTCTATATTAGCAATTATTTTTGGAGCAATTAATTTTACACTTCTAGCTCCTCTGTTAAAAATTCTTTTTTTAGATGAAACACCTACACAGATTGCTGTAGCAGCACCTACATTTTCTTGGTCATTGACTTATTTTGAAGATATTTTCAATTATTATTTTCACAAAATTATAATTGAAGAAGGAAAAATGGAAGCTCTTTACTTTGTTTGTAAAGTATTGGTTCTTACTGTTTTCTTATCTAATATATTTCGTTATTTGGCGTTATTTATTGTCAATACTGTTCGCTTGAAAGCAACTGTAAAACTTCAAAATCAACTTTTTAAAAATATACTTTCCTTAAATGTAGGTTATTTTTCACAGGAGCGAAAAGGAGATTTGATGTCTCGTTTTTCAAATGATGCTAGAGAAGTAGAAGTTTGGGTGTACAACGAATTTAAGGTTTTGATTCGTGCTCCCCTTACCTTTATAGTTTATTTTAGTTTGCTTGTTTATTGGTCTTGGGAACTCACTTTATTTGCATTTATATTTTTACCTATTTCTGGTGGAATCATTGCCCTTATTTCCCGTAAACTTCGCAAAAGTAGCGATATTTCACAGACTGTATTAGGTGATATGTTGTCTATGTTAGATGAACTTTTATCAGGAATAAAGATTGTAAATGCTTTTAATGCACAAAATTTTATTCTTTCAAGGTTTGAAAAATTAAATGAACTTTACCGTTCTTCTAGAACCTCTTATGATAATAAAAGAGACATATCTGCACCTATTTCTGAGTTTTTAGGAGTCGCTACCATTGCAGTTTTATTATTATATGGTGGAAATATGGTTTTGACAGAACAAATAACTGCTGGAACTTTTCTCGTTTATATTGCTGTCTTTTCTCAAATTATTCCTCCTATAAAAGATATGTCTACACTCATTACTAACCTACAAAGGGGAATCATTGCAGGAAAAAGAGTTTTTGAAGTGTTGGATATTCAAACTACAATAAATGACCTTCCAAATGCAAAAGAACTAAAACAGTTTTCTGATAAAATAGAAATCAAAGATCTTCATTTTTCTTATAAAATAAGTAAAGAAGAAGAAGGAATTATAGAAAAGCAGGTTTTAAATGGAATAAACCTAACCATAAACAAAGGTGAAATAGTTGCTTTAGTAGGAATGTCAGGAGGAGGGAAATCTACTCTTGCCGATTTGGTTGCTCGTTTTTATGACCCACAACAAGGAGATATTTTATTAGACAACCGTTCTTTGAGAGAATGGACACTTCACTCTTTGCATTCTCACATGGGAATTGTGACCCAAGAAGCTATTTTATTTAATGATACAATTTTCAATAATATTGCCTTTGGAATAGAAACAGCAACACAGGAAGATGTAGAGAAAGCTGCCAAAATTGCCAATGCACACGAATTTATCATCAAAACTGAAGACGGTTATCAAACAAATATCGGCGATAGAGGAAGCAAACTTTCAGGAGGACAACGCCAACGCATCAGTATTGCAAGAGCTGTTTTGAAAAACCCTGCTATTTTGATTTTAGATGAAGCTACTTCTGCCCTAGATTCTGAATCCGAACAACTTGTACAAGAAGCTCTTTATAAATTGATGGAAGGACGAACTACACTTGTAATTGCACACCGTTTGAGTACCATTCAACATGCTGATAAAATTGTAGTGATTAATGATGGAAAGGTAATTGAAACAGGAACACATCAAAATCTAATAGAAAAACAAGGGGCATATTCTAAATTGGTAGAAATGCAGATGATGTAGTATTTGTATTTTCTATCTTAAAGAATAAACAAAAAGTGTATCGTTTTCAATTTTAAAAATAGTCTGACAAAACGAAATACTATTTTGATTTTTGGGTAGAATTGTACACGCATCATAAGGCATTCCAAACATCATTGGTTCAAGGCTAGTTTCAAGTGTATCTATACTTTTATCTTGATGCACTTGAATAGTAAAATATTCTGTTCTAGAAGGTGCTGGCATTAAATTGTATTCTCTTCTATATTCATTCAATTTTTTATCTTCTTTGGGTGCTGTCAAAAATAAAATCATTGAATTTTTGTAAGGAATAAAACCAAGTAAATGATGACTTAGATTATCATAAAAAAATACTTCTTCAGCTTTTTCATAGATTTTCATCATTTCTTCGTGTGAATTTCTGTACGCTTGACTAACCAAAGAATCAAAATTATCATTTGAAGTAAGCATTTTAGGGTTTTCAATTCTCATAATAGAAGAATAACAACCCATGTGACAATCCATTCCAATTATCCAGTATGAATCCTCCAAATAATAAATAGCTTGAGGATTATCCATAATTGTATAATAAAAAATGCCTGTTTTCTTGTCTTCGAAAATGACTAAAGAAGTACCATAGTCATAAGGAATTACTCTTATTTTATAATTTTCATCTTCTCCTTTTAATGGTTTATCATTTGAATTAAATGTAAAATAAGTCTGAAAATAATTTTCAGTTTTGGCAGTATCTACCAATTTATTATCCTTGATTTGAGCAAAATAGATTCTATCTCTTGTTACTAATTCAAAACAAAATTCTTTCTCATCATAACCCTTAAAATTTTCTATTTTTCGATGCTGAATAGTTATTTTTGGCTTTTTGAGTTTATTTTCTGTATTCTGACACGAAATCAAACCAAGAAATAAAATACTCAAATAGACACAAAAAAGTAATTTCATAGGTTTTGAAAGAATTAAATTATCAAAATTAAAAAATGAGTTCAAAGTATTATTTTATCTTTGTAAAAAACTAAAAATCAAAGGTAATTAACTGATTACTGGTAACTGATAAAACTGATAACTGAAAATATGAATTTTATAGACACGCACGCCCATTTGTACGACAAAAAATTTAAACCTGACTGGAATGAGTTAGTAGATAGACTCAATGATACAGGAATAGAACGAGTTTACTTACCAAATATTGACCACGCTTCCATCGAACCCATGTTTGAAATTGAAGCAAAAGACAAAGAGCGTTTTATTCCTATGATGGGTTTGCACCCTTGTTCGGTCAAGAAAGATTTTGAAAAGGAATTATATATTGTGGAAGAATGGCTAAACAAGCGCAAATTTTCAGCTGTTGGAGAAATTGGACTAGATTTATATTGGGATAAATCCTTTTTCGAACAGCAAAAAGAAGCCTTTGAAATTCAGATAAATTGGGCTAAAAAATTCAATATTCCGATTGCCATTCATACACGAGAATCAACTGACGAAGCATTAGATATTTTAGAAAATCTCAAAGATGATAACTTAAAAGGTGTCTTTCATTGTTTTGGTGGAACTTTAGAACAGGCTGAAAGAATACAAAAACTGGATTTTTTGATGGGAATTGGTGGAGTAGTTACTTACAAAAATGGAGGTTTAGATAAAGTTTTGCCAAGCGTAGATTTGAAATATTTGATTTTGGAAACTGATGCGCCTTATCTTTCACCTGTTCCACACAGAGGAAAACGAAATGAAAGCAGTTACATTCCAATTATTGCTAAGCAAATTGCTGAAATAAAAGGACTTACAATAAAAGAAGTAGCTGAAAAAACTACTCAAAATGCTAAGAAATTATTTGGGAATTAGGAAATGAAAAGGCTAGGAATTGGGACATGAAAAATTGGAATTAGAAAATAAAAATTAAATTTACAACGTACTAGTAATTGAAATTAACTGATTACTAGTAACTAATTACTGGTAACTGAAATGCTTTTAGACCAATACAACATCATAAAATTACGTACAGCTGCCGATGAGGATTGCAAAACGTCAATTTTGGTAATTTATACAGGAGGAACAATCGGAATGGATTACGATGAAAATGGTAGTCTTGTCCCTTTTGATTTTGAAATTTTATTGGAAAAAGTTCCTGAACTGACTCGTTTTAAGTTTTGGCTGACGATGCTTGTTCCTTTCGAACCTATGGACTCGTCAAATATGGGAACAGAACATTGGCTCAGTATGAGTTGGTTAATTGAAGAATTATATGATGAGTTTGACGGCTTTGTGATTTTGCATGGAACAGATACGATGTCTTATTCAGCTTCTGCAATGAGCTTTTTACTTCAAAATTTAGCTAAACCTGTAATTCTGACTGGCGCACAAATTCCGATAAGCGCACACCGAACTGATGCAAGAGAAAATTTAATTGGAGCTTTAGAAATTGCTTCTATGCAAGAAAATAAAAAACAGATTACCATTACAGAAGATGGAAGTGAAATAATTAAGGAACAAAATGTAGCTCTAGTTCCAGAAGTATGTGTCTATTTTGATAATCTGCTCTTGAGAGGAAATCGTTCTAAAAAAGTTCAGAGTCTAAACTTCACAGCCTTCGAATCTCAAAATTATCCTCATCTTGCTGAAGCAGGAATTTTTATTAATTATTCTAAAAGCTATATTCTTCCTGTTCCGACAAGAAAGTTAGATTTTAAAAGTGCAATGGATAATAATGTGGTACTTTGGAAAATCCATCCTAGTATGAATCCGAAATATTATCTTCCAATGCTAGAAAATGAAAATCTAAAAGGCTTAGTTTTGGAGTCATTTGGTTCTGGAAACATTCCAACTGAAAAATGGATTATCGATATTTTAGAAAAAATTATTAATCGTGGAGTAGTCGTTGTAAATGTTTCTCAATGTGCTGGTGGTTATGTTTTGCAAGGACATTATGAAACAAGTCACGCCCTTACACAAATAGGCGTAATTAGTGGAAATGACTTGACTTCAGAAGCTGCACTTACAAAACTTATGTATCTCTTTGGAAATTATGACCACCAAAAAGAGAAGGAAAGAATAATTGAATTGCTACAAACTCCTCTTTGTGGAGAAATGACTTTGTTTTGATAAAAAATAATACTTTTTCACTCTAAAGAGTGAGCTACATAAATGACATAAAAAAAATGCTTGAAATTTCTAATTAGAAATTTCAAGCATTTTTTATTTATCTATAAGTAATGAAGCTAATGGTTTTACCTTCATAATTCACCATTCATAATTTCACTTTCTTATCCACCAAAGTCATCAAACATGATGTGTTCTTGTGGAACGCCATAATCATCTAACATTTTCAAAACGGCTGCATTCATCATTGGAGGTCCACAGAAATAAAATTCAATTTCTTCTGGATCTTCATGTTTAGAAAGATAATTATCTATCAAAGATTGATGAACAAAACCTACTTTACCATCCCAATTATCTTCTGGTAATGGTTCTGAAAGTACAATATTAAATGTAAAATTCGGAAATTCTTTTTCGATAGCTCTAAATTCATCTACATAGAAAAGCTCTCTTTTCGAACGTCCACCATACCAAAACGAAACCTTACGGTCAGATTTAAGAGTATGGAATAAGTGGAAAATATGAGAACGCAATGGAGCCATACCAGCACCACCACCGATATAAATCATTTCTTTGTTTGTATCCTTAATAAAGAATTCACCATAAGGTCCTGAGATATTTACTTTATCTCCTTCTTTACAATTAAATACATACGAAGAACATTTACCTGGATTTACATCCATCCATTTGTTATTTGCTCTATCCCAAGGTGGAGTAGCAATACGAATGTTAAGCATGACAATATTTCCCTCTGCTGGGTGATTTGCCATAGAATAAGCTCTAAATTCTAGCTCATCATTAACCATTTTCAAATCCCAAAGACCAAATTTGTTCCATTCGTCTCTAAATTTATCTTTTCCACCTGGATCATTTGGAAGTGGACTAATATCTATGTTTTTGAAATCTACTGTAATTGGAGGAACATCAATCTGAATATATCCACCTGACTCAAAGTGTAAACTCTCCCCTGGAGGTAACTCTACTACAAATTCTTTGATAAAAGAAGCTACATTGTAGTTAGATTTGACAGTACATTCCCATTTTTTGATTCCAAAAATCTCTTCTGGAATACGGATTTGCATGTCTTTCTTTACCTTCACTTGACAAGCCAAACGAACATTTTCTTTTTGTTCAGAGCGACTCAAATGTCCGACTTCGGTAGGCAAAACATCGCCACCACCGTCATCTACGATACATTTACACATGGCACACGTACCACCACCACCACAGGCAGAAGGTAAAAATATTTTGTTATCGCCAAGTGTAGAAAGGAGTGTTGAGCCAGCAGCAACAACAATCGGATCGCCATCATTACCATTCACAGTAATTTTTACATCTCCACTTTGTACTAATTGTGCCTTTGCAACAAGAAGCAATCCTACAAGAAGAAGTGTAACAACTCCGAAAACGGCAAGTCCTGCAAGAATTACAGTTAAATTAATCATGTATTCTGTTTTTTTAGGTCTATTTTTGCGTTTGAATAAATTACTTAATAAGGATTCGTTTATTGAATAATATAGCTACAAATATACGTTCAAAAATTATCAAATACCAATAGCAATTCATCAAAAAACACGTTTTATTTTAAAATTTTGCTATTTTTCTTAAAATATAAATTAAAACAAGATGTAAAAAGAAGTTTGAAACAAGAAATTTTTGTTGGTCTTTTATCTGTAACTTTGTGATTCAGAATAAGAAAGACATGTAGTAGAAAATTGTTTAAAAAAATTATAACTCATTCAAAAAAAAATTATGAATTCAATACCTTTAATAGAATCAGATAAAATAAATCTTCTTATTGACGGTTTAGCAGATAAAGGATGGGCAACTGTTGATGATTTTTTGCCTTTAGAAATTGCAAATTCTCTTCGAAAAGAATTAAATGATGAATATGAAAAAGGCGAATTTGACCCAGCAGGAATAGGTAGACGAGGTGTAGATTGGCAATTACGCCCAGAAATACGAAGTGATTATGTAAAATGGCTTCAACCCAATGACTTGACAGAATTTCAACAACTTTACTGGACTCAAATAGATAATTTCAAACAGACTCTCAATCAAGAGCTATATTTATCTTTAAATAACTTTGAGGGACATTTTGCTATCTATCCTCCAAAAAGTTTTTATAAAAAGCACTTAGACAACCATCAAACAGCTCAAAGACGTTTTATTTCTTGCATTCTTTATTTTAATCAAGACTGGAAAGAAGAAGATGGAGGAAAACTTAGAATCTATGATAAAGATGCTAAAAACAAAGTTGAAACTGATATTTTACCTATCTTTAATCGTTTTGTCTGTATGCGAAGTGAAATGATTTGGCATGAAGTTCTGCCAAGTGAAAAACGAAACAGGATGAGCATAACAGGCTGGCTCAGAAGAGAAATATAAAATTAGCTCAATATTAAACATTATCACGGTTATTTACAGGTCTAATAATTAGCAAGTTATAGACAAGCAAAACAGTCTTATTTTTCCGTAGCGACAGGTTTGCAAACCTGTCGCTACGGAAAAATGAACATTACTAAATTAACCGTGATAACCTTTATTAAGCTAATTTTATTTTTTGAGATTCAAAATACCTGTTGGTGTAGGAGCTTGGGAACGAATTTTTTCTTGTAACTTCAAAATTCCTCCAATAAGAGCTTCTGGGCGTGGAGGACAGCCAGCTACATACACATCAACAGGAATTATTCTGTCTACTCCTTTTACCACATGATAGCCATGTTCCCAATAAGGTCCTCCACAATTGGCACAACTTCCCATCGAAATTACATAACGAGGTTCTGCCATTTGTTCATAAAGGCGTTTTATTCTATCAGCCATTTTGAAAGTTACTGTTCCTGCCACAATCATAACATCAGACTGACGAGGAGAGGCACGAGGAAAAACACCAAAACGATCTAAATCGTAGTGAGGAGCATAAGTTCCCATCATTTCGATAGCACAACATGCCAAACCAAAAGTCATAGGCCAAAGAGATGATAACCTAGCCCACTGTATAAGATTTTCTAAAGAAGTAACCACCAAACCTCCTTGTCCTGTTTTTTCGGATTGTGTGAGTTTGGTGGTAGTTGGAATATTCATTTTTTATATAAATACGTTTTGTAAACTAAATTACACAGTAGTTTTTTTGCAGCTTGAACGCTATTTTACTAAAAATTATAGCTACTGTTGAGTTGATTTTGAAACTTTTTAGATAACCTTTTCTTTGTTCGGATTACATTCAAAAGATTCATATATTCGGAACGAACAGGTGCATGAGAAGGCTCATTTCTATCAAACATAGGTCTGCCATAACTATCTTGAGGAATGTTCTTAGCAATTTGTTGAAGTTTTGGTTCTTCTTCTCTAATGCTATCTTTGATAAGTTTGATTTTGAGTTTTAATTGTTCGAAACCAGTTTTTTCTTCGTAGCCTTCAAAGTTTTGTTTTGCATCATTTTCTAAAAATACATGCGTAAATATTTCACTACAAGCAGCATGAAAACGATTGTTTAATAAACGGTCTTCATCATTGTTTTTAATGATACCCATTTTTTTCCATTGCACTTGTTTTGTCTTGACATTATTCAAATGTACATTTTCAAACTTATTTGCAATTTCTTCTACTTCTTCAGTCATTTTGCGTTTGGCTTCCAAGATTCCCTCTGGAGTAGTTGGAATGGGTGGTTCTTGACGATACGACCCATAACTATCATTGCTCTGCTCAGGATTACCAAAGAAAATATCAACTTCTCGTTTATAGTTTCTATATAATTTTAGGTATTTCCATTTCGGAATTACGCCTACATCTTTCCATGCTTTTTGCAAGTCTATTACTTCTTGACGCATTTCAGGCGTTTTTTCTTTTTGATAATTGAGCTTTCTAACTTTATTACTAATACGTTTGTATTTCAGAATTCGCTCATCATTGACAATTCTTTCATTATCAAAAAATGCTTTTCGTCGTTCAAAAAAAACATCTAAGCATCTATCAAATTCTTCTGACATTTCTTCGTCTTCTTCACCCACACTGCCTGTTCGTATCCAGCGCATTTTGAGGTCTTTAAGATATTCAGAAACTTCTTCCCAGTCGTCGCTATCTTTAAGCTCTTGTGCTTCGGCTAATAAAGCCGTTTTTATTTCTGTGTTTTTTACTCTATTTTCAGAAATATAGTCTTCAATTCCTTGTTCTAATTCTAAAATACGTTTTTCTACGGCTGTATAGTCACCTATAGAGTTGTAAGTTTCTAAAGATTCTCTAATATGAACCAGTTTCATAAGATAAGAACCTTTATTTTGAGATTCTTCGATAGCTTGTGCTACTTCTTCTACTTTCTCTAATAATTTTTGATAACGGTCTTCAAAATAAGCAATACTTGCTTCTGCACTTTCTTTGACTACTCCGATTTGTCTGTCTGATTTGTCATTGTATGCTTTTAAGTAAACATTATTGTCTTTAATATAACCGAAAGAATTTGATACTGAATTTGAGTCGTGATTGGTAGTTGAGTTGGCTGAATTTGTGGTGGACATTGTTTGTAGTGATTTTTTTGAGTGATTAAAATAAACCTAATTTAAAGTAAATTTAGGCTTAAAAGGCAATGGTTTTGAGAAAATTAAAATTTGCACAATTTGTATAAAATAAAGCAATAAAAAAGCCTAATTTTATTCTAGCTACATTGTATGAATCTGTTTAAAAATTATTTTCTGTACAGAATTCCGAAACAGAATGTCGTATTAACTAAAGAATAGTTTATTTTGTTAAAAAAGAACTAAATTTATTTTTGAGATAAATAATTTAACTGTTCCAAAACTAAGATACAATTTTTTTGGAAAAATAGAATAAAGAATAGTATAAAATTACAAGTATTTTATTAAAAAAATTCTTGATTCTTATATGCACTTATATACAGAATCTTCTTATAAAAACTATTGGGACTCAGTAAGGCACTGACCAACAGCAAGATTTGAAAAAAAGCATGAAACTATTTTTTTAATGAAAAATACTAATCTACTTCCATCTATTTGCCACAAAAACACCAAATATAATCAGAGCCATTCCAATAAAATGCCCAGACTGTAAAGGTTCATCATCAATTACTCCCCAAAAAATGGCTACAATGGGAATAAAATAAGTTACTGTACTTGCAAAAACAGCATCATTGAGTTGAATCACTTTATTAAAAATAATAAGAGCGATTGCTGTTCCGACAACTCCTAAAATAACAATATAAAAAAAGGATTTCCAAACTAAAGCGATAGGAGGAATAAGGGTTGTCTGTGTAGTAATTTCTTGCGTTTCTTGAAAGTGAGACAAAAAAGGTGTTCCAAAAAACAAAAATAAAATAGAAGGAATACCCACAGTAAGAAAAGCACAAGAAGCAATTGGAAAAGAAGCCACTTCTGAAAGATTACTTTTGATTACATTTAGACTAATTCCATAAAAAAAGGCAGCCAAAATAACGAAGACCACATAAATATTTATATCTCCAAAACCTCCTCCTTTTTTGGCAATACTCAAAAGTCCTGCACCTATAAAAGCAATGCCTAAACCTACTAATTGTTTGTATTTTAGTTTCTGACTAAAAAAAAGCGCACCAACTAAAACAGTAAAAAGAGGTGTAAGTCCATTCAAAACGCCTGTAACCGAACTCAGAAGCCGAGTTTGGGCAAGTGGAAAAAGTACAGCAGGAATAGCATTTCCCAAAAGCCCTGAAATAAGCAAATATTTCCATTTTGATTTAGGAATTTTACGTGCATGAAACACAGCAAAAGGCAGTAGAGCTACAAAAGCAGCCGAAATACGCAGCGCACCAATTTCTAAAGGAGAAAAAACAAGTAAACCACGCTTCATCAAAATAAATGAGCTTCCCCAAATAAGAGCAAGTAAAATAAGTAGAAACCAAGATACAACAAGAGGATTTTGAGCAGATGTAGAACTTTTCATAAGAAGAATAAAATTACTTTTTTGCAGAAAAATAGTTGTTTCAATAATTGAAATTGAATGCAAAGGTAGTTTTTATTGAAAGGACATGTTCTTATAAAACGTTATTTTTTAATCGCCTTTAATCAAATTATGATATAGCTAAGAAGCCCAGTTTTTGATTAATTCTTCTTCGTTTCCATTATAGATATTATAATCTATTCCACATTCTAAGTCATCAACTTTATAAAAACAAGGTTTTTCTTCATTTACATTATCTGAACAACAATTCATTTCACAACCAAATTGCCAAAGTGAATAAGTAGTCCAAATTTTCTTATTTTTTCTATGATTTGTATAGTCTTTTTCAAATACTTCTGTAATATCTCCATTTTCAGTAAGTGCAATAATCCAGAGTTTACATTTTTTGAATATTTGACCATAAAGAGAATCTTCTAATTTTTTGAGATTAGAAACAGAAGAATAAATATGAGGATAACGTCCTGTTTTTTCATAAATACGTGTTACAAAAAGATACGCATTATAAGGCGAAATGAATTCCTTTGTCGTTTTGTGCATTTCAAAATCTAAAGCCAAAAATTCTTTTTTTATATACTCTTCTCCTATCATTTTTAAATATTCATCAGCCTGTTTTTTTCCATCTGTATTATGTTTGGGTAGCCAATACGAACCAAAAAGCAAATCGTTTTTGTAGGCTTCTTTTCTTCTTTTATAAAAAATACTACTGTCTTCTGCTGACAGTTTGTGAATAATTCCTTTTATTCTTTTTTCTTTCGTGATTTGATTTATGGTATAATCATTTTTAGAATAAACATCAATAATAATCGGTTTTTCTGTGTCATTCCACGGCTTGATGAAAGAAGCAGATGCTTTCTTAGTTTGTGCATTGGAGATAGAAAAAATTAACACGAAGAAGACTAAACTAAAAATTATTTTCATTTTGTATTTTTTTTTAAATTTTAAAAGTAAATATGGGGGTAAGTTATTTTTCATCAAAACTCATCAAATCATTTTGTTCAAAAGTCCATTGAGGAGTAAAGATTTTATCAGATTTATTTGTCGGAATTTCATACCAAGGACTTATCTTATCATCATTAAAGTTTTTCAAAATATGAATATCTTGTGCAGGCATATAGCTTTGAGCTACTAAAAATATCTTTTTATTTGTTTCTGAATGAATCGCCACATCAACTACCAAAACAGCATGCCCAGGAAAGCCACCTTGTATAAAAACATCTCCTATTTCAATGTCTTCAATATTTTTTGGCTTTAATTCTTTGCTAAGTGAAGCCGAACCTGCATACATAAAAACATTATCCATATACTTTAAAAAATTAGTGTAACTTGTATCTACTTTGGCTTTCAAATTCCAATTTACTTTATTTCCTTTAATAGAAGGACGATAACCTGCTGCCCACTTTTCATAAATAGCTGCATCTCCACTTGTATAATTGAATGAAATTTTATCTTTTTGATTAGTTTTGAATAAATATTCAGCACGAAGGCGCATCACAGCATCAGCACATTGTTGCAAATCTCGCTTTCCGACTGAAATATCAAGTATTCTATAATGAACTTGTTGATAATTTTTGAGTTCTCCGTTGTATAATTTTACAGGTGCATTAGGCTCTTTTAATGAAATATGACGAAGGTAATAAGCAAATGAAGTTGAAGAAACTTCTTTTCTAGTATAATCTTGAGGTAATGGAATTTGATAAATTTCTTCTCTGTTTTTTACTGTTGTTTGAGTAGAAGCAATTGAAAGTATTTTTTCAGTTGAATTCTCTTGAACAGAAATAGAATTATCAGTTTTTTTTGAATCTTCAATAATTTCATTGGAATAGCCTTTTTTGACTTTGGTAGAATCAAAACTACAAGAAGTAGTTCCAAAAATAATTAATAAAATAAAGAGAAGTAAAGAAGTGTTTTTAGTTTTCATAAGTTTGGTTTGTAATTTTATAAAAAATGTTTCAATTTAAAAAGTTTAGTATTAATCAAGATAGTTGTGCCATGAAAATCTGTACAGATGCTTGTATTTTTGGTGGTTATATTGATGCTTCTGAAAGTAAACGCATTTTAGACATTGGCACAGGAACAGGTCTTTTATCCTTAATGCTTGCTCAAAGAACAGATAATGCATCAAGTAATTTTGATAAAAAACCAATAATAACAGCTATAGAGATAGAAAAAGAGGCATTTTTGGCAGCTAAAGATAATTTTGAAAAAAGTATCTACAACGAAAGACTAGAGATATATCATAATTCAGCACAAAAATTTTCAAAAAACTACTCTTCTACTTTCGACCACATTATTAGTAATCCTCCTTTTTTTCTTCATCAATCTAAAACAAAAAATACTCCTAAAAACTTAGCTTTGCATAGTGAAGCTCTTTCTTTTAATGAGTTAATAGAGATAATTGACAAATTACTTTCTAAAGATGGAAAATGTGATATTTTACTTCCAGCCTATGAAATGGATGTTTTTATCAAAAAAGCAAAGCATCATAATTTATCGGTTCAAAAAAAAATGAATATCTATACAAGAAAAGAACAAGGTATATTTAGGGTAATAACGAGATTTGTGCGAGATAAATTTGAAGAAAATAGAGAAAAGGAGATTCTGATAACTGATTTTGTTATCTATAAATCAAAGAATGAAAAAGATATTAATTTAAATAGAGGGTATACAGATGAATTTGTGGCACTTTTGAGAGAGTTTTATATTATTTTCTAAACTAACATAAAGGTAGTGTCACTTTAAAATAATTCTTTTTGCACTTATTGGTGTCTCAATGAAGATAAATAATAAAAAAACTGTAATTTATTTTAGTTTTTTGCTCAAAATAGTTGCAAATTAAACTTCAAACCTTTTACTTTGTTTATCAAACAATATTCAATTCAAATAGACTTTATAAAATTAATTATTTTATCAAAAAAAATTTAACTTTTTAATTATATGGCAGATTTACGCAGTATCATTACCGATATGGACAAAGAATTCAATAATCGTATTCGCTTAGGACTTATGGCAGCGATGATGATAGAAGATTGGATAGAATTCAAGACAATGAAACATCTTTTAGACCTCACTGATGGAAATTTAGCAAGTCATGTAGCTGCACTAGAAAACTGTGGTTATATGGAAGTTCGTAAAAAGTTTATTGGCAAACGCCCAAATACTTCGTATAAAATTACTCCAACAGGAAGACGTGCTTTCGAACATCATTTACAACAGATGGAAGAGCTTATCAAAAAAGCTAGAGCATAAAAAAAATAACACACAAAGCGAAGAAATTACTCTCAAATTTCAGTAATTTCTTCACTTTCCATTTTTGAGTTTTTAGGAGAGTTTGGTTTTGCAATCGGACGAATCAAATCAGCTATTTTTTGGGCTACTCTTTTTGACGTTTCATCAGTATGATGTGTAAAATAAACTTTCTTTGTTTTGAATTTTTTGGCAGAATTTTCTTTGTTTGTCTTGACTAGAAAGAAAATTCCTTTTTTGTGAAGTGTTTTTTTATCTTGATAAATTATTCTCTTTATATCCTTCCAATTTCCTTCTTCGCCTACAAAGCCTAAAAGCCCATAGTTTTTTATTGAAAAAGTATGTTTTTCTTTATCAAAACAAGCTACTTGATAACGCCCACTCACACTTAAAAACAAAAGTCCTAAAAAAGAAATTCCTGCTGCAATGCCCCAGTAACCCATATACCAATCCCAAGTATTGAGAGAAGGACGTTTATTGAGAATAAAATCATTAAAATTTTTACTAAGTAATTCGGGTGTAAAAGCCACATCAGAAATCCTACGCAATGGATAACGCTCTTGTTGTGAAGTAACAAAAGTAGGATTGTAATGAACAGCTACATCAGATTCACTTTCTAATGATGAAAAATATCCTTTATCCATTCTAATAATTTCAGAAAGAAGAATTGAATCTGTTTTAACACCATTTTTAAAATCAAAATGAGTAATATAACAACGAGTTTCGGCAGTTAATTTTTTTCGTTTCTTATTTTTTTTATTCTTTTGAGTAGTAGTTACTTCCAAAAGTGGTCGCTCACATTTAATAGAAATATATTCAAAGCTCATATAAAAACTCAAGACTAAAATAGTAAGAAATAATCCTGTCCATACAAACCCCATTGCTGTTTTACTACGTACTTCTAATGTTTTTTCAGTTTCTTTTATTTTATACATGAATATTACAACTATTTTTAAAAAAATATTAACTAAATTTTGATTGCATTTTATGTGCCATATCAATTGTACAAAGGTCAAGAAATTTTTGCCATCAAAAAAGTAATATCATCTCTTTGATTCTGATTTCCTTGATAGGTATCTAAAAACTGTTCTAGTTTTTGTTTTTGAGTAGCTAAATTTTGTTCTTTTACAGAATCAATAAAACTAAATAGATTTTGACTACCAATTCGCTCTAATTTTATGTTATGTTGGTCGGCTATTCCATCTGTAAAAAGGTAGATAACTTCATCTTTTTGTATTTCAAAAATTTCTTGCTCAAAAACTCTTTCTTCTTCTTTTTGTCTTCCTCCTATGGATTTTCGTGTGCCTTTGACTAGATTTAATTCTCCATTTTTGGTATAATACATTGGTCTTTTTGCACCTGCATACACTATTTTAAATGTATTGGTTTCATTATTTTGTTCTTCATTCTTGACAATTAAACAAATCGAAATATCCATTCCGTCTTGATTTACTTGTTCTAATTTTTCAAGTTTTTCTTTTTTATTTTGGCGCAAAAGCTGACGAATCCCTTCATGTAATTCTTTCAAAATCAATTTTGGCTCTATTATTCCTCTTTGTAATACAATCTCATTTAAAAGCCCGTTTCCAATCAAAGACATAAATGCCCCTGGAACTCCATGTCCTGTACAATCTGCTACAGCCAAAACTCTAGCTGATACTTTCCCATTCAAATCTATGCCTAAAAAAGGATTTTTTTCTTTTTGTTTCTCTTTGAGTAAAATTTTAGAAAACCAATAAAAATCTCCAGAAACACCACTAGAAGGACGATATAAAATTTCGCATTCTGAAAAACTTCGATACATTTTGTTATGAACTGATAAGATAGATTCTTGTATCGTTTGAGCATAACGGATACTATCAGTAAGTTTTTGATTTACTTGATGTGTTTTTTCATGTGCCAAATCTAGTTCGGTATATGTTTCAGCATTTTTAAGAGCAATAGAAATGTAAGTTGCTAATGATTCTAAAATACTAATATGTCTTTCTGTATAGGCATTTTTTTGAAAACTCTGTACAGTCAGAACACCAATTCGTACAGTTTGGTCGTGATTTAAAATAGATAAAGGCACATACACAATAGATTGAGGCTCTTCTCCTTCAATGAGTTCTCCTAAATCTGAAATATAATTTTTATATTCTTTCTCTAAATCATTAATAAAAACGGCTTTTTGGTTATTAAATGACCAATTTCCTATACTTTCTTTATTTACATTTTCACTATGGTCTGGCAACACCACATTTTTTTCGATATAACCTGTATAAAAGAGTTCGTTTTCTTCTTCTCTAAAAAGACCAATTCCAAATCCTTCGACTGACATAATCGTTTGAATACGCTCATACACCTGTTTTATCACCTCTCTAAGTTCTAAGTTAGATGTAATTTCTTGTCCTATGGTGGTAAGCGTATTTAGATTTTGATAGGATTGTTCTAAATTTTCATTTAGATTTTTTAATGAACTATTTTGCCCTTCAATGGCATCACGCTGTGCCAAAATTTCCTCTCTTTGTTGCTCTAATTCTTCATTTTGAACCAAAACTTCTTGGTTTTTTTCGTTCAAATCTTCATTAGTAGACTTTAACTCCTCATTTTTTACGTTTATTTCGGCTGTTCGCTCTCTGACGGTTTGCTCTAATTTTTGATTTTGTTTTTCTATTTGTGCTACTCTATTTTTGTAAAACAAATATCCTAAACCAAGTATAAATAAAGGTGCAAAAGTCATAAACCACCAAGTTTGGTAAAAAGGAGGAGTTACTTTTATCAATATACTTTTTTCTTCACTCCAAATTCCATCTGCATTAGCTGCCTTTATCTTAAATGTATACTTTCCTGCTGGAAGGCTTGTATAGGTTGCAAACTTTCGGTTTGCATCTGTATAACTCCACTCTTTATCAAAGCCTTCCATTTTATAGGCAAAACGACTTTTTTGAGGTAAGTAATAACTCAAAGCTGTAAAGTCAAACTCAATTACTCTATCTTGATGTGATAAAATAATTTGATCTACTTGATTAATAGGTTTTTCTAGAGGAGAGTTTTTATTGATAGAATCTCTAATAAAGACCTCCTTACCAAAAAGTTTAAAGCCTGTAAAGGCCATTTTTGGAGCAAAATTATTTTTTCTTAAATAATCTGGGTGAAAAGCATTAAACCCTTCTTTTCCTCCCATAAAAATAATCCCATTTGGAAGGCGAATCAATGCACCACGTTTAAAATCATTAGCTTGAAGTCCATCTAATTTGTCATAATTAATGAATTGAGATTCATCTTTATTATTTTTCTGTGATTTGTTATAAAAAGACAATCCTTTGTTTGTAGTCAGCCAAAAGTTATTATTTGTATCTTCTATAATGGCTTGGATAACATTAGAAGGAAGTCCATTTTTTACAGTAAAGTTTTCAAAGGTAAAATCTGATTGATTATTTTCTATAAGTTTATTCAAACCTCCATTTGTTCCTATCCAAACCGTTCCTTTTTCATCTTCAAAAATAAAATTGATTTGATTATGAGTAATTGATTTCGGATTTTTCACGTCATTCAAAACTCTCTGAAACGCATTTATTTCAGCATCATAGAGGTGCAATCCATTTCTTGTTCCTATCCAAAGTCGATTTTTTTGGTCTTGCAAAACTGCTGTAATATATCCTTCATTCAAAGAAGTAGAATCAGAAGGTTTTGGAAAAAAATGTTCAAATTTTTTAGTTTGAATATCATATTTTGCCAGTCCATAAAGCATTCCGACCCAAATATTTCCATCATTATCCTCTCCTAGAGCTGTTATTTTATCTCCTTTTAGTGCATCAGGATTATTTCTATCAACTTCAAAAACGGTTAGTTTTGCTTTTTGAGTTTGATTATTTGTTTCTAGTTTTGCCAAGCCTTGCCAAGTTCCGACCCAAAGTGAAGATTTATTTTTTGTTTTTAAGAGTGTCGTTATAAGCCCATCCAAAACTGGAGGAGTTTTGTCTGTTTCTAAATAATCTAGCGAAGTTAGTTTTTGATATTCATTTTCAAATTTTAATTTTTCTAGTCCTTTTTCTGTTGCCAGCCAAATTGTTGTTGAATCTTCATATTCAAAATCCCACGTATTTATACTCTGTAATCCTTTTATTTCTCCTGTCCAAAGTCTAAACTGTTGATTTTGAGGAGAAAAATATTCAATTCCTTCTGCATATAATCCTAACCAAATCCCTCCCATATTATCTGCATAAATATCCCAAGCTAAAGCTTCCTTCAATCCAAATTCATAATTCTCTATCCCATATCTCGCTTTAAAATTTCCATTCTCATCATATTGAAAAACTCCTGCCCCAAAAGTAGAAAACCACATATTACCCTGCATGTCTTGTGCTGCTGCTGTAACAGGAGGAGTAGGAATTTTTTTAATAAATTCTTCTTTTTCTGTATCAAAAATATAAACCCCTTCATCCCAAGTAAGTATCCAAAGTCTGTTTTGATTATCTAAAAAAAGCTTCGAAATACTTGCCGTACCATCCGAATTTGGAAGATAAAAATTTTTAAATGTTCCGTCTTGATAGAGTTGTAAAATGGTAGTCGTAATCCAAACCTTATTTTGTTTGTCAATCTGAATAGCTGTTACGTTATTATCTTTTAATGAAGTTGAATCTTTTTCATCATTTAAGAAAGTAGTGAAGTGTGTTTTTTCTACATCAAGAATTTGCAATCCTCCACGTTTTGTACCTATCCATACGAGTTCTTTTTCATTGTTTTGTTGTACTGCCAAACTTTGAATGGTAACATCTGAAATTGTGTTCTCTTTTCGTTCTGTTTGTTTTAAAATAGAAACAGGATAATGAAAAAAGCCCTTACTTTGATAATCAAAATAGTTTAAACCTCCATTATTTGTACCTATCCAAATTTTTTCTGTTTCTTGATTTTCATTTATACTTTGAGCAAGAGAGAGAATATATGTATCTGATAACCCTTCTGAAAATCCAGCTTTCAAAGTTGGCGCACTTCTATAATTTTGAAAAGAGTAGGCATCAAAACGACTCAATCCATCTCTAGTTCCGAACCACATAAAACCTTTTTTGTCCTGCAAAATACATTTTACACTATTATTAGCAAGTCCATTATCAGTAGAGTATTGAGTAAAAAGCACAGAAGGAGCAACAGGCGAAACGGAGTTTTGCTGTGCTAAAATAGTTGTTGCATCTATAAAAAAAATTATTATTAGCAGAGGGAATGCTAACAAAAGGGGAAAACGCATATATTTTTGAATAAAAAAATAATTAATTATTAGAAGCAGAAATAAGATAAAACTAAAACAAATTGCTTGATAAAATAAAAGACACACAAAGTTAATTAAATTAACTATAATAAATTATGCTTTACACTAAATTTTTATCTTCTTCCTAAATATACAATTATTCCAACAAAAAAACTATTCTTATTTCGTTATGATTAGACGAAAGCAAGAATAGTTTAGATAAGAACGAGACTATTAGTAAAGTGATTATACAAATAATTGACTTATCTTATTTTTTCTTTTTACCAAGAGTGATTTTGAAGCCAAAAAGTGTTGTTTCTTCATTTTTGAGCTTATCTCTTACTTTTTTGAGGTCTTCTTCCATCGGTAAATCTTCAGGTTTTATTCCTGTTTCTTTTTCAAAGGCTTCTCTAATTGTTTGATTTGAATTTGTATGAGTGTCCTTTATAGATTCCTCTCCTCTAATTTTTGGGTCTGTACTAACTTTGAATTTTGTAAAAAGAGTAGCCAAATTTTTCGAACCAATAGTTACAGCAGGCATAAAATCGGACACATTTCTTTCTTCTGGAATTTCATTTTGCTCTTTAAGTTCTTTAGGAGAAGTTCCACCAAAAAGTGTTTTGTCACCTTCATTTCTAATGCGTTGAAAACCTGCTTTACTTACGCCTCTTTCATCTGCAATCTGAAAAAGTTCGAACTCATTTTTTGCCAAAATTCTGCGCTGACGCAAACGTTCTCTACTCTGAATTTCTTCTTCTAATAATTCTGCTTTTCGTGTTTGAAGTGCAAAATAAGTTTGAGCAAAAGCGACTTCTTGTTTGCGAGAATCTCCATTTTGGGCAATCAAATAACAAGCATAACGAGAAAGTAAGTAATCCATTTTCATACGAGAACTCACTCCCGTTTTTACTTTTCTATCTTTTCTCAAAAAATGAAAATCTACGTCTTGCTCACTATTTATGCAAGCTGTTTGTGCTTTTGCGATAGTTCGTTCAAAATTTTCCCACTTTGAGTATTTCAATAAAGTTTGTAGTGTTCTAGCAGACCAAACTTCGTTGCCATTGCCATCTTTGAGAGCAGCATTTTCAAAAGCTGATTTGAGTACAGTTATGTTTTGGTTATCCATAATTGAAAATAAGGGTAAAGAAAAATCTATGTTTTAGTGACTTTATTTATCTAGTTGCTAATTAGACTATCTAATATACAAAAATTTTAGCTAAAATCATAACATTTTTTTTAATAAAAAGTGAGATTTTCGTTATTTATTTTGTCGATATTTGTGACATAAAAAACTTGTTTTTAAATCTGTCTAGTGTCTTTCAAATGTGGTGACAGTTACAAACTTAATTTTAAAACGATGAAAAACAACTTTATATTTTTCGGTGCAATCTTGGGAGGCTTAGCTGTTGGAATTGGAGCTTTTGGAGCGCATGCTTTAAAAGATTGGCTTATTTCTATTGGTCAAGCCGAAACATTTCAAACAGCTTCCAAATATCATTTTTATCATTCCCTTTCTCTTATTTTAATAGGTATTTTATCAAAAATGAAATTAACAACTTCAGAAAAATCATCTAAATTATTGACTTGGGCAGGAAATTTACACCTTTTAGGAATACTTATTTTCTCAGGTACACTTTATTTACTTTGCCTTACAAATATAAAATGGTTGGGTGCAATTACTCCAATTGGAGGTGTTTTATTGATTGTTGGTTGGGTATTTTTAGCTCTTTCTTTTTGGAATAAAAAATAGGCTTTCATGAAAAGGTATAGCACAAAAGAACGATTATTTTGGAAAGTTAATCAAGATTTAGAAAATAATGACTTGAATAAAGCAATTTCAAGATTGGAAAGTTCCTTACAGTTTAATATTCTTGATGCGACTTATAGAAAAAAGCTAGGAAATTTATACCTTCAAAAAAATGATCTTATTAGAGCAGGAAAATATTTCTACTTATTAGAAAATAAATCAGAAATAGAAGTAAAAGCTATTGAAGCCTTTGAGAAACATTTTGGAAATGATCCTATTTTAATCTGTAAAAATATCGTTACCAAAAGTCATTTTGCATTTTCAATATTGAGTAATTTTGAAAAAGATGTTTTTAGAAATTTACTCCTTGATATTCATTTGAAATTTGGTGTTACACCTAATTTTTTGAAGGGCTTAGAAAGGCATTTGAAAAAACAGTATCCCAAAAAATAAGATAAGACTTTGTTTAAGTGAAAACTACTTTTATGATTTTTACGTAATTGTAAGAAATGTTAATTAAAAAACACTCCTTACAAAACTACCTTATGAATTGCCCCAGTTGCGAAATAAAAATACCTAGAGATGCCATAAATATTCAAAAAGACATTGCTCAATGCCAAAACTGTGGAAATGTCTTTAGTATTTCAGCTCATGTAAGTACTAAAAAAGATGACTTTTCATCATCAAAATCTAGCTCAAGAAGCTACACTGACGATTATGATTTGGCTCGCCAGTCGATGTACAAAGAAGCAGACTTTCATAATCAATCTGTCCAAAAAAATTTTGATACAAAAAACACCCGTAATTTTGATATAAATAATCCTCCCAAAGGAGCTTATATCAATCATCTAGATGATGGTGTTCAGATTGGAGCTTCTACTCGCTCGTGGTCTGCTCTTTTTATTATTCCTTTTGCCCTTGTTTGGTCTGGTGGATCGATAGGTGGAATTTATGGTACTCAAATTTTTACAGGAGAATTTGATATTGTTACTTCTCTTTTTGGAATTCCTTTTTTGTTGGGTTCTTTATTTATATGGAGTATGGCTTTGATGACAATTGCAGGCAAAGTAGAAGTTACTCTTGATAGTAAAGGGGGACATATCTTTACAGGAGTAGGTAAAATAGGAAAACATAAACGTTTTTTATGGTCTGAAATAAATAGTATTCGTGAAGATGTAAGTATTTCTCGCTCTAGCAAAGGAGGCAGCTCTACAAATCACTATATATCGTTAGAAGGACAAAGACAAGTTCGTTTTGGTAGTGAGTTGTCTACTGAAAACAGATATTATATACTTAAAACTTTAGAAGAACTTATTCAGAATAGAAAGTAATTATTTTTGGTTCTTGGTTTCATTATGTCGTTGGTGGCACACCAACAACGGCAGGTGAGACCAAAACGACAAAAAAAGAATGACAAATTTGAAAGAACCAAAACTATTCTTTTATCTGCACTTTTACAGAATCTAAAATTTCAACTACTTCTCCATTTAGAAAACGAACAGTTCTTTTATATTTTCCATCTTCATTTGGATATCCGTAACCTTTCCAAATTCCATTTACATCTTCTGATTTGTAATCTTGTTCTATACTAATCAAAGGAAAATAATCATGACAATAAACTCGTTTTAGTTTCCAGTCTCCACCACTCATAGGAAAATGACGATAATATCTGTAAATTATTTTATCATAACTATTTGCTACATTGTCATAAAACACATATTGACTGTGAGGATAAATTAATAAAGCTAGAAATAAAGCTCTAAGATTAAATAAAGCAATAAATACAAAAATAATTACTCCCAAAAATCGTATTCCTTTTCTAAATTTTAATTTAGAATGCAGTTTTTTATTCCAAAAACGAATAATTAGGATAAACGAAAAAATACTTAGTAAAGAAGCCTTCAAGAAACGACTGATAAATTCTGCTGAAGCTCCCAAACAAACATCATAAGGAAGAATAATTAATACCAAACTACTCAAAAATATTCCAATAAGAATTTTGTCAAGTCTTTTAAACTCTAATGGTTTTATCTTTTTATCTACATTTTTCATAATCAAATTATAATTCTGTTCTAAACATTTTACGAAATAACGTATATTTGCCAATATCAAAACTACTCGGCAGAAAGAATTAAATTCTTTTATGCTCATTTTGAATTTTTTATCTTAAAATCAGAATAAGAAAATTAACATAGAATTAGAGATATGAATATACATTTTATCGGAATCGGAGGAAGCGTTATGCACAATATCGCTATTAGAGAAAAAATAAATGGAAATAAAGTTACAGGTTCGGATGATGCGTGGTATGACCCATCTGAAAATCGTTTGAGAGAACATGGCTTACTTCCCCAAAAGGCAGGTTGGTTTCCAGAAAATATTACTCCTGATTTGGATAAAATAGTGTTAGGAATGCACGCAAAAGCAGATAATCCAGAACTTTTGAAGGCACAAGAACTAGGTTTAAAAATTTATTCATACCCAGAATATATTTATTCCCTTTCTGAAAACAAAGAACGTGTAGTAATTGCAGGAAGTCATGGCAAAACCACTATTACAGCTATGATTATGCACACATTAAGACTTCAAAGTTATGATTTTGATTATTTAATTGGTGCGTATGTAGAAGGCTTTGATTCAACAGTGCGTTTATCTGATGCCCCTATTATTATCATTGAAGGCGACGAATATCAAACTTCTCCTTTAGACAAAACACCTAAATTTTTACATTACAATCATCATATTGGCGTTATTAGTGGAATTGCTTGGGATCACGCTAATGTGTATCCTGATTTTGAAGGCTATAAAAATCAGTTTCGTTTGTTTGCTGAAAACTCAGTAAAAGCAGGCGCACTTATTTATAATGAAGAAGACAAATTGGTAAAAGAAATAGTAGAAGATAATGAAAATATTCATTTTGATACCATTCAGTTGCCTTATAGAACACATCCATCAAGCGTACAGGAAGGAAAAACATTTTTGAAAACAGAACTGGGACAAATGGAAGTTTCTGTTTTTGGAGAGCATAATATGTCAAATCTGAATGCTGCAAAAGTTGTTTGTAGAAGGCTAGGAATAAGAGAAAGTCAGTTTTATGATGCCATGATGTCTTTTAGAGGAGCTTCCAAACGTCTTGAACTCGTAGGAGAAAATGATCAAATGCACGTTTTTAAAGACTTTGCTCACTCACCTTCTAAAGTAGAAGCAACTATAAAAGCAGTAAAAAAACAATATCCAAAACAGCGTTTGACAGCTTGTATGGAACTTCACACATTCAGTAGTTTGAATCAAGATTTTATACAAGAATATGCAAATACTGCAAATAACGCTGATACAGCAGCAGTTTATTATAACCCTGAATATGTGGCAGCAAAAGGATTACCTGCCATTTCTAAACAAGATTTGAAAGATGCTTTCAAAAGACAAGATTTAGAAGTATTTACTACAATTGATGAATTAGAATCTTTTTTAGTAGCTCAAAATTGGAAACAAAACAATCTTTTGATTATGTCCTCTGGAAAAATGGGAGGAATGAACATTGAAAGTTTGGCTAATCAACTTTTAGGATAACTTTTTAAAACCTTGTTCTGCACTGATTAGAACAAGGTTTTTCTATTAATTTTGTTGCTCTTCAGAATTTAAAAATACTTCACACTTCATTAATACACTGTTTCAAAAGTTTTATTGCATTTTGTTGTGCATTCAGTTCCTCAGAACTGAATGTTTCGCTTCCTCAGAAGCGTGATTTATTTGCTTGAATCACGCTTCTGAGGAAGCATTTCGTTCAACTCCCCAGAGTTGAACACACAAAAAGCATTGTAAACAGTGTATTAATAAATTATGAACTTTATGATTTTAGTTGCAAAAGATGGTTGCAACTAAATTCATAAAGAACCAATTATTATTTCTCCAAAAGTTCAAAAATTTCATCTAGTTTGGGCAGAACTACAATTTCTATTCTTCTATTTTCACTTTTCCCTTCTGCTGTCTTATTACTTGCAATAGGTAAATGTTCGCCATGTCCTGCTGCTACAATACTTTGAGGAGCAATGCCATTTTCTACCAACAATTGTACTACCACAGAAGCACGCAAAGCACTAAGTTGCCAATTATCTTTAAAAGGAAGCTCTGCGCCCGTTACAGGCATATTATCTGTGTGTCCTTCTACCCAAATATCTAAACCAGAAGCATTATTTTTTAATAGAGAAGCTAGTTTTTGAAGTGCCTTTCTTCCTTCTGAATTAATATCAATACTTGCTGTTTCGAAAAGTAGTTTGTTAGAAAGTGAAATATACAAACGTCCCGATTTTTCTTTTACTGAAAAAGATTCTTTATTGAGCGAACTAAAAGCCATTTTGATAGATTTTTGTAATTCATTAGATTGTCTTTGGCGTTGGTATTGTTTATTTTTTAAAGTAGAAATATTTTTTTCTTTACCTAAAATCTCATTTTCTTTTTTTGTTAGTTCTACTTCTTTTTCCTGTAATTCTTTATTTAATAAATTATTTTTTTCAACTGTTTTTTTGGCAATTTTTTGAAGACTATCCAATTGATAATCTTTTGTTTGCAATGAAACAATAATTTCTTTTAAAGAATCCGAACTTTGAAGTAATAGTTTTTGAGCTTCATAAAATTGTCTTTTTATGCGTTCGTTTTCTTGTTCTTTACGCTCTACTTCTGCTAATTTTGCCTTATATTTTTTCGGACTTACACACGAGAAAATAATCAAAATCAAAAGAGAGAGTAAGAAAGTGGGCAGAATTATTTTTTTTATAAAATGTAGTTTTTGATTCACTTTTTTTTAGGTTTTGTAACTTTGTAGCTCTTTTTAGTAAAATTTAAAAAGAATTAATAGAATAATAAAATTCAATATGCAATTCTTCTTTGTCGCTAGTTTAAATCTTACGACTTTTGCACCAAATTAATTTTTTATTCAGAAATAGAGTTTAATTTAACTCTAAATTTCGTCAAATTGTAGTTCTATGCAAGATTTTTTTTATCAGTATCTCAATGAAGATACAATTTGGGTGTATGCCTACGTTATTCTTCCTATTCTTATTTTCTTGGCTCGTCTGACCGATGTTAGTCTTTCAACGCTTCGAATCGTACTTGTAACAATGGGAAAACGCAATATTGCGCCACTTATTGGTTTTGTTGAAGCTTTTGTATGGCTACTTGCTATTGGTCAGATTATGCAAAACCTTACTAATATAATGTCTTATTTGGCATATGCAGGAGGTTTTGCAATGGGAACTTATTTGGGAATGTGGTTAGAACAACGAATTGCTTTAGGAATGGTAATGGTCAGAATTATTACAGGAAAAACAGCTGAACATCTTATCTCCAAACTAAAAGACACCAATTATAGATTTACACATTTGCAAGCAGAAGGAAAATATGGTGATGTAGGTGTAGTTTTTTCGATTGTGAAAAGAAAAGAATTACCTAAATTTTTACACTTAATAAATACGCACAATCCCAATGCTTTTTATACTATAGAAAATATCAGACACGTGCAAAATACAGATGATATTCCTACTTCTGACTCGGGTACATTTTCTCGTGTGGTCAGAAAAATAAAAACAATTAGAAAGTAATTGAGGATTTAGAATAAAACGAATTAGTAATCTTTTTTGAAAAATGTAGCTTTATAGTTTACTTTTGTAATCCATTAAAAATAAAATTATTTGTAGAGAAAAGGTTTGTCTTTTCCTAGCTAGTAGCCTAAAAATAAAATGAATATAAACGAAGAAATACAAAGTCAGCAAATAGATTTTGAAAAACAAAACGGACTTGTTCCTGTCATTATTCAAGATTCTAAAACAATGCGTGTTTTGATGCTTGGTTTTATGAATCACGAAGCCTTCGAAAAAACGCAGAAAGAAAACAAAGTGACTTTTTTTAGCCGAACAAAAAACCGTCTTTGGACAAAAGGAGAAACCTCTGGAAACTTTTTACATGTACAAAAAATGCACTTAGATTGTGATAATGATACACTTCTAATTTTTGTAAAACCTCAAGGCGAAGTTTGTCATACAGGAACAGATACATGTTTTGGCGAAGAAAAAAATACAGCTAATATTCATTTTTTGCAGCATTTGGAAAATACGATTGAAAAAAGAAGCCAAGACACAGAAGAAAATGCAAGTTCTTATACAAATAAACTTCTCAAAAGTGGTGTTCATAAAGTAGCGCAAAAAGTTGGCGAAGAAGCTGTCGAAGTAGTTATTGATGCAATGAGAGGAAACAAAGAACGATTCAAAGAAGAATGTGGCGATTTATTGTATCACTTGCTTGTCTTGATGCGCTCTCAAGATGTCAAAATTGATGAAGTGATGGAAGTTTTGGAAAAAAGACACCAGTAAACAGTTATCTGTAAATAATTATTAGTAACCAGTTAATAAACATTATCACGGTTATTTACAGGTTTGATAATCAACTTAATTATAAAAACTATACCTTTGCTTATTTTTCCTTAGTGGTAGGTTTGCAAACCTACCACTAAGGAAAAATGAACTTTACAAAATTAACCGTGATAACGTTTAATACAGAATACATTTTTTTGATAAATTGTATTCTGTATTTTTTTTAGCCTTATTTTGATTTTGAATATTTTTCTCTTGATTTTTTTATGTTGTCTATATTTATTTTTGCCCAATTTACAAGCGTTTCTATGTGAGGAACAAGACTTTCTCCCATATCAGTAAGTTCATATTCTACACGAGGAGGAACTTGAGGATAAATAGTTCGTTTGACTAATCCATCTGACTCTAAGCCTTTTAGAGTTACAGAAAGCATTTTTTGTGATATACTCTCAATGTATTTATTTATTTCATTAAAACGCAGGATTTTTTCTTCGTGCAAAATCAATAAAATAAGTATTGACCACTTATCGCCTACTTTATCAAGGACATTTCTGACAGGACAATTATCTACGTCCGAATATTTTTCTAAAGTTTCTCTTTTCATAACTAACTGATTATCAGCAATAATAACTTCAAGGTAAGTGAGTGATTTTGTTGTAAGCTCTTGTAATAACAAAAGTAACCTTTTATCTTTGACTAACCAAAAGTTAGTTACTTTATTTTAGTTTGTAAAATTAAATCATAGAAAAATAAGAAAATCATGAGCAAAATATTAATTACAGGTGCGACAGGTGGATTAGGAAGCAATGTTGCAGAATTTTTAAAAGAAAAAATTGAAGCTACAAATATTGCCGTTTTGGTAAGAGACAAAAGTGCTGAAAAAGCAAAACACTATCTAGAACAAGGCTTTGATGTTCGTGTTGCTGATTATGACAATTCAGATGCTTTAAAAGTTGCCTTTGCAACTATTGATGTGCTTTATTTTGTATCTGGAAGTGATATTAATAATCGCTTATCACAGCATGAAAATGTAGTCAATGCTGCTAAAGAAGCTGGAATAAAGCATATTCTTTATACAAGTACAGTAAGAAATGATGAAACAGAAAAATCGCCACTTCATCTTGTTGTTGATGCACACATTAAAACAGAGGAATGGATTAAAGAATCAGGAATTACGTATACAATTCTTAGACATAATCTATATGCAGAAGTTGTTCCTATGTTCATCGGTTCGAAAGAGCAATTACAGCAGACCAAAACAGTCTATTTGCCTACTGGCGATGGAAAAACAGCATTTGCTCTAAGAAAAGATTTTGCTGAAGCAGAAGCAATCATTTTGAGTGAACCTGAAAAACATGCCAACAAAATTTATGAGTTTAATGGAAGCAAGCTGATAACATTTAATGATATTGCTACTTATTTATCTGAAGCAATAGGTGAAACTATTAATTATGTTTCTCCAACAGTTCCAGAATTTGAAGCGACATTAAAATCTGTAGGTTTGCCAGCCGAAATTATTGGCATGACAACAGGTTTTAGTTTGGGAATAGCAAGTGGCGAGTTTGAGAAAACAAAAAATGATTTGGAAACTATTTTAGGTAGAAAAACTCAAACTCTTTCATCATTTATTAAAGAAGTGTATAAATAATGAGTTATATATTGAATTATCAAAATCCTAAGTTTTAAAATGACTTAGGATTTTAACTACTTTATTTGTGTATTTTTCATAAAATTGCTAATTATTGGATTTACAATGACTAGAAAAGACTTTTTAAAATCACTATTACTTTTACCATTATTAAGCACTTCCATGAAATTGAAAGAGTTAGATAAAATGACTTCATCGCTGAGTAAGACAAGTAAAATGCCTGTATTATTTTTAGGTCATGGAAGTCCAATGAATGCTATTGAAGAAAACGAATTTGTTGCATCATTCAGACAATTAGGAAAAGATATGGTGCGTCCTACTGCCATACTTTGTATATCTGCTCACTGGGAAACAAAGGGAACTTTTGTTACAGCTATGCAAAATCCACGTACTATTCATGATTTTGGAGGATTTCCAAGAGAGTTATTTGAGGTGCAATATCCAGCTAAAGGAAGTCCTGAGTTAGCGCAGGAAACTAAAAAGATAATTACCAAAACAGAAGTAAAGCTAGATGAAAAATGGGGACTTGACCATGGCGCATGGAGTGTAATCAAACATCTCTATCCAAATGCTGATATTCCTGTTATCCAAATGAGTATTGATTATTCAAAACCTGCTCAATATCATTATGAGTTAGCCAAACAAATAGCTAGTTTGCGTGAAAAAGGAGTTTTAATTGTGGGCAGTGGAAATATAATACATAATTTAAGATTAGTAGCTTGGGATAAATTGAATCAACCTTATGCTTTTGATTGGGCAACCGAAGCAAATGAAAATATCAAAAAATATATCTTAAATGATGACCATCAAAAATTAATCAATTTCAAATCACAAGGAAAAGTGTTTGAATTAGCCATTCCAACTCCAGAACATTACTTGCCTCTCATTTATACGTTAGCATTAAAAGAGGAAAATGACAAAATAGATATTTTTAATGATAAACCTATTGGTGGCTCGCTTACAATGACTTCAATAAAAATAGAAGCAAGTTAGAATGACTTTTTATAAAAAAATACAGAATACAGTTTTTGAGAAATTATATTCTGTATTTCTATTTCTTAGAAGTATAAAATGAATAAATTTACACTTTGAAAAATTCACGCATTAATCAACAGGGTTAAAAACTGTTCAATTTATAATTCATAACCTATTTTTGAAAACATATCTTTGTGAAAAATCATAAAAGGTAGTTTTTGAATTGGACAGGGTTTTAACCCTGTTTTTATAAATAGCTAAAAATGTAAATTTATTTTTTTAGTCTTCCTTACTTTATAATCTCCATTTTTCTAATTTCTATTCCCCGTCTAATCGTTCATTTTCAGATTTTGCCACTAAAAGAGAAACTGTTGCATCTCCTGTAACATTGACAACTGTTCGGCACATATCCAAAAGTCTATCTACTCCCAAAATAAGGTTAATTCCATCAGAAGGAATTTTTGCTTGTTCCAAAACAATAACAAGCATCAAAATACCAGCCCCTGGAACAGCAGCAGCACCCACAGAAGCCAAAGTAGCCGTCAAGACAATTCCAAGTTGTTGTACAATAGTCAAATCCATTCCGTAAGCCTGAGCGATAAAAAGAGCTGCAACGCCTTGATACAAACTTGTTCCGTCCATATTTACAGTTGCGCCCACAGGCAAAACAAAACTTACAATTTCTTTGGGAACACCCAAAAATTTGTTTACTCTTTCCATCGTAACAGGCAAAGTAGCTGCACTAGAACTGGTAGAAAATGCCAAAAGCTGTGCAGGAGCAATGCCTTGAAAAAACTGCAATGGATTATAACGAGCAAAAATCATTAGCACAAGCACATAAAAAACAACCATCAAAAATAGTCCTAAAATTACAGTTAAGCAGTACAAACCAACTACTTTAAACAGTTCAACTACTTTATTCAAATCTCCTTCTGCAAAATCTACAATCAGAAAAGCAAGAAGTGCAAAAACCCCATAAGGCGCAAAGAGCATTAGTATTTCTACTATTTTTATGACCAAATCATTGAGAGCATCAAATCCTTTTTTGATAATTTCTCCTTTCTGAAAATCAATCATTACTAAAGCTACACCAAACAAAACAGCAAAAAATATCACTTGAAGCATATTTTGATTATTGGTAGCTGCTGCCACAACATTATCAGGAACAATATCGATGATAGGTTGTAATGGATTTGATTCTTTTACAGCTAATGCTTTTTCTTTGCTAGATTTTGTTTTGGCTTCATATTTTTGAGCAAATTCGGCTCTTTTTTCTTCCGAAAATGCTTTACCAGGTTGAATTACATTTGCCAAGACAAGTCCAATAGTAATGGCTACTACTGTTGTAATAAGATAAATAGCTATTGTACGAGTTCCTAAACGAGAGAGTTTTGAAATATCACTCATACTTGCAATTCCTTGTATCAAAGAAATAAATACAAGAGGCATTGCAATCATTTTTAATGAGTTTACAAAAATCTTTCCCCATGGTTGAATCCAATCAGCAACAAAACCACTCCAGCCCATCAGAACGGCACTTATTCCGAATACGACACCGAGTATCATGCCAATAATAATTTGCCAATGTAGAGCGAGCTTAAAAGACTTATTAGGGGATTTTTTCATGAGATATGTTTGTAGTGTTTTAGGTAATTAGTTCATCTAGAATTAAAATATAATTCAAATATAGTTGTGTTTCTCTTAAACAACAAATGAAGTTTGTTTTGGCTCAAAAAATAGTGTGAGAATAAACTCCCCTGACACTTGACTACCAAATTTGTTTTTTACTTTTATTACTTTCTATTTACAATATTCACTCAAAGGCTTTGCAGCTTCTTGACTTCCATAACTGACAGCAATTTTCCAACTCTCACAAGCATTTTGTTTATCTTTTACCTTCGCATCTCCGTTATTCTCTATTTCACTTTCTATACCTGAAACTGGCTTTTCCCAAAAATAAAACCCTTTATAATACCATAAGTACGAATTCTTTGGATTAATTTCTATTGCTTTATCTAAAAGTTCTCCCATTGCTTGATAGTCTTTTGTATTATGTTTGGCAACAGCTTTTCCAATATATGGCTCTACCAATTTTGGTTCTTTTTCAATAATTTTATCAAAATACAAACTTGCTTTATCATAATCTCTCAATTTCTCAAGATACAAATCAGCAATATTCATGAGTACTCTTTGATTGTAGCCTCCTAAAGAACCAACTATTTTATACTCTTCAATAGCTAAATAATATTCATTCATCAAGAAATAAGTATCTGCTATTTCATTATGGTATTTTGCTCTAATCTCTTTTTCACCTTTATCAGTATAAGAAAGTGCATTTCTGAAATAGCTAATAGCATCAGCATAATTCTTTCTATTCAACTGAATTTTTCCTAACAAATAATTTACTTCAGCATCTTCTTCTTTTTGTGTTTGTGCTTCTTCTAGTGCTTTATGGGCAGTTACAAAATCATTTGATTCTATGGCTGCTTTTGCTTCCTCTATATAGGTATTATATGAGTAATTTGTCATGACATTCATCAGTAAATAAGCAAAAACAAACATTACAGCAAAGCCTAAAACGATATATAACTCTGTTTTTCCAAATTCGAAAGTTGGTTGTTTTTTTTGAGTAGTTTGTCTTCTTTGGTAAGTATAGCCTGTATCTCTTTGTGTATTCTGATGTGTATTCTGATTAGAAGAGTCAGAATAGTTCCCACTTGATGTATATTGTTTATAATATTGTTGTCTTCTTGCACTTTCAAACTCTAATTCATTATCATACCTTGACTTTTTAATAGGGTCAGAAAGAACTTGATAGGCTTCATTTATTAATTTGAATCGCTCTTCTGCTAGTTGTGCTTCTTGAGGAGTTGCTGCATTTCTATCTGGATGAAACTTTAAAGCCTGTTTTTTGTAGGCAGATTTTATTTCTTGTAAAGTGGCTGTTTTTGTGATGCCTAATAAATCGTAGTAATTACTCATGTTTTATTAATATATTTTCGCTTTAATTCTGTTTTGTACTATTTATTACTCAAATCTACAAACACTTTTTCCTCTTTTGTAGTTTTAAAAAGAACGGTTGTAAGAGAAATAAATTTTTGAGATAATAAAATTCAATTTATTATGCCTTAAATTTTATCTCAAAACTAATTTATTCCTATCTTTATTTCTTATCAAGAATAAAGAAATTTTTTCATCTTAAACTCACTTTTTATGTCCTATTTCAAAATGATTTTAGCAAAAATAATAAACTTCAATTTATTTACAGTTAATCACTTCTACAAAAGAAGAGTTTTACTTTTATTATTAGGCTTTTTTATTACTTCAAACTTTGCTTTTGCACAGAAGAAGGCTGTTGTTCTCTCAGAAACTACTCAAACTAACAAAATGGCTTATTTTGCAGGTTCATTTGACCAGTTGCAAGAGGAAGGAAAAAAGAAAGACAAACCTTATTTTGTTTTTGTTCATGCCAAAAACAACAAATTTGATTCAGTTACTTTTGCTAACCAATATGTTCAGACCTACGTGAAAAAACGTTATATAGCTCAAAAACTACAAGCTCCTTCATTATATGCAGATTATGTAGTTAAAAAATATGAAGTGAAGAGCTTTCCTCAAATTTTGGTTTTTACACCTCAAGGAAAATTAGTTGATAGAATTACATCCTATCTAAGTCCGAAACAAATGATTGCTCGTTTGAAGCTCCATGAAGACAAAAAAGGTTCTTCAGATGACCGTATTTCTGCTTTTGCAAAAGCTGCCGACCCAGAACTTTCATTGAAATTACAAACAGAAGGTGAAATTCAGGAAGTATATCATTTTAGTATTCGTCCGTATGGTGTAGAAGAAAAAACTATTGGTATTCAATTGGGTGTTTTTGAAAATTATCAAAATTTGGTAAATAATGTTGCTGAATTAGAAGTACACTGGCACGATAACATTTTGGTAACTTTTGTAGAAGTAGATGGAAAAATGTTGTACAGATTACTTCTAGGACCTTTTTATAGTTACGAACATGCCGAAGTTTATAACAGAAATTTAAAAGAAAAAATGGGATTGCGTGGTATTTTGGTGAGTTTAGAAGATTTTGATCCAATTACAGAGGATAACAAATCTAAATATCTATTAAAAAATATAGAAACGCCTGTGGAAAGCGAAAACCCTAACAAAAGATAATTTTTTTTTTATAGAAAATAAAAAAATAAAGTTTGAACTTATTTAAAATCCTATTGAGTGATTTATCGAATTATCGAAGATTACTCAGTAGGATTTTGCAATTCTAGCTATTCTTAAATAATTTATAAACAATTAAAAAACAGCAATTTGTCTTTGAAACATCTAAAACGAACAGATTTATTTTTAGAAAAAAACATTAAAAACCACACAACAAAACGATTTTTATCTTAATTTTACATTATTCTCTTACTCAGAAGAGTATTTTTCAAGAGAAACCTAAAATACAGATATTAAAGCTAGAATATGAAAGAATTTGGACAAAAGTCTGATAAAGAATCAATTACTGATTTTTCATTATTATATAAAAATAAAGAACAAGCTATTCAAAAACGAATAGAGTTGTTGTATAAAAGTATGTCTTTTTCGGAAGGCATAGAACCAAACTGGTCAAACTTTCATGACTGTTTTACAAGTAGCGCACAATTTATCAATGCAAACCTTGATGCACCTATGTTTTTAGATGTTCGTACATTTGCACAAGTATTACAGAGTCAGATAGAACAAAATGACATTCCTCAACTTTTTACACAAGAGATTTCACATCGTACACAGATTTTTGGAAAAATTGCACAACGTTTCAGTATTTTTACCAACAAAATTGAATTAGACGGAGAACCAACCACAAAAGGAATAAATAGTATTCAACTTATTTGTGCAAAAGGAAATTGGCTTATTCAGTCTATTTCTTGGTATAACGAACGTAGTGATGACAAAATCCCCAATCATTTATTAGAGATATTGAAATAATTTTATAATTGCACATGCACATGGTCATCATGTCTAGCAGCTTTACAGCCGTGAAAACGCCATTTGGGAGATGTAATATTGAAACGATTTTTAAGATGTGGTTCTAAAAAAAATTTCTTTAAAGATTTTTCTTTTATGATTAGCTTCATCAAATAATTTGTTCGTTCTGCATCAAAAGAATAGTCTTCTTTATGGCTATAAATTTTGGCATATTTTCCTATATCATAATACCAACTTTGTTTTAAACATATTGCTGGCTGATTTATTTCCCCTTTTTGTGGCTCTTCATAAATACCATAACCCGAAAAAGAAGGCTTTTCATGTGTCGGTTTGCCTGTTTCCTTATCCAAATAAAAAAAACTCAAATCTATTTTTTTTCCGTCGTTATGGCTAATATGTGGTAGAAGAGGAAAACCTGTATAAAAAGGAAAATTAGCATCTAAATACCTTACTTTTGAATTTGGATATTTTTTATCAAAATCTTTTCCTATTCTAAATAAGGCTTCTTTAAGCTGTGGTTTTACATAATGCCTATTCAAAATACATGTCCAAATGGTGGTAGGTTGAAGATTACTTTCTTCAAAAATGGGAAGTGCTACTCGGTTACTATATTTTTCAGAAGCTAGAGGAATAATTGCAAAAGTAGCAAATAGATAAAATGCAAGAAAGTAAAGCAACTTTATTTTGAAATAATTGAAATAATTGAAATAATGCTTTTTCTTTTTTTTGTAACCAAAAATAGTTAGTTGTAACCAACAGATAATCCAAATAATACCTCCAATTTGAGTAAGAACTGTCAAAAAAATGACTAACAAAATTTGTAAACTAAAAGAAATTATTTTTTTAAACATAAGATTTTAACAATAGTCTGTTTAGGGTTTAAAACACTAAAGCTTCATATTTGGGATTATTTATGTGGTGTTTGGGATTTATACTGAACAATTAAAAAATCATATTTAGTAGTAATTAATTTTGGTATAACCTTGTAAAACTTTACAACTATGAGCTAATTTAAAGTAGTTCAAATCTGTATTTTTAATATCAACTTTGCCATCAGGTTGTTTTGGCTCTCTTCTAAATAAATATCTTAGATAAGCATCATCTCTAAGTCTTGAAACAAGGCAAATGTTTGTTTTTACTGAGACATTTTCTATAAAGTGATATTTAGAAAAACACGCATCTACACATCCATAAACACTAAGTTTTGGCATTCATTACTATTGCTTTAATTACAAACTGATATTACGCAGTTTAGTGTTCTGTGTGCCACAGAACACGGATTTAGTTTTTTTCAACCCTGCTCTGTGGCACACAGAGCAGCCTTTTGCGTAACATCAGTTACAAACGAAAAAATCACTTCTTTAGCTTAAAAAAGTGATTTTGATTTTTACAGAAATTGAATGTATTTGATAATTTCTATTTTAGTTATTCACTATTTCAATGGAAATAATTTTGATTGGCTCACTTGGTCCAGGGTATGCAAGACAAATAACTATATCATCATAACGATTATCTTTTTTAGCATACTGATAATGAATTTTCAAACTCATTTTGTCTTTTATTTCCATATTTTCAATATCGGCTTTTGCATACTCATCTAAAGAATAGGGTTGTAAATAAGTATTTGAGCCATCATTAAACCAAAGATTATCCCATACACCTACTCCACAAACTACTTGTTCGACCACTACATCAGCTGTCATAACAATTTCGCATTCATCAATAGGAGGGTCACAGCCTTGGTCATCACACTGGAAAGCAGAAAAAGCAAGTAAAACTCCTAGTGCAAAAACATAAAAAGGAAAATTGATAGAAAAAGCATTCTTAGCAGAATTAGCAATTTCTTGTCTAGAATTGAAATTTAATTTTAACATAAGTTGTAAGAATTAATAGTAATAGAATTTTTGAGTGAAATTATTTTTCTTGTTGGAGTTGTTATTTTCTATACGTAATTCTTTTTCAATATGTCGCAATAATTTTTGATGTTTTTTACTCCCAAAAAATACCATCTACTAGCCATTTATTTCCTATATAAAGCTGCCTACATAAAAAATAAGTATAGTTTACTCGTTTAGGAATTCGTTTTTCTGCTGCAAAATTTTGATGAATAAATTGTTTTTGATAATCTGAGAGTGTGATTTTTGGACTAATTCGAAGAACTTTCAACACATCTTGAATTTTAAACTTTGCAATGAGTTTATTAATCTCAATTCCCGATTTTTCAGCAGGAACATATAACGAAATGTAAGCCGATTGATAATAATAACGATCATTTTCTATATCATAAATAACTTCATTCTCAATTTCTAAAAGCGAAATATCCGACATATAAAAAAATTTACTAGAAGGGTCAGTATACAGTTCGTTTACTTCCAAAAGCTCTTTAGCTTGCTCATTTCTATATTTTTCTAACTCTGCAACTTGTTCTAAAGAAATTCCTATTTTAACTTGTTCTTCACTAATATTAAGTATTTCAGACGCTGATTTTTCAGTTTTTATTTTCAATAAATTTGCTTTAATTTCTGCAAAATCAATCTCTTTCTCATAGAAATTTCCTTTTTCTGCATTGTAATTTGCTTCATACGCCTGTAGTTTACCTTTTTCAGCAGCTTCTAAAAGAAGTTTAGAAATTTCATTATCATCTTGAAACAATGATTTATTTACATTTTCTTTCAAATGAATTTCTGTTCTGACATAATAAGCTAATTGATTTAAAACTTGATTTTTTAAATTAGAATTGTATTTATAAAAAGGTTCATCTTTCAAATCTTCATTTTCCCAAACTATATTTTCGCTTTCAAAATACTGATTTTGCAAAGCATTTGTGTACGTAGTTATTTTTTGAGAGGTAGAAGTAGACCTTTTACTTTCAAAAAAAGGCTTCATTTCTTCCACTAAAAAAGAAGCTACTGGTTTCAAATAATCACTTTTTGTATTCCAAACTGTAATCCATTTTGAAGTAAAAAAATCATGTGAGTCTTTCGTAGGAATTCTATCATCAATATTCTGAATTCTGACTTCTCCAATAGGAGCATCTGTAAGAGAATTCCAACGATTTAAAAACTGTTCAGCACTCATTTTTTCAGGTTCTTTGAGTTGCTTCTTCTTTCCTTTTTCTTTCTTTTTATATTCAAATTCTTCTAAATCGTAAGGAGTAATATTACCACTTTTCACAAGCTGTGCTAATTTTTGGCTAATTTTGGCTTGCTGACTTTCGTCTGCTAAAAACAGATTTTCAAAAAAATTATCATTTTGTACCTCTTCGTTTTCATCACCTTGAGTAGGCATCCAAACACTTCTGTGGTCATTGTCTAGAAAACGTTTGGCATCTTCATAGCGAAATGAAACAACAGGTTGAGGCTTCGAATCTGAAAAGTATTTTCCTGCTACAAACAAATGTAGATATTGAATATGAATCGTTTGATTAGAATTAGTTACACTTTCAACATAATCTATTCCCAAAATACTAAGCTGGTCAGTAGTAAGCGTTTGGAATTTATCCATGTGTTCTGTTTCCAAGCGTTCTACCTCTACTTTTTTTGCATCATTATCTTGATATTCTACCTTATAAATTGGCAATTCACCTCTTTTAGCACCTTCAAAAAGAAGTTTTGTAATCTGCTTATCCGTTTGAAAAAAGCCTTTATTAGCTTTGTTTTTCAAATTTATCAATTTAAAAAATCGCTTATTTTGCTCAGTGGTGTTTTGAGCAGTTACTTTTATTTCAAAAAAAAATAAAAGAGCAAATAATAAAAAGCAGGAAAATATAGAATAAAATGATGACTTCATAGGAGGAGTTTTATAGTAGAGAAAAGGCGTGCTTTTTCTTTTTTTAATAAAAATTGTAAACAATGACGAAGATAAGAATTAAATTACACCATTTTTATAAAAAATAAAAATTGTAAATTTGTTCTTTTAGATTTGATAATACAATAATAATTAGTCAGAATTTACCATTACTCATAAAATGAATTTCATAGAAGTAGAAACAAAAGAACATAAAAAAGAATTTAATGATTTTGCAGCTCGTCTTTACAAACATAATCCCTATTGGATTCGTCCATTAAATAAAGATATAGAAATTGTATTTGATGAAACTCAAAATCCACTTTTTAAGCAAACTGGAGGAGAAAAAGGGGAAATAAAAGCACAAGCAATTCGCTGGCTTTTACAAAACAATACTGGAAAAACAATAGGAAGAATTGCAGCTTTCATAAATCCTAAAACTGTTTTGCAAGATAATGAACAACCTACAGGAGGAGCAGGTTTTTTTGAATGTATTAATGATGAGAAAGTAGCTTTTGCATTATTTGATAAAGCTAAAAAATGGCTTTCAGAGCGTGGAATGGAAGCGATGGATGCACCAATAAATTTTGGAGAACGTAATCAATGGTGGGGAGTTTTGATTGATGGATTTGATAAGCCTCCTAATTATCAGATGGGTTATCATTTTGAATATTACAAAGATTTTTTTGAAAAATGGGGTTTTCAAGAGTATTTTCAGCAGTTTACCTATGGACGTGAAATGTATGATGTTTCGGAAAGATTAGAAAAAATTGCTAACCGAGTGATGACAAAGGAAGGCTACTCTTTTTCTCATATCAACAAAGCAACTATTGACAAACATGCAGAAGACTTTAGAGAAGTATATAATGCTAGTTGGGGAAATCATGCAGGTGTAGCAAAACTTACAGTAGAAGATTCAAAAGCTCTTTTAAAGCAAATGAAACCTATTTTAGAAGAAGATTTGGTATGGTTTGCTTATTTTGAAGGAAAAGCTATTGGTTTTTATGTGATGTTACCTGAACTCAATCAGCTTTTCAAACACCTAAACGGAAAATTTGGCATTTTGCAAAAACTACAATTTCTGTGGCATAAAATGCAGAAGAAAAATAAAAAAGTATTTGGAGTAATATTTGGAGTTGCACCAGAATTTCAACGAAAAGGAGTAGAATTAGGGATGGTTATGGCATATCAAAAAGAGCGCAGAAGTAAACCTAACTATCAATATGACTACATAGAATTTAATTGGATTGGAGATTTTAATACTAATATGGTTAAACTTTGTGAGAGTTTGGAAGCTGAAAAAGTAAAAAGACATGCGACGTATCGCTATCTTTTTGATAGAACAAAACCATTTGAGAGAATGAAAGAAATCAAATAGTACAACAGACTTCCTAATCTGTTTCAAAGTAATAGTTGATAATCTACTAATTCAACAGACTGAAAAGTCTGTTATACAAATAAGAAAATGCTAAATAAAGAAGATAGTTGGGGAAATAGTGTAACTGAATTTTTCGATTACGCAGAAGAAAAAGAACAGTTGCTTTGGTCGTATTTATTCGAAAAAATAATTGACGTTACACCACGAAGTTATAAAAAACAGATTTTGCCTATTATAAAAAAAATAGGTGAAAAATCTTTTCGTACAATAGTGCATAGTTGGCTAGAACTTGTAATTCTTCAAAAACCCAAAACAGCTTTTTATGAAGATGAATCTGGATTAGAATACGAGCGAAATTATTTACTAGAATATCCAAATGAAACGATTTTTTCTCGTCTTATTCGTGCTTTACCTTTTGTAGCAGACCAAAATTCTATTGATTTGCTTTCCGAACTTGCTATTGAAGCAGGCAAAAATAGACCTTTTAAAAGCAATGATAAAACAGATAAAATCACAGGAATTGCTTCTTACAAACTTTCTGAACAAGCAATTTATGCCATTGCAGACATTGAGAATGTTACTCCTATTCAAGCACTGCTTTCTATACAAATTCAATTACAATCTCTTTCTTTAAAAAAATTAGTAGAAACTAAACTTACTCAAATTGCAAAAAAACAAAAAGTGGAGGTAATAGAGCTTTTAGAAAATCATTTGCCAGATTATGGACTAGAAAATGGATTTTTGGAAGGAGAAATTCATTCAAAACTAAATCCTGAAAAAATTTATGCCTATCAAATGCAGGTTATAGAAAATAAAGTAAAACTTACTTGGTTTGATACTCAAGGAAAAGAATTAAAAAGTGTTCCTGCTGCTCTCAAACGAGAATTTCCTAATAAAATAGAGAAACTAAAAAACACAGCCAATGAAGCACAAAAAACACTTACTCTACAAAGGCAACGTTTAGAAAAAACCTATTTAACTCAAAAAACTTTTACCTATTCACATTGGCAAACTGCTTACGCCAATCACGGACTTTTGGGAACTGTTGTAGAAAATTTGGTGTGGCAAGTAGAAATTAATACAACAAATTCTGATACAGAAAAAGAATGGAAAACAGTATGGTCTTCTTTTGGTCGCTTTGTCGACACTGATAAAAATCCTGTTAAAGTAAAAGAAAATACAAATATTCGTCTTTTACATCCTGCTTTCTTACAGAAACAAGAATTAGAAGATTGGCAAGAACTTATAAAACAGAAAGATTTAAAACAGCCTTTTCAGCAAGTTTTTAGAGGTGTTTTTGAAAGAAAAATAGATGAAAATGAAGAAAGCAATCGTTTTGAAGCAATAATTCTGAATCAGAAAAAGCTTCGAATGTTTGCCAAAGTACAAGGATGGAACTATAAATGGCTTACCTATCCGAAAATGAATCGTAGTTTTCTTACTTTTCAATTTGACTATAAACTTTACAATACAGAAAAAGCTACTAAATTAGAAGTAGAGTTTTGGGTAGAAGCATTACCAAGTCAGCCACAAAATGTAAAAACAAATGTTATTCGTCTTCATCAGAAAGCACAGTCACTTTCTTTTGAAGTTTTAGATAAAGTCACTTTTTCAGAAATTTTTAGAGTTATTAAACAGATTATTCATGTCTCTTCTGTAGATACTTCTATATAATTTCCTTGTATTAAATTTGTGTAATTGCAATGGCAGCAATACTTACTGTTTTTGCTCCCTTCTCTAAAAGCAGATTAATACAGGCTTCCAAAGTAGCTCCTGTAGTAACTACATCATCTACAATCAAAATATTTTTGTCTTTTATTTCTTCTGGGTTCGGCACTAAAAATCCTGCTTTCATATTCTCATATCGTTCTTGTCTTGATTTTTTCGTTTGAGAACTAGTATTTGTTACTTTCTCTAATCCGTGTTCTAAATGTGGAATTTTCCAAACTTCTGCTAAACCTTCTCCAAAACAAGCACTCTGATTATACCCTCTTTTTCTAAGTTTTTTTGGGTGTAGAGGGACAGGAATAATAACATCAAAATTTTTATGAAAATCATTTTCTAAAAGCTCTTGTCCATACCAATTTCCTATAAGTATTCCCACTTCTGGCGAATCCTTGTATTTGAGATAATGCAACATACTTTGTACATCTGCTGCTTTTTTAAAAAATAAATACGCAATAGCATGTTCTACCTTTGTTCTTCCCCAAAATTTTTGTGCTAAAGCATTCTCGTTATCCAAATGAAAATTTGTTCTAGGAAAACTAAATTTACATATCGAACAAATCGTTTTTTCTCCTTGCTCTATTACTCCTCCACAAGCCAAACAAACATCTGGAAAAAAGATATACACAAGAGCTGATAGATATTCTTTGAAAGTTGTCATAAGAAAATACAGATAGGAAAGATCAATTTTCAGAAATATACAAAATAAATTCAGCTTTGCCTCAATAAATTACTATTATTACTTGATTTACTCTAATAAATTTTTCGCCATCAGTTTTTTCACTAGGATGATATAAAAACTGTTTTCCACAAAAAAAGCCTTTCTAATCAATTATGATTAAAAAGGCTTAATTCTTTGTCCGTTCACAAATACATTCCTGCATTTGTCCTTATAAAGACGGGCGATGACCTACTCTCCCACGAATAGCGCAGTACCATCGGCGCAATAGGGCTTAACGGCTCTGTTCGGAATGGAAAGACGTGTACCCCTATGCTATGATCACCCTTTTTCTTTAGGTAAATTGTCTGGCTAGTACCAATGCAACTTACACAAGTTCTTAAAAAGTTCTTTAACAAGTGTTACTTTAACAAAGTAAGGTGTATAGTATATTTAAAAATTATGACTCTCCGTTTGCATATCGGAAAACCTACACTAACAAAAGACTACTGAGAAATTAGTACAGCTCAGCTCCATTTATTTCTAAACTTCCACCTGCTGCCTATCTACGTCATCATCTCTAACGTCTCTTAAGGGAAATCTCATCTTGAAGTCAGTTTCGCACTTAGATGCTTTCAGTGCTTATCTGTTCCAAACGTGGCTACTCAGCAATGCAGTTAGCACCACAACTGATACACCAGAGGTTTGTCCAACTCGGTCCTCTCGTACTAAAGTCAGATCTTCGCAAATTTCCTACGCCCACAACAGATAGAGACCGAACTGTCTCACGACGTTCTGAACCCAGCTCGCGTGCCACTTTAATGGGCGAACAGCCCAACCCTTGGGACCTTCTCCAGCCCCAGGATGTGACGAGCCGACATCGAGGTGCCAAACCTCCCCGTCGATATGAGCTCTTGGGGGAGATCAGCCTGTTATCCCCGGAGTACCTTTTATCCTTTGAGCGACGGCCTTTCCACACAGAACCGCCGGATCACTATGCCCTACTTTCGTACCTGCTCGACCTGTTTGTCTTGCAGTCAAGCTTCCTTATGCCATTACACGCTACATACGATTACCAACCGTATTGAGGAAACCTTGGGAAGCCTCCGTTACACTTTCGGAGGCGACCACCCCAGTCAAACTACCCACCACGCACCGTCCCTCTCACGAGGTTAGATGACAAATACAGAAAGGGTGGTATTTCAACAATGACTCCACAACGCCTAGCGACGCTGCTTCAAAGTCTCCCACCTATCCTACACATTCTGTATTCAACAACTATGCGAAGCTATAGTAAAGGTTCACGGGGTCTTTTCGTCCCGTTGCGGGTAATCGGCATCTTCACCGATACTTCAATTTCACCGGAATCATGGTTGAGACAGTGTCCAAGTCGTTACACCATTCGTGCAGGTCGGAACTTACCCGACAAGGAATTTCGCTACCTTAGGACCGTTATAGTTACGGCCGCCGTTTACTTGGGCTTCGATTCAAACCTTCGGATTACTCCTAAGCTCCCCTCTTAACCTTCAAGCACCGGGCAGGTGTCAGGCATTATACTTCATCTTACGATTTCGCAATGCCCTGTGTTTTTGTTAAACAGTCGCTTGGACCTTTTTATTGCAGCCGCTTATATCGCTATAAGACGGCACCCCTTCTCCCGAAGTTACAGGGTAAATTTGCCTAGTTCCTTAACCATGAATCTTCCGAGCGCCTCAGGATTCTCTCCTTGACTACCTGTGTCGGTTTGCGGTACGGGCTATTTAAATTAACGTTAACGAGGATTTTCTTGGAAGCTATTATGTAGATTATCAACGCCCCCGAAGGTTTGTCGTACTATTGCCTAATCCAATCTCTAGCGGATTTACCTACTAAAAACCTTTGCGTTTCGGCTTTAACGTCCATTTCTGTCAGAACGCACTACACTATTTACTCCGTCTCCCCTAACAATTTAAACGAGGTACAGAAATATTAATCTGTTTCCCATCGGAATCGCTCTTCAGCTTATCCTTAGGTCCCGACTAAACCTGAAACGATTAGCGTTGTTCAGGAAACCTTAGTCTATCGGCGAGGGGGTTTCTCACCCCCTTTATCGTTACTCATTCCTACATTTGCTTTTCTAAACGCTCCACTTTCATTCACAATCCAGCTTCTACGCATTTAGAATGCTCTTCTACCACTATGACTTCAAAAAATCATAGTCCATAGCTTCGGTAATAGATTTATGCCCGTGTATTATCGACGCCCAATCACTCGACCAGTGAGCTGTTACGCACTCTTTAAATGAATGGCTGCTTCCAAGCCAACATCCTGGCTGTCTCCGTAATCGGACCACCTTAGGTCAACTTAATCTATATTTGGGGACCTTAGCTGATGGTCTGGGTTCTTTCCCTCTCGGACTGCGACCTTAGCACCACAGCCCTCACTCCTGAGAAACATTTGTATGCATTCGGAGTTCGTCAAGATTTGGTAGGATGTGACTCCCCCTAGTCTTATCGGTAGCTCTACCTCACACAAACTATACTCAAGGCTGTTCCTAAAAACATTTCGAAGAGTACGAGCTATTTCCTAGTTTGATTAGCCTTTCACCCCTACCCACAGTTCATCCCAAGACTTTTCAACGTCAACGGGTTCGGTCCTTCACTTTGTGTTACCAAAGCTTCAACCTGACCATGGGTAGATCACTAGGTTTCGCGTCTACCCCAACTAACTACACGCATTATTCATACTCGCTTTCGCTTCGGCTGCAGCACTGAATGCCTTAACCTTGCTAGTTAGGTGTAACTCGTAGGATCATTATGCAAAAGGCACGATGTCAGGACATTAACGTCCCTCCAACCGCTTGTAAGCGCACGGTTTCAGGTCTTTTCACCCTCCTATTCGGAGTA